>JAZABS010000066.1:0-8525 GCA_036136835.1 Bacteroidota bacterium
AGAATTTGATATGAATGTCTATAGTGGGACTACATACTATATTGTGATTTCTACTTGGGCATCTCCACAAAGCGTTGGATATGATCTTGTAATTTCTGAAAACACATGTCAAGATCCTGTAATAACACCTACTGCAAATACTTGTGATGGATCAACTGGAGAGTGGACAATTGATGTTGATGTTTCTGATTTAGGATCATCTTCATTATATACTATTACCGATAATCTAGGAAATGTTCAGTATGCACAAGCTGCTGGTGTGTTAACATTTGGACCTTATACTGGAAGTTCACCTGTTACATTTACTGCTGCAGGAGATGATTCAAACTGTGATCAGACATTTACCGTTTTATCATCTTGTATGGCATGTGCTGCTACTTATACATCTGGTTGCGGTTATGGAGATGGTGTTGTGTCGTTTGCGATGGGTAGTATTTATAACTGGTCAGGATGTAATGATACTGATGGTGAAAATGGTTATTCTGTCTACACAGGGAACGTTTCCGTAAACTGTCAGGATGAGGCATGTGATTATATCACAGACTTAGCCCAAGGAGAAACTTATGATGTTACAGTAGAGACTGGTTATGGAAGTCAATGGGTTACAATGTGGATTGATTTTAATGATGATTATGAGTATACTGAAGATGAAAAGATTGTTACTGATTATGTTATAGCAGATGGAGCTGGTTCAGGAGATCATAGTGCTACTTTCCCTGCCGTTATACCTGCAGATGCTAATCTAGGTGAACATACACTAAGAGTTAGAACAAACTGGCAGGCAAGTTCAGGTGATCCTTGCGAAGCCTATACTTATGGTGAAACTGAAGATTATGCTGTTGTTATAACAGATGCATTAAGCATAAATGATGTGGAGCTTGCAGATCTTAGGATATATCCTAATCCAGTAGATGGAAATTATGTAACAATTAAATCCCCAATTGGTGGTGATAAATACGTGGAGCTATTTGATATAAATGGTAGAAGGGTATTAGCAACTACTATATCAGGAGATATGTTAGATATATCATCTATTAATACAGGATTCTATATGGTAGAAGTTACTGTAAATGGATACAAAAAAGTTTCTAAATTAATTATTGAATAATAGTTTAGAAATAAGACAAAAAAAGACTCAGTTTTTAAACTGGGTCTTTTTTTTATATCTACTTGTTTGATTAAATTTGACCTATGACTGAAAATGATATTTCTTTTATTATCCCTGTTTTCAATAGGCCAAATGAGATAAGAGAGCTTCTAGATAGCTTTTCTAAACTAACCTCTTCAAAAGATTTTGAAATTGTAATTGTTGAGGATGGATCTACTTTAGATTCTAAAGATGTTATTGAAGATTTTAAAGGTCAATTGAATATATCCTATTACAAAAAGAAAAATACAGGTCCTGGTGATTCTAGAAATCATGGAATGAAACTAGCAAAAGGCAGCTATTTTATAATTCTTGATTCAGATTGCATTCTACCAGAAGATTATATGAAAAATGTAATGGATAATTTAAAAAACAATTATGTTGAGTGTTTTGGAGGGGTAGATGGATCACATGAGTCATTTAGTGCTTATCAAAAAGCTGTTAGCTTTTCTATGACATCGTTTTTAACTACTGGCGGAATAAGAGGAGGGAGGTATAAGAAAAAGCTTTTTCAGCCCAGAAGTTTTAATATGGGAATATCTAAAGAGGCTTTTGATAAATCAAATGGTTTTGGCAATATTCATCCAGGCGAGGATCCTGATCTTTCAATTAGATTAAATCAATTAGGATTTACTACAGCATTGTATAGTAATGTTTTAGTATTTCATAAACGAAGAGTTTCTATTGGTAGTTTTTTTAAACAAGTATACAAGTTTGGGCTAGTTAGGCCAATACTTAATCATTGGCATCCAAAATCATTCAGATTAGTATATTATTTTCCGACATTTGCTTTAGTGTATTTGATTTTTTCAATTATAGAATCCATTAGAGGAAATTATATATTATTATATCTAATAGCAGCCTATATGACACTAATATTTCTTTCATCAACAATTGTAAATAGAAGTTTAAAAATTGGACTTTTATCAATTATTACAAGTGGTATACAGATATTAGGATATGGTTTAGGATATTTAAAGTCAAGTATTATATTAATTTTTAATAATAAGAATATAGAAAAGGTTTTTCCAGAAGTATTTTTTACTAAATAATAAAAATGATAAACAAGTTTAGATCAGTATATAAGACTAGAAAATTCAATGTATTTATATTTTTTGCGCTTTTAGCTCTAACATATTCATTTTTATCTAAACTAACTACCAACTACACAAAAGTTATAGTTTTTGCGGTAAAACCAGTGGATATCCCATCAAATCAAGTTGTTTTAGACCAATCAATTGACAGTATGAGGGTTGAATTAAATGGTTATGGATATAACCTTGCTAAATATTATATGGAGGATCCTATAATTGAAATTTCTCTTAATGACTTAAAAAAAAGTAAATCAAAATATCAATGGTCTAAGCAAAGAAACTTTTCTGTTTTAGAATCAAAGTTTGATGGTTCCGTTACCTTAATTTCAACCTCTGTAGATGAAATAGATTTTATTATTGAAGAATATGAATCTAAAAAGGTTCCTGTAAAGCTAGATTTTGAACTAGAATATAAATCTGGTTTTGATTCATTTGAGCCTTATCAATTATCAAAAGATTTTATTTCGATTACTGGACCAAATTCTCTTATTGATTCAATTAATGAAATTCAAGCACAGAAATTAGTTTTACAAGATGTAGATCAAGATATCAATAGAAAAATTAAGATAAAGCCTTCAGAAAATGAGAATGTAATCTATTCAGAAAATGAGATAGATTTTTATTTAAAAGTTGAAAAATTTACTGAAGAATCTATAAAAGTTCCAGTAACCATTGTAAATATTAAGGATAACATGAGAATAAATTACTTTCCTAAGGTCGTTTCTGTTTTGTACCGAGTAAGTATAAAAGATTATAAAACTGTAAATCCAATGGATTTTAGGGTGGAATGTGACTTAAACACAATTAATAAAGACAATTCTATAATGATTTCAACTATTACAAAACAACCTGAAAATGTTAAGAAATCTAGAATCGAAAACAATCAAATTCAATACGTAATTATAGAATGATAAAAGTAGCTATAACAGGAGGTATTGGTGTAGGGAAAACAACTGTTTCAAACCTATTTGAAAAGATGGGAATTCCTGTTTTTAATTCAGATGTTATTGCTAAAGAAATAATGAGTAGCAATCATGCTTTAAAAAATCAGATAATAGAAGTCTTTGGCGTAAATGCATATGAGAATAATAAACTTAATAGAAGTTATTTGTCAAATGCTATTTTTAATGACAGAAATCTATTAGAAAAAATGAATTCTATTGTTCATCCTTATGTGGCAGAGGAGTTCAATTCTTGGTTAAAAAATCAAAGTTCTAAATATATAATCTATGAATCTGCAATAGTTTTTGAAAGTAATGGAGAAAACGCTTTTGATAAAATCATATGTGTTGTAGCACCTAAAGAGGAAGTAATTAGAAGGATAATAGATCGAAATAATTTTTCACGGGATAAGATTATTTCAATAATAAATAACCAATTGCCTGAAGAAGTTAAGACTGAAAAGTCAGATTATATTATAGAAAATATAGACGAATCTATAATTTTAGAGAGGGTTATGCAGGTCCATAATGACATAAGTAATCTAGCTTAATTCCCTTGGAATCATATGTTAACGATAGGTTAAATTAATTAATCCATTGTATTTTTGCAGTAAATTTGAGTTATGGGTAAAAAAACTCTAATTCTTCTAATTACATTAATGACTGTGTCATTACTTGGGATAATTGTTATCCAAGGCTTTTTTATATCTGAAATTTATCAAGATAATGAGAGAAAATTCAATTCAGACGTTACAGTAGCTTTATCTGAAGGGGTTACATGGCTGGAACAAAGAGAGTTTAGACGATATGTAGTTAAATTCAGAGATCTTATTAGTAGTGGAGCAACTATTGACACTACTGCTATTAATAGTTTGTATATAATTCAGGAGGATGGAGAAAATAATGAGATAATGATGTATAGAAATGCATCAGTTGAAGAAAATCTAAAAGTACCTCAGTTTTTAAATGCTATTCAAGACAGTTTAAATCTAAAGAGAGTCTCAAGTGAAAGGGAAACAAAATTTATACAAATCCAGAATGACCAAGAATTTTCAGGTATTAACCCTGAGCAATTCCTGTCAAAAATTGGTGAAATTTCAAGAAGCAAGGAAATCCTTTTTGAAACTGCATATCACGATCTAGCAAAAAAGAATACGATTGAAAGAAGAGTCGGAAATGTAATGTCCTTAAATAATTTTTTAAAATTTAGATTTAAGAGAGCTAACATTGATATACCATTTGAATTTGCAATATTTGATATGGATTCAATTACTAGCATAAAATCTGAAAATTTTGTATCAAAAAACAATACATTTGAAACAGCTTTATTTTCAGATGAGAATAATCAAAGTAATTATTCTATCAGAGTAAATTTTCCTAAAAGAACTCCTTTTCTAGTTGCACCAGTTGTTTCAATTGCCTTGGTTTCAGTTCTTTTCACTTTTGCAATAATAATAGTATATATATATACTGTTCTTATACTTTTAAGGCAGAGAAAAATATCACAAATTAAGACGGATTTTATCAATAATATGACTCACGAATTTAAAACTCCAATAGCTACTATTAATCTAGCTTTGGATTCTATAAAAAATCCAAAAACAATTAATGATAAAAGCTTAGTTAAAAAGTATTTAAAGATGATAAAAGATGAGAATGAGAGAATGCATGATCAAGTAGAAAATGTATTGATGATTTCTCAATTAGAGAAGAAAGAATTAAATATTGATAAAACTTCTCTTGATTTAAATGAATTAATAAAAATTGCTGTTTCTCATGTGCAATTATTGTTAGAAAATAAAAAAGGTTCTATAAATTTGAAGTTAAATGCAGATAAATCAGAGATTTACGGAAATGAAACTCATTTAACAAATGTTATTATAAATATTATAGATAACGCAATTAAATACTGTGACAAAAAGCCTAATATAGAAGTGGTTACAGAAAATATTGATGATAAAATTGTAATGAAAATTCAAGATAATGGAGTTGGGATGTCAAAAAATGTTCAAAATAAAATATTTGATAAATTTTATAGAGAACATACGGGCGATTTACATAATATTAAGGGTCATGGTTTAGGTTTGGCATATGTTAAAAAAATAGTTGATTACCATAATGGTAAAATAGATTTAGAAAGTGTAGTTGGAGAAGGAAGCTTGTTTTCGATAGAATTATATACAAATAAATAATATATCATGAATGACAAAAAAAGAATTTTATTAGTAGAAGATGATCCAAATTTTGGTATTATACTTCGTGATTTTTTAAAAATGAATGATTATGATGTTGTATTAGCAAAAAATGGAATGGAAGGTTTTGAGAAATTTAAAAAATATGATTTTCATTTATGTATTCTAGATGTTATGATGCCTTATAAGGATGGATTTACTTTAGCTGGTGAAATAAAAGAAGTAAATCAAGATATTCCTTTGATATTTTTAACAGCTAAGTCCATGAAAGAGGATGTTTTAAAAGGTTACAAAATTGGTGCAGATGACTATCTAAAAAAACCATTTGATAGTGATGTTTTACTGTTTAAAATCAAAGCTATTCTAAAAAGAAATAAATTAAGTGCTATTTTGGATACTGAAGAACATGAATTTAAGTTTAGTTCTTTTGAATTCAATTCTAAACTAAGACATCTTAAGTACAAGGATAATAAGCATGTTAAGTTGTCTCCAAAAGAAAATATGCTTTTAAAGATGTTATTGCTACATAAAAATGACTTAATGCCAAGAGAGTTGGCTTTAACAAGAATATGGAGGGATGATAATTATTTTACATCTAGAAGTATGGATGTTTATATTGCAAAACTTAGAAAACAACTGGAATTAGATCCAAATGTTAAAATAAATAATATCCATGGAGAAGGCTTTAGACTAGTTGTTGATTAGATGTTCAATATGATTTAAGACATCTTTAAGGTCATAATTAGGAGATACCCATTTTACGTTTTCTATTGATTTAAACCAGGTCAGCTGTCTTTTAGCATATCTTCTGGTGTTTTTCTTAATTTCATTTATACATTCATCTTTTGAGTAGACTCCATCTATATATTTAAATACCTCACTATATCCAATTGTATTCAACGTCTTTAGGTTTTTTAATTCTAATAGCCCTTTAACCTCGTCAATTAGACCATCTTTAATCATATTATCAACTCTAGCGTTTATCTTTTCATAAAGTTCAGCTCTATCTTGATTTAATCCTATTGTAATTACATTAAAATTTCTAGTTTTTTTAGTTTTTTTTAAAAAGCTTGAGTAGGGTTTTCCTGATCCAATAGTTACTTCCAGTGCCCTTATCAATCTTCTAGGATTATCTATATCAATATTTTCGTATGAATTAGGGTCTAATAATTTTAATTTTTCTTGGAGTGTTTTAATCCCTAATGAATCCATATCAGAATAAAGAGAATTTCTTATATTCTCATCTATTGCCGGTATTTCATCTAATCCATACAATACTGAATTTATAAATAATCCTGATCCACCCACGAGAACTGCAACTTTATTTTTTTTAAATATTGAGTTTATTGATTCTATTGCATCTTTTTCGAAATCATTTATATTATACTGCTCATGAATGCTTTTACTATTTATAAGATGATGTTTAATTTTAGAAAGTTCTGAAGATGATGGCTTTGCAGTTCCAATATTCAATTCTCTATAAAACTGTCTAGAATCTGCTGATACAATCTCAGTCTTATAAAATTCAGCAATTTTAATTGCCAAACCTGTTTTTCCTATTGCAGTAGGGCCTATTATTGTAACTAGCTGATTGTTCATTTAATTAATTTATCAATAATATTTTCTTCATCTAATTTTAGAAGAATTTTAAATAGTTTTAAAGTAGCCATTGCATCACCATCTGCCCTGTGTCTATTCTCAATATTTATACCTAAACTCTTAGCTAGTTTACCTAAACTATATGATTCTTCTTTAGGAAGAATCTGTTTAGAAATTTCTATTGTACACAAGGTTTTTCTCCTGAATTTAATACCCATGTTATTAAATTCATTTTTTAATATTCTATAATCAAAGTCAGCATTATGAGCTACTATTATACAGTTTTTTGTAATCTCATTAATCTTTTGTGATATAGAGCTAAATTTCGGTGCATTTTCTAGCATACCTTTATTGATTCCAGTTAAATTTTGAATAAATGGTTGAATTTCTTTCTCAGAGTATACTAGTGTGTGAAGTTGATCAGTAACCACATCATTATCCAGCCTGTATATGGCTATTTCGGTAATTTTCTCTTCATTAAATTTACCACCAGTAGTTTCTATATCAATTATTGCGTATATAATAATAGATTTTAATTTCGTGATCCAAAAATTGAACTTCCTATTCTAATCATATTACTCCCGTACTTTATTGCTAATCTATAGTCGTCACTCATCCCAATTGACAATATTTTTATTTTAGGATATAGAGTCCTTATTTCATTAAAAAAATTGCTAATAAAACTAAACTCTTTTTTCAAAATATTCTGATCATTAGTAAAACTAGCCATGCCCATTAATCCTACTATAGATATATTATTTAGACTTTTGGCTTCTTGAGATAGTATCGATTTTGCTTCATCTATAGACATTCCAAATTTGGTATCTTCTGAAGCTATTTTAATCTGTAATAAACAATTAATAGTTAGATTATTCTTTAACGCTTGTTTATTAATTTCTTTTAAAAGTTTTAGGTTGTCTACACTATGAATAAGCTTTACAAAGCTTGCTATATATTTTACTTTATTTCTCTGTAGATGTCCAATCATATGCCATTTAATGTCATTTGGCAATGTGTTTTGCTTTAATGTTAATTCTTGGACTTTGTTTTCTCCAAAAATTCTTTGCCCATGATTATAAGCTTCCATTATCTGTTGATTAGACTTTGTTTTAGAGACAGCAACTAATTTTATTGAGGGATCAAGAGATTTTCTTATCTCATCTAAATTTTTACTTATATCCATTATTGATTATTGAAATTGTTTAGCAACTACCTCTGCTTTTTTACTGCTAGAGTAATCATAAAAACCTTCTCCAGATTTTACTCCTAATTGACCTGATTCTACCATAGTAGTTAGTAGGGAAGAAGGTGCATATTTCGAATCATTAAGGCCTTTATGCATTACTTCAAGGATTGAGTGACACACATCTAAGCCTATAAAATCTGCTAGCTGAAGAGGTCCCATTGGATGACCCATTCCAATTTTCATAATGCTATCTATATTTTTGACCTTAGCAACGCCTGTATTTAATGATTCGATTGCTTCATTTATCATAGGCATTAAAATCCTATTGGCAATAAACCCTGGGTAGTCATTTACTTCAATAGCAAT
>JAZABS010000067.1:0-43079 GCA_036136835.1 Bacteroidota bacterium
AATTTTAATGCATTTTCTTTATTTGGAGAATGTTTAGTCAACCCAATACCTGATATGTTAATGTGACTTCCTCTTTGGTTTTCTCCTTGATTTGGGAAATGGACCTTTATAGAATTTCCAGCATTAAGTTCTTCAGGATTATCAGAAGAGAGTAAAAGTCCTATATAATAAGAATTAACTATTGCAAGATCTCCTTGTCCTGCAGCTATTGCTTTTACCTGGTCTCTATCATTACCTTTTGGATTACGTGCAAAGTTTTTAACTATACTTGACGACCACTTTGTTGCAAATTCATCCCCATTATTAGCAACAATTGAAGACATTAAAGCTTGATTATATGCATTTGAAGATGATCTTACAAGAATTCTTCCCCTCCATTTCTCATTAGCTAAATCTTCATAAGTACTTAACTCAGACTTCATAACTCTATCATTACTATAAACAAGAATTCTTGCTCTATATGTAATAGGGATCCAATATCCATTTTTATCTATTAATTGTTTACTTACTTTTTTGTTGATAACATCATTGTTGATCTTTTGAAACAATCCCATCTCAACACCTTTTTGAAGTTTTCCAGCATCAACAGTAACAAATAAATCTGCTGGACTATTTTCACCTTCATTCTTCAATCTTTCTAAAAGTTCGTCAGCATTTGCTTTTATAACATTAACTTTTATACCAGTCTTTTTTTCAAAATTCTCATACTGTTTCCTGTCAACTTCATAATGCCTTTGACTATAGATGTTAATTTCTTTTGATTCATTAGTATCACAACCAAAGAACATAAGTAAGATAGAGAATAAGAAAATTAAAATCTTTTTCATTTGTTTTTATTTAGATTAATTCTAAATTGCAAGATAATTATTAATTATTATATAATAACAAGGAATTTTTAAAAAATTACAATGAAAAAGTTTTCAATTTTAATCATAATATTATTTAGCACTAATCTTTTTTCACAAAAAAAACAAGATATTGATGCTATAAAAAACATGTGTGGATGTTTTGAAGTAGAGTTTAAATTTGCAGAAACGTTTAATTATTCAAATGATTCTAGTTATGTTGGATCAAAGAATTATAAAGCAAAAGCACTTGAATTAGCATTATTAATTAAAGATGAAAAAAATCATTTATCTATTCAGCACATTCTTGTTACTGAAAAATCAATAATTAAACACTGGAGACAAGATTGGATATACCAAAACACAGATTTATATTCATATTCATCAAATAATAGATGGGAATATAGAGAATATGACAAAAAAAATGTAAAAAATCAATGGACTCAAAAGGTTTATCAAGTTGATGATAGTCCAAGATATGAAGGCTCATCAAGATGGGTTCATTTTGATGATAAAAGCTATTGGGAAAATATAACAGATGCACCATTGCCTAGGAGAGAATATACTAAAAGAGATGATTACAATTTGATGCAAAGAGGAAATAGACATGAAATTGTTGATGATGGATGGATTCATGAACAAGATAACTTAAAAATTATTAGAAATAATACTGATTTTGTTCTTGCTGAAGAAAAAGGATATAATTATTATAAAAAAGTTAGTGATAGTAAATGTAAGGAGGCTGTTGACTGGTGGAATCAAAATGAAGAAAAATGGGCATTAGTTAGAAAGAAATGGGAAGACATTTACTCAAAAAATAAGGATATTTCACTCAAAAAACTTATTAATAATAAACCTTTATTTTCATACCTTTTTAACAAAGAAATAAAAAAGGAAACTGAGATTACTTCAATTATAGATGATTTTGTTAAAAAGTAAAATTTATATATTTTAACGAACCATAATTTTAGGCGTACGTGGCGGAATTGGTAGACGCGTTAGGTTGAGGGCCTAATAACTTAATAAGTTGTGGAAGTTCGAGTCTTCTCGTACGCACAAATAATAAAGAATAATTTTAAATGGATAAATCCATATCAATTATTGGTTCCGGCTTTTCTTCTTTGTCTGCTGCATGTTATTTAGCAAAGCAAGGATATAACGTTTCCGTTTATGAAAAAAATAATGATTTTGGTGGAAGAGCAAGACAATTAAAAGAAAATGGATTTACATTTGATATTGGCCCTAGTTTCTACTGGATGCCAGATATATTTGATAGGTTTTTTAATGATTTTAACAAAAAAACTAGTGATTACTATGAATTAACCAAATTAAATCCTGCATATTCTGTCTATTTCGATGAAAACAATAGTATTCCAATTGAAGATTCATTAGAAAAAATATGTAATAGATTTGAAAAAATAGAGACTGGAAGCTCAATTAAATTGAAAAAATTTATTTTAAATGCAAGAGAAAATTACAGAGTTGCTGTATTGGACTTGATATATAAGATGCCCGGAGAATCTCCTTTAGAATTAGTAACTATAGATACCATAAAAAAAGTAAAATACTTTTTAACAAATATAAGAAGAGAAGTTAGAAAAGATTTTAAAAACCATATGCTTAGAGCAATTCTAGAATTCCCAGTATTATTTTTAGGAGCAAAACCCTCTGACACACCTGCATTTTATAATTTCATGAATTATGCAGATTTTGGGCTTGGAACATTTCAGCCAAAAAATGGGTTCTATGATGTAGTTCAAGCTATGATAAAACTTGGGGAATCTCTTGGAGTAAGTTTTTACAACAACTCGAACGTAACAAAAGTTATAACAGAGAAAAATAAGGTGATTGGTCTAGAAATAAATGAAAAGATTATTAAATCTGACATTGTTGTATCTGGAGCAGATTATAATTTTACAGAGAAATTACTTCCAAAAAATTTAAGACAGTATTCTGATAAATATTGGGACAAAAGAACATTAGCCCCTTCTGCATTACTATTTTATATTGGTTTTAATAAAAAACTAAATAATATAGAACATCATAATTTGATCTTTGATACAGATTTTGATCAACATGCCGTAGAAATTTATGATGATCCAAAGTGGCCAACAAATCCATTATTATATGCAAGTTTCACTTCAAAAACTCATAAACATACAGCACCAGAAGGATGTGAAAATGGGGTATTTTTAATTCCAATAGCTCCAAATCTTGATGACAATAAAGAAACAAGGAAAAAATATTTAGATATTCTAATAAAAAAACTAGAAAAAGTAACAAAGCAAAATTTAAAGAGTAACATAATTTATCTTAAGAGCTATTGTGTTAACGACTTTGTTGATGATTATAATTCATATAAAGGAAATGCTTATGGTCTAGCAAACACACTACTTCAAACAGCATTTTTACGACCTAAACTTAGAAGTAAAAAAGTATCTAATCTTTATTTTTGTGGTCAACTTACAGTTCCTGGCCCAGGAGTCCCTCCTGCCCTAGTATCAGGGAAACTTGTAAGTGATTTAATACTAAAATATGAGAATAATTAAAATTTTTTTAAATTGTAAACGATAATTCTAACTAAGAAATGAAAAAAATATTTGATGATGTTTCATATAGCTGTAGTAAAAAAGTAACTAACACATATAGTACATCATTTTCATTAGCATGTAAAATGCTTTCTAAAAACATTAGGCAAGACATATATAATATTTATGGTTTTGTTCGATTTGCTGATGAAATAGTAGACTCATTTCATGATTATGATAAAAAAATTCTTTTTGAAGAGTTTAATAAAGACCTCGAAAAAGCTATCAAAAATAAGATTCATTTAAACCCCATTTTAAACTCTTTTCAAATAACATATCATAGATATAATATAGGTAAAGATCTTGTAGATGCTTTCATGGATAGTATGAGAAAAGATTTAACGGTTACTAAATATAAAACTAAAGAAGATTATCTAGGTTACATTTATGGATCTGCAGACGTTGTAGGGCTTATGTGTCTTAAAGTTTTTGTAAAAGGAGATCAGAAAAAATATAATACACTTAAAGACTACGCTATGAAATTAGGATCTGCATTTCAGAAAGTAAATTTTCTTAGAGATTATAAATCTGATCTTGAAATTCTGAAACGTTCTTACTTTCCAAACGTCCAACTAAATAATCTTAATGAAAAATCAAAAGAAGAAATAATTGATGATATTGAAAAAGATTTTAAAAAAGGATTGATGGGAATAAAATTACTTCCTATTGAAGCTAAGTTTGGAGTTTTTATGGCATACAGATACTATAATCAATTATTAAAAAAATTAAAACAAACTCCAGCTCCAGAAATAAAAAATACAAGAGTTAGAGTTGCTAATCTTAAAAAAGTAGAACTTCTTACAAGAAGCTATGTAAAGTACCAATTAAACCTAATGTAAATGGAAACACTAAATTGGATTATAGTATTCATATCAACTTTCTGTTTTATGGAATTTATGGCGTGGTTTTCACATAAATATGTAATGCATGGATTTCTCTGGTCACTTCACAAGGATCATCACAAGAAAGATCATGATTCATGGTGGGAAAGAAATGATTTTTTCTTTATTTTTTATGCACTTGTAAGTATGAGTTTTTTTTATTCTGAAGTAGAATATGGATTTATATATGGTTTTGCAATTGGCTTTGGAATATTTGCGTATGGAATTACATATTTTTTTGTTCATGATATATTAATTCATCAAAGGTTTAAATTATTCAGAAATACAAACAACTGGTATGCAAAGGCAGTGAGACGTGCACACAAGATGCATCATAAACACTTAGGGAAAGAAGATGGTGAATGTTTTGGAATGTTACTGCCTCCACTAAAATATTTCAAAGAATTTTATAAATAATCTAGACCATATTGTCTAATCAGAAGCCAGAGTATATGATTAATAATCATTTCAAATATATTATTGTAGGCGCTGGAACAGCTGGACTTCATCTAATTAAATCAATGTCTGAAAATAGCTTTTTCAAAGACAAGAAAATATTAGTAATTGACAAAACATTAAAAAAGTCTGAAGAAAAGTGTTTTTCATTTTGGGAAAAAGGAAAAGGAAAATGGGATGAAATTATTACAAAATCGTGGTCAAAAGGACAGTTTATTTGCAAGAAAGAAAGTATAGCTCTAAAATTGAAAGATTATAAATATAAAATGATTAAATCTAATGACTTTTATGAATATGTAAAAAATAAAGTGTCTAAATATGATAATATAAAATTTATAAAAGATGACGTATTAAATATAAGGGAAGAGAACGGCCAAATCATAGTTGTAGGTAATAAAAATAATTATATATGTGATCATGCTTTTGACAGTAGAATTTCAGAAAAAATTAAGATGGATAAACATATATCTTTAAAACAACACTTTAAAGGATGGATTATTAAAACCGAAAAACCCATGTTTGATCCAAAAACTTTTACAATCATGGATTATAGAATCAGAGATAAAAATAAAACTGCATTTACATATGTACTTCCAATAACTAAGAATAAAGCTTTAGTAGAATACACATATTTTACTCCAAAATTAGTTGATACAAAAGAATATGATCAGAATCTAAGCATATACATAAAAAATATTTTAAATATTAAAAATTATAAGATTATTAACCAAGAATATGGAATAATTCCAATGACAAACTATCCTTTTTATCAAAATTCATTAAAAAAGATCACTATGATTGGCACGGCAGGTGGCTGGGTTAAGCCTTCTACTGGATATTCTTTCAAAAACTGCGAAAGAAATTCAAATAAAATAATTCAGGAAATAAAAAAAGATAATTCATTTATAAAAATTAAAAGCAAAAGCAAATATTATCATATGGATAAAATATTTTTAGATGTATTATATAGAAATAATAGTTTTGGAGAGAAGTTATTTTATTTACTCTTTAAAAAAAATGATACTGATAAAGTATTTAAATTCTTAGATGAAAAAAGTAACATTAACAATGATCTTCAAATAATTAAATCATTATTCTCAACTCAATTTATTAGAAGTTTCTTTAGACATATAGTTAGCGGTTTTAAAATACACTAATTACTCTCCAACTTAATTAGATTTAATGCTGAACCTAAGTTATACCCTTCAATTTGAGAAGAATTATAAGAGTGATTTAATTTAATTACATCAAATGAACCGTCATCATGTTTTAACCTAATCTTAAGATGTCTTGAAGGAGAAAAATCTTTTAAATCAATGAATGAAATAAGATCATTTTCTTGAATTAAATCATAATCAGATTCATTTGAAAAAGTTAAAGCTAGCATTCCTTGTTTTTTTAAGTTTGTTTCATGGATTCTAGCAAAGGACTTAACTATTACTGCGCATACTCCAAGATGCCTTGGCTCCATAGCTGCATGTTCTCTTGATGATCCTTCTCCGTAATTATGATCACCTACAACTACAGTATTTACTCCTCTTGATTTGTAAAATCTTTGAACATCTGGAACACCGCCATATTCTCCTGTTAATTGGTTTTTTACAAAATTTGTTTTTTTATTGAATGCATTAACAGCTCCTATTAGACAATTGTTAGAAATATTGTCTAAATGCCCTCTATATCTTAGCCAAGGACCTGCCATAGATATATGATCAGTTGTACATTTACCAAAAGCTTTTATTAAAAGTCTTGCATCCTTGATATTATTTCCGATGGGTTTAAATGGCTCTAAAAGCTGTAATCTTTCTGATTTAGGATTTACTATAACTTCAATTTTATTTCCATCATCAATTGGCTTAATATAGCCAGAATCCTCGCAATCGAAACCATCTTTTGGTAATTCAATACCAGATGGTGGGTCTAATTTAACCTCTTCTCCATCTTCATTAACTAAACTATCATTTAATGGATCAAAATCAAGTCTTCCAGAAATTGCAATTGCAGCTACTATTTCTGGAGAACCAACAAATGCATGGGTGTTTGGATTGCCATCGGCTCTTTTAGAAAAATTTCTATTAAATGAGTGAATTATTGTATTCTTCTCTTCACCTTTTAGATCACTTCTATCCCATTGACCAATACATGGGCCACAGGCATTAGTAAAAATTGTAGCATCTAAATCTTCAAATATTTTCAATATACCATCTCTTTCAGCTGTATATCTAACTTGTTCAGAACCAGGATTAATTCCAAAATCTGATTTTGTTTTTAATTTTTTTTCTAATGCTTGTTTAGCTATAGAAGCTGCTCTAGTTAAATCTTCATATGATGAGTTTGTACATGATCCAATTAACCCCCAATCAACTTTTAAAGGCCAGTCATTTTTCTTTGCCTTTTCAGCCATCTCTGAAATTGGTGTAGCTAAATCAGGTGTAAATGGACCATTTAAATGTGGTTTTAACTCACTTAAATCAATTTCTATTAATTGGTCAAAATATTTTTCAGGATTTCTATAAACTTCCTCATCACCTGTTAGATATTCTTTGATTTTATTTGCAGAATCAGCTATTTTACTTCTTCCAGTTGCTCTTAAATACCTTTCCATAGATTCATCATAACCAAAAGTGGATGTAGTAGCTCCAACTTCAGCACCCATATTACATATTGTACCCTTACCAGTGCACGACATTGATTTTGCACCAGGACCAAAATATTCAATAATATATCCTGTACCTCCCTTAACTGATAAAATTCCTGCAACTTTTAAAATAACATCTTTTGGGGCAGTCCAACCTGAAAGTTCACCTGTTAACTTGACACCAATAATTTTTGGAAATTTTAACTCCCAAGGCATTCCTGCCATTACATCTACAGCATCTGCTCCTCCTACTCCAATTGCTACCATACCTAATCCTCCAGCATTTACTGTGTGAGAATCGGTTCCAATCATCATTCCGCCAGGGAATGCATAGTTTTCTAATACAACTTGATGAATAATTCCTGCACCAGGTTTCCAAAAACCTATACCATACTTATTAGAGACTGTTTTTAAAAATTCGAAGACTTCACTACTTACAGAATTTGCTCTCTTTAAGTCTTTTTCAGCACCATGTTTAGCTAAAATTAAATGATCGCAATGTACAGTCGTAGGAACTGATACTTTAGATTTGCCCGCTTGCATAAATTGCAAAAGAGCCATTTGGGCAGTAGCATCCTGACAAGCTATTCTATCAGGTTTGAAATCTACATAATCTTTACCTCTAACGAAAGGACTTTCTAAGCTATTCCATAAATGAGAGTAAAGTATTTTTTCTGAAAGAGTTAAAGGAGATTTTATTACTTTTCTTGCATTATCTACATTCTTGACAATGCTATCATATACCTTTTCAATCATTTCAAAATCAAAAATCATAAAAATCTAGTTTTTTAACCAATTGCTATAAAAATTACAATCTCTATTTTCCATAGATATTTTTATATATGTCTCATTTATTTTATCATCCTGCCATTTTTCAATTTCCTTTAATTGCTTGTTTTGCAATGCTAGTTTTTGGATTTTAAGATAATCCTTTGAAAAATCTGCAACATGCTCGTCATATCTATCGGAGACAGATAGAATTTTAAATTTTATTGGATTTACCCTGTCTTCATCTTGATAAACAATACTAACCTCTCCTTCTTTAAGATTTGAAATTTGCGAATATAACTCTGGGTCCATTTTAGTTAATTCAAACCTATAATCTTGGGTTTCTGGATTTATTAGAAGTCCTCCATCAAATTTTGTTTCTTTTTCATCACTAGAATCTCTTGCAGCATCAGAAAAACTTATATCACCTGCAACTATTCTTTCTCTAATATTTTCAATTTTATCTTTAGCATCTTTTATATCCTCAGAATTAACTTTAGGTCTTAACAGAATATGTCTAACATCATATTCTTGACCACGAATTTTCTCTAGAAAAATTATATGATATCCAAATTCAGTTTCAAAAGGTTCTGAAATCTGACCCTCTTCCAAAGAAAAAGCAACTTCATTGAACTCTTTAACCATAGGGGACCTTTTTCTGTTTATCGTATATTTCCCACCATTTCTTCTTGAGGGAACATCATCACTATACAAAACAGCTTTTGTAACAAAACTTGCGCCATTATCAACTACATCAGCTTTGAATTGTTTTAATCTATCGACTACTTTTTGTTTTTCTTCATCGGTAGTAACTGGAATAACTACAATTTGTGAAACTCTTAATTCAGTACCAAAAATAGGCCTATCCTTTTTAGGAATTGAATTAAAAAATTGCCTTACTTCTTCTGGTGTTACTTCAATATCTTCAATAATTGATTCTTGCATCTTTTTGGCTAATTCAGAATTCTTGTTTAATTCAAACATTTCTGATCTTAACTCTTGTTCAGAACTTTTATTATAATAATCAATTAACTTATCCATAGATCCAATCTGTTCCGCAAACATATTGATTTGTTGATCCACATAAGATTGTATTTCAGCATTATTAACTTCAATGCTATCTTGAATAGCATGATGTTGATATAACTTATCTTCCAATAGTTTTCCAAAAATTTGACATCTAGTAATATCTTTTGTAGACACACCTGAAACCTTAAGCTGAGTAAACTGCTTATCAATATCAGAATCTAGAACAACAAAATCACCTATTACAGCAGCTACTCCATCAATTTTAACTCTTGTATCATCATTAGTAGCTGAATTTTGAGTATAAATGATGTTTGAAACAAAAAATAATATGAGGGCTATAATATATCTATTCATCTTTATAAATTTCTAATTTATTAGTTTTAATTGCATTCTCAAGGATTTCATTTTTTATCTCATTTATCATACTAATCTTTCTCTTATTTAATATCATATACTCAAGAGTTGGGGAAACATATTCCTTAGGAGCATAATCACCTTTTGTTAACAAACTTGTAATTTTAATCAAATATAATCCTAAAGAATCTTTGAATTGAAAAAATTTGTATTTTTTTAACGAATTATATCTATAATCATTGATTATAGGAAGTGCTTTAGCCAAATCACTTCTTTTATACCAAATTGAATCATTAAAAGAAAAATCAATGAACTGGTATGAGATTGAATCCAGTAAATATTTATCTTTTTCTTTATATCTCCTAAACTTACCTCTTATTTGACTAATATCTGGATTAGTATTCGGTAAATATATATAAGCGTACCTGATTAAATCCTCATTAAGCTTAAATAACTCAAAATTTCTGTCATATAAGCTATCCAATTGAACAGAATCCGTTTCTAATTTTATTGTGGAATTTACAAGAGCTTCTAAATAACTATTAGAAAGCAGTTCTGTCTCATAGTCATATACCATTAAACTAATTTCTGATAATTTGTTCTCGGATAAATTTAATTTAGCTCCAGATCTTAAGATTTTATTTGTTGCCCATTCATTTATAAAATTATTAACTTTTAAAATTGAATCAAAAGAATCATCTTCATCATCAATTAAACTTTCAATATCTTCGATATAGAGGTAATCTTGATCTATCCTAGCTATTGGTTCTGAATTTTTTGGAACAAAATAATTTTCACATGAAAAGATAACAAATAGTGAAATTATTAAGAAGGATCTATTTATCATCTCTTTAATGATTTTTTTATTTGTTTTAATACCTTTTTGTTTATTATAACAGAATTTTTCTTTTTCAGTTCATTCATCCAATTATTCTCTAAAAAGTCTTGGTAATCTCCTATTATCTCTCCTTTATCTTGATCAAAAGAAGAATATTTAGATTTATTTGATTGAAAAAACTCTTTTATTTTAATTGAATCACTACTAGCAACACCCCAAATTTTATCTTGCATTAAATCAAAAAGCAATAAACCTTCCTTATATTCCTTTAATATATATCCATAATCCTTATTGTCATCTTCAAGATTTGATTTGTATATGGATAATAAATTTTTATTTAAAAAATCCTTATACAATTCATTAACTATATTTTCCTTTATGTTTTTTGAACCTTGATTATTTTCAATATGAGCTGCAAAATCGTCAAAAGTATATTTTCTATCACGAATTTGAACTAAGATTTTTTCTTCATCCAAATTTTCAGGTATTTCCCAAGTGTCATTAAAAAAGTCTTCACTTATTATTGATTCAAAATATTCTAAAACTTTATTATCATAACTAACATTATATTTATCCGCTAACATTTGATAAAATGAGTCTGTTATAATTGATGATCTAGTGCTTCTTTTAATCTTATTTTTTAACACAGATTTCATATCCTCTATAGGTCTTAATTTGGTCTTAGAATATAATTTAATAATATGCCAACCAAGCCTTGTTTCTACAGGGGGTGAAACTTCATTTGGGTTATTTAAACTAAATGCCATATCTTCAAATTCAACAGAATTTAACTGGCCACTACTAAATGCTTTTAACCTACCTCCTTTAAATGATGTGTTCTTATCTTCAGAGTATTTTCTAGCTAATGATTCAAAATTTGATCCTTTTCTTATTGAATCATATAAACCATAGATCTTTTCTTTTGCTCCTTGCTTATTTTTATAGGCCATAATATGACCAACCTCTACTTCACCAAGAGATTCTCTTTTGTCATTTACTTTAAGGATATGATAACCAAAATTAGTCCTAAAAGGCATTGAAACTTGACCAACTTTAGTATTATAAGCAACATTTTCAAACTTATAAATCATTTTAAATGCTGAGAAATATCCAAGATTCTCAATTATTACATCCTTACCATTATGATACTTCTTTTTTAATTTATCTATATCTTCATTTAATAATAGGGTTCTTAACTTTTGGATCTTATTATAAACATCTATTGTATCGTTATCATCTTTTTCAAGCCTAATTAATATATGGGAAACATCAACCTCTGTTTTTGTTCGCTCATAAGCTTCTAATAATAGTTTTTCTTCAGTTTCCTTATCTGTTAAAAAAGAAGATTGTAACTGTTTAGCATATTTGCTTAATTCATTTTTATAAGTTTCTTTTTCATCTAATTTTCTAAGATATGCTTCAGATAATTTTAATTTATAATTTATATATAGTTGTAAATAATTATCAACATCTTTCTGAGAATCATCTTGAATTAATTCTATATTCTTATTATATACCCTTATAAATTCTTCAGCAAAAACTGGCTGATCATTAACTGTAAACAATATTTTAGAATTATCGACTTGAGAAAAAGCAAATATTGACAATGAAAGGAATAAAATAAATAGATATTTTCTATACATCAACTTATTATTATAGAAAGGCAAAAATAAAAATATTAATTAAAATAATACGTGATTATCTAGAGTAATTAGGTGCTTCTTTTGTTATATTAATCCCGTGTGGATGGCTTTCAATAATTCCAGCTGAAGTAATTTTTACAAATTTTGATTTATCTTTTAATGTTTTAATATCCTTTGCTCCACAATAACCCATTCCTGCTCTAAGGCCTCCGATAAATTGATGAACACTTTCAGTTAAATCACCTTTATATGGAACTCTACCAACAATTCCTTCAGGAACAAGTTTTGTAACTTCTGATTCAAATTCTTGAAAATATCTATCTCCACTACCCTTTTTCATTGCCTCTAACGATCCCATTCCTCTATATGATTTAAACTTCCTGCCCTCAAAAATTATTGTTTCACCTGGAGATTCTTTAGTGCCAGCTAGCAATGACCCTAACATAACACAATCAGCTCCAGCAGCTATTGCCTTTGGAATATCACCAGTATATTTAATACCTCCATCTGCTATTACGGGAACTCCAGAAGATTTAATAGCATTAGCAACTTCTAAAACAGCTGAAAATTGAGGATAACCTACTCCAGCCACAACCCTAGTTGTACATATCGAACCAGGCCCAATACCAACCTTAATCCCATCTGCACCAGCCTTCACCAAAAATTTTGCTGCCTCTACAGTAGCGATATTGCCAACTACAACATCAATTTCTTTAAATTTTTTCTTTAATTCTTTTAACAATCCAACTACTCTCTCAGAGTGACCATGAGCAGTGTCAACTACAATAGCATCAACACCTGAATTAACCAATGCTTCAGCTCTTTCAATAGAATCGTCTGTTACTCCAATTGCAGCTGCTACTCTTAATCTCCCATAAACATCTTTATTAGCAATTGGTTTCAATCTTAATTTTATAATATCTCTAAAGGTAATAAGCCCTATAAGTTTGTTGTTTTTATCAATTACAGGCAATTTTTCAATTTTATTTTTTTGCAATATTACTTCTGCTTCTGAAAGCGATGTCCCTTTTCCAACAGTAATTAAATTATCTTTTGTCATTACCTCTGTAATAACTCTAGAATTGTTTTTTTCGAATCTAAGATCTCTGTTTGTTACAATACCTTTTAAAACTCCTTTACTATCAACTATTGGTATACCTCCAATTTTATTTTCCTTCATGCTCTTTTTTGCATCACTAACTATAGAGTTCAGTGGTAAGGTAATTGGATCAATAATCATTCCGCTTTCAGCTCTTTTTACTTTTCTTACCTTGTTAGCTTGAGCCTTTGAAGACATATTCTTATGTAAAACACCAATACCTCCTTCTTGAGCAATAGCAATTGCCATTTTACTTTCAGTAACGGTGTCCATTGCAGCTGAAACTATAGGAATATTTAATGAAATATTCTTAGAAAATTTACTTTTTATTTCAACGTCTTTAGGAAGTATTTTCGAATATGCTGGGACCAGCAGTACATCATCATAAGTGAGGGCCTCTCCAACTATTTTATTTTGATGATGTTTCATTGCAATTATTAATTAATTGCATGTAAATATACGATTTTATGTTATATGACAATATTAAATAATAACAATGATTACAAATAAAAAAAACCGCCTTTATGGAGGCGGTTTATTTATTTTCAATTTATATTTTTTACTTAATTACAGTTTAAAAATTATTGAAAGAGTAGCAGTATCTCTAACATTATTTATTTCTCCAGACCAACCAACAGTCATTGCTGAAGAATCACCCTGTTTAGCATAAGAAAATAAGTTTGCTAAACTAAAGTCAATAATAATGTTTTCATTCATAAAATAATTCATACCTAATCCAACTCCTATTGTAGAAAGTGAATCATCAAAACTATCTCCGCTTGCAGTTGAGAATCCCATGTTATAGTACCACATTGTTCTTTCTCCCATATTAAGAAAATAATTTCTTGCTTCAACACCTATAACAGTATTAGATTCTTTAGTCGATCCCATTTCCATGGACATTAGACCAACTGAGGCACCAATTGCCCATGAATCATTAATAAAATAGTGAGCTGATGGTGCAATAGTAGATGCTGATGTCTCTTCAGTATCTCCATCATCTGCATTAGCAAATGTAATACCTCCACCTAAAACCCAATCACCTTGAGCAAAGCCATAACTTGTCTCATCTTGTGCTTGAATTGAATAAACTCCGAAAAATAATACAGTAATAAAAAGTAATAATTTTTTCATTTTATAATTATTTATTGTTAATAATGGTGCAAATATAGGTATTTATTTAGACTCAATCTCGATAAAGTACATATTTATCCGATTAAAAACATTGTAATTTTATTATAACTAATTGATAATCATATCATTAAACTGGATTGTGAAAAAACTTAAGAAAATGAATTTTATTGATAAAGTACTACTTATATCTGCCAAAAATATCTAATGAGCTATTAAATGCTTTAGCAAAAAGATCAGAATTTATTGAAGTTTGAAGATTATTTTCTGTAACAAAAGAAACTAGTTTTTCCGTTGGCATATTTCCAATTAGCTTATCTGATGCCATAGGACATCCTCCAAATCCTTTTATTGCACCATCAAAACGCCTACAACCTGCATCATAAGCAGTTTTTACTTTCTGATACCATAATTTAGGGTTTGTATGTAAATGGACTCCAAACTCAATGTTTTTATATTTATTAGATAAGCTTTTAAATATTTCTCCAATAGAATCAGTATCTGCAGAGCCAATGGTATCACTCAATGATATAGTTTTTATTCCCTTATCTATCAAATATGTAACCCATTTTTCAACTATTTCTATACTCCAAGGATCACCATAAGGGTTTCCAAAGCCCATTGATAGGTAAACCACTAATTCCTTTTTGTTTTTTACGCATATATCTTTTATATCCATAAGAACTATTTCTGATTCCTTTATTGTTTTATTGGTATTTCTCATTTGGAAGTTTTCAGAAATAGAGAATGGATAACCTAAATATGAAATTTTTGAGAATTTGCAAGCTTCTAAGGCTCCACGCTTATTAGCAATTATAACCAATAGCTTAGTATTGTTGGTTATTTTTATTTTTTCTATAACATCTCCAGTATCAGATAATTGCGGTATTACAGATGGTGATACAAAACTGCCTATATCAACAGTATCAAATCCAACATCCACTAAAGATTGTAAATATTTAATCTTATCATTAGTAGGTATAAACTCCTTAATACTTTGCATAGCATCTCTAGGACATTCAATGATTTTGACTTTCGGCATTTTTTAACAAATATGGAGATATTAAAATTAGCTTAATTTTCAGAAAAAAGTATAATAATTGCTATTGAAATTAAAACAATAATGTTTAGCCATTTTAATAAATCTGTATAAAATCTATATTTCTTAAAATTTCTATATATAAGAGAAGAAAAAATAGCAATTGAAGAAAAGACAATTAAAGTAATTATCATAAATATTCCTCCTAAAATATAAAACTGAATCAAAGGATTAATTGATTCACTAAATATAAACGTTGGAAAAAATGCTAAAAAAAAAGCTAAAACTTTTGGGTTTAGAATATTCATCAAAAATCCATTAACAAATACTTTAAATTTACCTATCTGATTGTTAGCCTGATCAAGTTCTTTTATTGAATTATCTGATTTATATACTTTAAATGCAATAAATAACAAATAAAATGCCCCAACATACATAAGCAAAGAGAAAAGGAAATCATTATTTATTATAAGTGTAGAAACACCAAAAGCTACCAGGGTTGTATGGACAAGACATCCTGAAACCAAGCCTAAGACTGTAAATAAACCTAATGTTTTTCCATATTTAGCACTAAATGTTAAAACAAAAAAATTGTCTGGACCCGGAGCCAATGCTAGTAAGAAACTAGCTATACTAAAAGAAATCAATATACTTTCCATAAATACAATTTCAATAAAAATTAAGTATTTTTACATTATATCTGCAAAATAACATGAAAAAAATACTATTTATATCAGCATTTTTAATAACTCTAAATTCTAACGCTCAAAATATTGATAATATGTGTGGAACAGATGTTCCAGAAAACTATTTTGAACTATTAGAAGAAAAAAGTGATCTTATTGAAAAATATGAAAAAGAATATTATCAATTGAAACAAAATAGAACCTCAACTGCAATAACTAATGTTCCTGTAAAAATTCACATAGTTACTCAAGCAAGTGGTGCAACTTCTATTTCTGAATCAGATATTTTAGCTGAGATTGAAGAAGCTAATTCTTACTTGGTAAATTCATTCTTAGAAATGACTGTATGTGATAATGTAAATTACATTGCTGCAAACAATCTTTATGAGTTTGATACAGCTGATCAAGGTCAATTATATGCAAACAATGTTTCTGATATTCTAAATATTTATTTTGTAGAGTCTATAACTTCTGGAGGTAATGGAATATGTGGATATACATATCTTCCCGGTAGTAGTAGTCAATGGTATGATGTTATTGTTATGGATAACCAATGTACAACGAGTGCGAGTGGAACTACACTACTTCATGAGTTTGGGCATCATTGGAATTTAATTCATACACATGGAGTTACAAATGGGGTTTTGACAGATGAACTTGTTAGTGGATCTAATTGTGAAACTGCAGGTGATAGAATATGTGATACACCAGCTGATCCTCAATTAAATGGAAGTAATGTTAGTAATGTAAGTTGTGTATATACAGGTAATGACACTGATGCTCAGGGACAACCTTTTGACCCTGATACATCAAATGTAATGTCATATTCACCACAAAGCTGTACAAACACTTTATCAGATGGTCAATTTGCAAGAATGTATGCAGGTTATCATGCATTTAAATCTTATTATAAGTGTCCATCTTTTAATGTAGCTTTTACATCAGTTGAGAATCAAGATTGTGATGATAATTTAAGTGTTGAATTTAATGATTCAAGTGTTGGTGCAGTATCATGGCAATGGGATGTTGATGGTGATGATATAATAGATTATACTAGTCAAAACCCATCTCATACATATACGCCAGGAGATTATGATGTAACACTTACTATTACAAACTCAAGTTCTTCATCAATAACTAAAGTTTTCCCTAACTATATTAGTTATGAGCCAAGTATCTATGAAACCTCAAAAGTATATCTAACAATAAGAGTCGTTAATGGCGTTGATCAGAATACATGGGAATTTACTGATAGTTCTGGAACAATATTATATTCTGGCGGACCATATAGTACTTCGGATGATTATACGCATGAATTTGATGTAGTACAATCTGAATGTTATACTTTCACCATATATGATTCTCAAGGTGATGGTTTAAGTAATAATAATAACTTGATGGGCTCTGCAGGTCAAGAATTTTATGAGTTAAAGGCTGATGATGACCTGTTAATACATACAAATACAGATTTTGGATCAGAAGAAAGTACGCAAATAAGTACAAATTATTTGAATTTGACAGATTTAGAAATTAACAACTTTAGTGTTTATCCAAATCCATCTGAATATTTGCTAACTATTAGGCCAAATGGGTCTATAATACCTGAAAAATATTCAATAATTGACATAAATGGAAGAATAATTTTGAATAAGGATGTTCAGTCACAATATGATTTATCTGTAGAAACAGGAGCATTGGAATCTGGAATTTATTTTATAAATATAGTTTCAAAAGGAAAAGAAGAAACAATAAAATTTATAGTAAAATAAATTAGCTTAGCTGCATAACTAAACATTATGAATAAATTACTGCTATTACTATTTATTCCACTAAAGCTTTATTTATTGATTTTATAAGAGAAGGGCCCTCATATATAAATCCTGTATAAATTTGAACTAAATCTGCACCTGCTTTAATCTTATCTATTGCATCTTTTGCAGAATGAATACCTCCCACTCCAATTATAGGCATTTTTCCATTGCTTCTATCAGATATAAATCTAATTACTTCATTGGATTTATTTGCCAATGGCTTTCCACTTAAGCCTCCTGATTCATTTATATTTTTTGAAGTTAAATTATCCCTATTTATTGTGGTATTAGTAGCTATAATTCCATCAATTTTTAGAGATATTGCTAAATCTACAATCTCTAAAAGGTTTTCTTTAGATAAATCAGGAGATATCTTAATTAAAATAGGTTTAGTTTTTGATTTCTTTAAATTCTCTTTATTCAGAGAATCTAAAATAACTCTTAGGAAATTTGTGTTCTGTAGTTCTCTTAGATTAGGTGTATTTGGAGAGCTAACATTTATAACGAAATAATCAACAAAATCAAATAAGTAATTAAAGCAAAGTAAATAGTCATTAACTGCTTTATCATTTGGCGTGCTTTTATTTTTTCCAATATTACCTCCAATTAATATGTTTTTATTTTTCTTAAGTCTGTTAGCAATTTTATGCATACCATCATTATTAAAGCCCATCCTATTAATTATTCCTTGATCATTTGTTAGTCTAAATAATCTTTTTTTAGGGTTTCCCGGTTGAGCTATTGGAGTTACCGTTCCAATCTCTATAAATCCAAAACCAAAACGACTTAATTCATTATAAAGCTTAGCATTTTTATCAAATCCTGCTGCTAATCCAACAGGGTTTTTAAATTCTATTCCAAATAATTTTTTACTTAATTTTTTATTATCAACTGAATATATCTTTTGAACAAGGAAACCAACAAAAGGAATATTCAAAAAAATTTTAAATAGAAGAAAAGTGAAATTATGAACTTTTTCAGGATCAAATAAAAATAAGACAGGAAGAATTATCTTTTTATACATTCACAAAGATGAACTACATTACAAAAATATAACAAAATGGAAAAACTAAAAAGTAGCTGCAGCTTTATTGGTTAAGAAGTTTTCTTAAGCTTGCTTGTTTTTTCTATAGATATAGCCGATTTATCTAACTTAATTTTACCAGCCATAGTTGCAACAATACAAGTACCGTCTTTATGGTTTACATCATTTACTGTTCCATAAATACCTCCAACAGTAACTATTCTATCTCCCCTTTTAATCTCTGATCTAAACTTCTTTTCTTTTTTTGCTTGCTTCATTTGTGGTCTTATCATAAAAAGCCAAAATACAAGCAGGATTGCAATGGGAAATATATAATCCATCCTTATCTATTATTCAATTATTGGTCCAGGTGGTTTCGGTCTATTTTTCATCCTTTCTTCCATCTCTGGATTATTGATAAAAGCTGTTATCTTTACCGTTTCTCTACCTGTTGCAGTATTTGCCGCAATCGTAACAGTTTTAGATGTATTATTAACTCCTTTTCCGTCAAATTTTACAGTAAACTGTGATGACTCACCAGGATTTAGGGGTTCTCTACTCCAATCCCTTGGAACTGTACAACCACATGTACTTTTAATATCTGTAATAACTAATGGACTATCACCTGTGTTTGTATAAGAAAAAACTGTTTCAACAGGTGTTCCATTTTGGATAGTACCAAAATCATGAACTTTTTTGTCAAAAGTCATAACAGGAATTTTAGATGATGTATTATCCCTTACAACTGCCATTTCTACATTTTCAGATTTAACCTTACTAAAAGGATCGTCACCACATGATAGAAGAAAAAACAATGACAATAAGAATAAAATATTTTTCATTATTTGTAGATTTTAAATTTGCTGTAAAAGTATAAAAAAATGTTATTCATGCAAACCTCTTCCCTGCTTTATTATCTTACCATTCTTGGTAAAATCTTTTACTACAGCATCCAATATCCCATTTATAAAAACATTGCTTTTTAGAGTTGAATATTCTTTTGAGATTTCAATATATTCGTTTAAAGTTACTTTAACAGGTATAGTTTTAAATTCAACCAGCTCACATAATGCCATATTTAACATAATGTAATCTAGCTTGGCAATTCTATCAGTATCCCAGTTTTTTGTCTTTTTTGAGATTTCAGCATTATAATTTTTATAATTTTTTAGTGTTGTTTTAAACAGTTTTTTTGCAAAGACTTTATCCTCTACGTCTTTATATAATTTTGGTAAAAAATATCTTTTAGACCTTGTTTCTTTTGACTTGTTAATTAGTTTCAACATAAAAGTATTAACTAAAGGAAGGTCGTCAATCCAATTTATGTTTTTATCTTCTAAATAGTTATATAGTTTCTCATCTTTTACTATAATCTCTTTAAACAATCTTGAAATAAAATCTTTATCATTATTAAAAGAAATTTTATTATCATTTATATAATTAGAATACAGCTCACTTTTAATTAATTGATCATATATTAAATCAACATACTTAAAATCTAAATCCCATACTGCTAAGTTCCTTTTATTTATTTCTTCTATTAATAATTCATCTGATCTTAAATTATTCAAAAACTTATTCTTGATCATTTTTTGATTGTCAAAAATGTTATTTCTGTCTAACAATAGTTTGTTTTTAGAAATTGAAAATTTTGTTTCTGCCTTTTTTAATAATTCTACCAGCAGAAGAAGTAAAATGAGATATAGTTCATAAATAGAATCTATGCTTTCTAAAAGGTTTTTCTCTGTCTCTTTTGTATATTGGAAATCAGAAATTTTTAATGCGTAGATATTTTGCATTACTTTTAAGCGAATATGTCTTCTAGTAAGCATTTTAAAGAACTTTAATTAAATACTTTAATTTAATTTTACGCAAGATACTATTAAATTTCTTAGAAAGAATAATACGTGAAAGAATTAAAATACCTTAATAAATATTTTTATAAGTATAAATCAAATCTAATTTTGGGAGTGATAATAGTAATTATTGCTAGAATATTTCTACTATTTACCCCCGGATTAGTAAGAAACTCAATAAATGTAATAGATCATTACAGAAAAGAGATAATAGTTGATCAATCAATAGTAGAATATGAGCTAATACAAAATATATTTCTAATTCTTTTAGCATCAGTATTAGCTGGAATATTTACATTTCTTACAAGACAAACTATAATTAACGTCTCAAGATATATTGAATTTGACTTAAAAAATGAAATATATAATCAATATCAAAACCTCTCATTAAATTTTTATAAAACAAATAAGACAGGTGATTTAATGAATAGAATTAGCGAAGATGTATCTAGGGTTAGAATGTATGTTGGACCTGGGGTTATGTATTCAATAAATACTATAACATTACTAATTATTGTTATAATTTATATGTATAGACAATCACCCGAATTGACACTATATACAATATGTCCACTTCCAGTATTATCAATAACAATATATAAACTGAGTAAGTTAATAAACCAAAGAACTAGAATTGTTCAAGAGTCTCTTTCAACAATATCCTCCTACTCTCAAGAAGTTTTTACAGGAATTCAGATTATAAAATCATATGTTATTGAAGACAAAACTTCAAAAAGGTTTAATGATTTATCATCTGAAAATAAATTAAATCAAATCAATCTAGCAAAAGTTCAGGCACTATTTTTCCCATTGATGATTTTATTAATTGGACTTAGTAATTTGCTTGTCATATATATTGGAGGAAAACAGTATTTAGATGGAACAATCAGTGATATAGGAATAATTGCAGAATTTATAATTTATGTGAATATGTTAACCTGGCCTGTAGCATCAATTGGCTGGATAAGCTCAATTATTCAGCAAGCAGAAGCATCTCAAAAAAGGATAAATGAATTTTTAAATAAGAGATCTGAAATAGAAAATATTAGTCCAAATAAATCTTCTAAAATTGATGGAGAGATTATTTTCAAAAATGTAACATACAAATATCTTGAAACAGAAATAATAGCAACTAAAAATGTAAGCTTTATATTAAAAAAGGGGAGTAAATTAGGTATTACGGGAAGTACTGGCTCTGGAAAATCTACATTGATGAATCTTATTTGTCGACTTTATGATATTGAAGAAGGAGAAATTCTAATAGATAATAACCCTGTAAAAAAGATAAATTTAAAATCCTTAAGAGAGACAATAGGATATGTCCCTCAAGATACATTCCTATTCTCAGACACAATAATGAATAACATTAAATTTGGATTAAATAATGCAACTGAAAATGATGTAATAAATGCATGCAAAACTGCAAAAATTCATAATGAAATAATCAATTTTGACAAGGGGTATGAAACATTATTAGGAGAGAGAGGAATTAACTTAAGTGGGGGGCAAAAACAGAGGATATCCATTGCTAGAGCATTAATAAAAAAACCTAAAATATTAATCCTAGATGATTGCCTTTCAGCTATGGATACGGAAACAGAAAAAGCAATACTACGATCATTAGAAGATTACACAAAAGGAATTACAAGTATTATAATTAGCCATAGAATATCATCCATAAAAAATGCTGACAACATAATTGTTTTAGAAAATGGGAGCATAGTTCAACAAGGCACACATAATCAACTAATTGATCAGAATGGATACTATAAACAATTGTATTACAAGCAGATAATTAAAAAAGAAACTACAGAATAAGTTGTGTTCTTAGTTTTTTTTTAGGATTTTTGATATCTAAACAAACTATACTAATTTAAAAACTGACGAGATGGAGAGAGAAGAAATTTTTTCAAAAACACTAAGAGCCGGTAGAAGAACATATTTTTTTGATGTAAGATCTACTAAGGCAGGGGACTATTATCTAACATTAACTGAAAGTAAAAAATTCACAAATGATGATGGATCATTTCACTATAAAAAACATAAAATCTATCTATATAAAGAAGATTTTAGCGAATTCAATAGTATCTTATCTGAAATGACAGATTATATAATTAAAGAAAAAGGTGAAGAAGTAATTAGTGAAAGACACCAAAAAGACTATAAAAAAGAAGAAGAAACTACTGAAGAACCATCAGAAGAAACTGAATCAAATGAAGGAGAAGAAGACTCGAATGATGAAGCTGAAGAAAATAATGATGATGATAAGGATTCAAGTGAATTTACTGATGTAAAATTTGAGGACATCTAATTTTTATTTTTTAACATTTTATTTTTAACTCTAAATACATTTTTATGAGGTATTTATTATTGTTTTTTATTGGCCTTTATTTAAATATATATTCACAAAATTCGACTGTGGATTTAAACTACTATTTTTCTAATCAGGAAAACATATTTAATGAATCAATCCCAACACCTGAAAGTGTTATAGGGCACCAAGTTGGAAAATGGCATGTCACTCATGATAAGCTTATTCAATATATGGAAGTTCTTGCTAAATCATCAGATAGAATTACAATTGAAAATAGAGGTTTTACATATGAAGACCGGCCTTTAATATTACTAACAATTACTTCAAAAGAAAACCATCAAAATATTGACAAAATAAAAAAAGAGCACAAAGAAATTTCTGATGGAAATAAAATGGATGACTATAAAGATTTGCCTGTGATAATATATCAAGGCTTCTCTATCCATGGAAACGAAGCAAGTGGATCAAATGCTAGTTTATTACTTGCATATTATCTAGCGGCATCTAAAAGTGATTTTGTAAATGATTTATTAGAGAATAGTGTTGTTTTATTAGACCCTTCTTTTAACCCAGATGGATTACAACGTTTTGCTTATTGGGCAAATACGAATAGAAATATGAATTTAAATCCAGATCCTAACGATAGAGAATATAATGAAGTATGGCCTGGTGGAAGAACAAATCATTACTGGTTTGATATGAACAGAGATTGGCTTCCTGTTCAACTTCCAGAATCAAGAGCAAGGATCAAATCATATAATGAATGGTTACCTAATATCCTAACTGACCACCATGAAATGGGCACAAATGCAACTTTTTTCTTTCAGCCAGGTATTCCTTCTAGGACACATCCTTTAACTCCAATGTTAAATCAGGAATTAACAAAAAGAATTGCTGATTTTCATGTAAAAGAATTTAATGCGATAGGATCATTATACTATTCTGAAGAAAGTTTTGATGATTTTTACTATGGTAAAGGTTCTACTTTCCCAGATATTAATGGAGGTGTAGGTATATTATTTGAACAAGCAAGTTCAAGAGGTCATATTCAAGAAAGTGCAAATGGAATTCTAACTTTCCCCTTTACAATTAAAAATCAATTCACTGCTGCTATTTCAACATTAAAGGCAGGGCTAAACTTAAGAGAAGATCTAATTGAATATCAATTTAATTTCTATAAAGACTCAAGAGAAGAATCTTCAAAGCTAAAAAATAAAGGGATAATTTTTGGCGATAGTAAAGATAGAGGTAAAACTATGTATCTAGCTGAAATTTTAGACAGACATGAAATAGAGTTTTATCATATAAACAAAGATTTAAAACATAAAGGAAAATTATATAAAAAGAACAATGCATTTATTATTCCAAGGAATCAGAAGAAATCAAAACTCATTAATGCCATGTTTGAATCAAGAACTAAATTTAAAGACAGTCTATTTTATGATGTGTCAGCATGGACTTTCCCCCTAGCCTTTAATTTAGATTATGATATGAATATTGACATGAATAATGCAGGAGAAGTTGGAGATTATAAAATTTTAAATCAGAAAATAGGCGGAGTTACTAAAAAAACTAACTATGCATACTTAATGGAGTGGCATGAATACAATACACCAAATGTGCTAGATGATATTTTAAGTAATAATATGATTGCGAAAGTTGCATTGAAAAAATTTAAAATAGAAGGAAAAACATTTGACTATGGAACAATATTAATTCCTGTTTTTAACAAAGAAATTGAGAACACATATAAATTTCTTGACAAAATTGCTAAAGATAATGATATAACTATCCATGGAGTAGATACTGGAATGAGTGAAGGTATTGATTTAGGAAGTAATAACTTTAGAAGAATAAATAAGAAAAAAATAGCCTTATTAGTTGGAGATGGAATTAGTGCATATGATGCAGGTGAAATATGGCATTTATTTGATACTAGATATAATATTAATTTAACTAAACTTGATGTAAGAAATTTATCCACTGCAGATATCAGTAAATACACAACTATTATAATGCCTAATAGTAAAGGATTAAATATTAAAAATTCATCTAAAATTAAAAAATGGATAGAAGATGGTGGCACACTCGTAGCCTACAAGAATTCTATAAAATGGATTGAAAGAAATGAACTTGTAAAATATAATTTTAAAGAAACTGATCGAACAGCAGAAAATATAAATTTTGAAGAAAAAAGAAATTATTTTGGTGCTCAAGCTATTGGAGGCGCAATTTTTAATGCTAAAATTGACAGAACCCATCCAATAAATTTTGGTTTTAAGAATAGTTCTATTTCACTTTTTAGAAATAGCACAATATTTATAGAAGCCGATAAGGATAGCTATAATAACCCGATAATATATTCAGATAGCCCATTGTTAAGTGGATATATCTCTAAAGAAAACCTTGATAATTTAAAATCAACTGTACCTTTAAAAATTGATAAAGTAAATAAAGGAAGAATTATTTCTATAACTGATAATACTAACTTTAGAGCATTCTGGTATGGAACAAATAAATTATTGGTAAATGCTATATATTTTAGTGATCATTTCTAACTTAATGAATCTTTAACCCATTATTAGCTTTAATTTCTGGTGAAATAAGTACCACATCTTTTTCATTTACAGCACCCAAAACAAGACATTCACTCATGAAATTTGCAATTTGTTTCTTTGGGAAATTTACAACTGCAATAACTTGCTTATTTATTAAATCCTCCTTTGAATACCTATGTGTAATTTGTGCTGAAGAGTTTAGAACGCCTAAGTCTCCAAAATCAATTTTTAATTTATAAGCAGGTTTAATAGCTTCAGCAAAATCTGATGCATCTACTATAGTTCCTACTCTTAAATCAATTTTTAAAAAATCTTTAAAAGATATCTTATCCAAAACAAAAACTTATTTTGACCTATTAGCTATAAAACTCATTATGAATGTATAAATAGCAAAAACTGAGGTAATCATCATCAAAGCTACCCTAGTAATACCCATTACATCTTCTTCTCCAATTCTTCTAAGTAATGGCATAACTAGACCACATAGAACTAAAAAAGTAAGCAATACAACTATATGGGATACGGTCTTATTTTGATTTTTTAGTCCTTTATTCATAATTAGAATAAGAACTCCAAAAATTACAGGAATTAATGCTGTTATAGCGGCTCCTTCAGAATCTAAATAGCCCCATGTGCCAAAAATAATTAACACCAAAGAATTTGTTAAACTTGCTTTATGTGCTTTCATAATTTACTTTTATTTAAAATTACAATAATTAATTAAATTTATAAAATGGCAAAAACACCCTCAAATATGGTTTCTTTAGGCACTAAGGCTCCTAATTTTAATCTGTTGGATGTTACATCTAACTCATTTAAAACACTTGATGAATTAAAAGGAGATAAAGGAACTGTTATAATGTTTATATGTAATCACTGCCCGTACGTAAAGCATGTGAATAAAACTATTGTTGAAATAGCAAATAAATATCAACAATCAGGAATAAAATTTGTAGCTATATCAAGCAATGATGTTTTAAATTATCCTGAAGACAGTCCTGAACTTATGAAAGAAAATGCAATTGAATATAATTTTTGCTTTCCATACCTATATGATGAATCTCAGCAAACAGCATTAGAATATGACGCAGCTTGTACACCTGACTTCTATCTTTACAATACAAGTATGGAATTAATATATAGAGGTCAATTAGATGATTCAAGGCCAGGAAATAATCTTTCTTGTGATGGAGATGATTTAAATAATGCTATTGATTGTTTAATTGAAAAAAGAATAAACGATAGGCTACAAAAACCAAGTATTGGTTGTAATATAAAGTGGAAGGCTAGCTAATTTCTACAAGCTCTACGTCAAAGACTAAAGTGGCATTTGGAGGAATTACACCTCCTGCACCCATTTCTCCATATGCCAAATTTGAAGGAATTACAAACCTTGCTTTTTCTCCAACTCTCAATAAAGAAATTCCTTCATCCCATCCCTTAATAACTTGTCCAACCCCAACTTTAAATTCAATTGGTTGATTTCTTTTATAAGAAGAGTCGAAAACCGTTCCATCAATTAATTGTCCTTTATAATGAACTTTAACCATATCTCCAATCTTAGCTTTTGGCCCATTATTTTTTGATATTAAGTCATATCTTAATCCTGAATCAGTGATTTCAAAATCTTTAGATATTTTATTAATCATTTTTTCTTCTTCGAGTTTTTTCTTTTTTTCTCTTTCTTCTTTTTGATTATTGAAGTTGCTAAATGAACCCAATGAATCAAAACTTTGAGCTTTATCACCAATTCTAGAAATTTTTATTTTTAAAATTTTATCACCCTGTTCGATTGAATCTAAAACTGAAAAACCATCAATTACCTTTCCAAAAACTGTATGCTTGTTGTCTAACCATGGAGTTTCTATATGAGTTATGAAAAATTGACTTCCATTAGTTCCTGGTCCAGCATTTGCCATAGACAGAATTCCTTTAGAATCATGCTTAAGATCTTTATGAAATTCATCATCAAACTTATAACCTGGATCACCCGTTCCATTTCCCAATGGACAGCCTCCTTGAATCATAAAGTCATTTATTACTCTGTGAAAAGCGAGCCCATCATAATATGGTTTTCCAATCTCTTTATGAGAATTCTTCATATTTCCTTCTACCAGTGATACAAAATTACCAACTGTTCCTGGAGTCTTTTCAAATTCTAGGGAAACAACAATTAAACCTTTTGAAGTTTCAATATCTGCATATATACCTTTATTCATTTAATAGAAAATTTGAGCGAATATACAATTTATCATTAACCTATTATGCCAACCCATTAAGTTAATTTGCAAATTCACTTAAGAATTTTATTCTATAGATTCTCAATTCAAAATCCTCATAATCTCCTTCAAATTCTTGCATTGCCTCTTCTATATTATCATTATCAGAATCCATAAAATATTCTTTTAGTTCACTTTGCTGATCCTCATCTAAAATATCATCAATACAATAAGATAAATCTAACTTAGTTCCCGAATATACAATTGATTCCATCTCATTAATAAAATCATTCATTTCTATTCCTTTAGATGAAATTATATCATCAAATGGTAATTTTCTATCTATACTTTGAATTATATATAATTTTAGAGCTGAATTTGATCCTGATGTTTTTACAACAAAATCATCAGGCCTACTAATATTATTTTCTAGAATATATTTTGATATTAAATCAATGAATTCTTTACCATATTTTTTTGCCTTTCCTTCACCGACTCCATGTATATTTGCCAATTCATCAAGATTTATAGGATATTTTAACGTCATATCTTCTAAGGAAGGATCCTGAAAAATTACGTAAGGTGGGAGATTGAATTTATTTGCAACTTGTTTTCTTAGTTTCTTTAAAATTGACATTAACTCAGGATCAGTAGAAAATTCTGATTTTTTTTGAGTTACAATTTTATTGTCGTTAACATATTCATGGTCTTTAGATATTTTAACATCCTTTGGATTAGATAAAAACTCTTTTCCCTTTTCTTTAATTAAAATCAATCCATATGATTCTACATTTTTCTCAATAAAGCCTAAGACAATTAGTTGTCGAATCAAACCTATCCAAAAAGATTTATCAAATTTTTTCCCAATTGCAAAAAAGTCTTTGTCATTTAATTTATGGGATTTAATTAAAGCGGTTTCATTCCCAATTAAAATATCTGACAATTCTTTAGATTTATAAATTTGCTTGGTTTCATTAATAAGATTGAGTAAAATTATTATTTCATCTTTTACACTAATTTTTTCCTTTGGATTAGTCATATTATCATCCAACATTCCTCCTTCACCATTATTATTATCAAATTCTTCTCCAAAATAATTTAATAGATATTTCCTTCTAGAAATTGAGGTTTCACAATAAGAAACCATCTCTTCAAGCAATAAAGAGGAAAGCTGTTGCTCTGAATTAGGTTTTGAACTAATAAATTTTTCAAGTTTTTCAATGTCCTTGTATGAGTAAAAAGCTAAACAATGGCCTTCTCCTCCATCCCTTCCCGCTCTACCAGTTTCTTGATAATAACCTTCAAGACTTTTTGGAACATCATAATGAATAACAAATCTTATGTTTGGCTTATCAATACCCATTCCGAAAGCAATTGTTGCCACAATTACATCAACATCTTCCTTTAAAAACTTATCCTGATTTTCAGATCTTGTATTAGAATCTAATCCAGCGTGGTAAGGCAATGCTTTTATATCATTAAGTTGTAACAAATTAGTTATTTCTTCAACTTTTTTTCTACTTAAACAATAAACAATTCCTGATTTAGAAGAATTGTTCTTAATAAACTTTATTAAATCTGTATCTACACTATCTCTTTTATATCTAACCTCATAGAATAAGTTAGGCCTATTAAAAGATGCTTTAAAAATTTTTGCATCATTAATATTTAGGTTTTTTAATATGTCTGACTGAACTTTTGGTGTAGCAGTTGCTGTAAGGGCAATAATGGGAACGTTCTTTTGAAATTCATCGGCAAATACCCTTAAATTTCTATATTCTGGTCTAAAATCATGCCCCCATTCGCTTATACAATGAGCTTCATCTATAGCTAATAGAGAAATCTTAGTAGATTTGAGAAAATCTATATTAGATGCCTTTGAAATAGATTCTGGAGCCATGTATAAAAGTTTAGTTATCCCATTTTTAACATCATCTTTAACTTTTTGTTTTTCATCATTGGTTAAGGTAGAGTTCAAAACGTGCGCTATTCCTTCTATATCTGAATAACCTCTTATTTGATCTACTTGATTTTTCATAAGTGCGATAAGAGGTGAAACGACAACTGCAGTTCCTTTTTTTACAAGCGCTGGTAATTGATAACAAAGAGATTTTCCACCACCTGTTGGCATTACAACAAAGGTGTTTTTATCCTCACATATATTATTTATTACTTGTTTTTGAAGTCCCTTAAATTCATTAAATCCAAAGAATTTTTTTAACGAATCGTAGATAATTGTATCGTTAATTTTCATTTAATCATTAAACTATATCTGTTTTTGAACTACTATTAAGATATGATATTATGATAATTTTAAGAAATTCTTTAGCAAAAATTTTGTTTTTTTGTATAATATTTTGTGTTTAAAATTTTAAATGCTTTTTTAAAACACATCAATACCAAATTTTGAAAGATAAAAAATCTATTTTAAGTTACGCTAAAGATACTATTAACCTACAAGCTAGTAGTATACAAAACCTAAATAAACTACTCACCAAAGATTTTGAAAGAGCAGTTAATCTTATTAATAAATCTAAGGGAAGAGTTGTTATTAGTGGTATAGGCAAAAGTGCTATTATTGCACAAAAAATTGTTGCAACTTTCAATTCTACAGGTACTCCTTCAATTTTTATGCATGCAGCAGATGCTATTCATGGAGATTTAGGTTTGATTCAAAAGGATGACATAATTATTTGTATATCAAAAAGTGGAAATACTCCAGAGATTAAAGCATTAGTTCCCTTTATAAAAAAAACTAATAATAAACTTATTGCTATTACAGGTGAAACAAAGTCTTATTTATCAGATAAATCAGATATTGTAATAAGCAGTTATGTAGATAATGAAGCATGTCCTAACAACCTTGCGCCAACCACAAGCACCACTGCACAACTTGTTGTTGGAGATGCAATAGCTGTTTGTTTAGTAAAATTAAGAGGTTTTTCATCTGATGATTTTGCAAAATATCATCCTGGAGGAAATTTAGGTAAACGCCTTTTCTTAAAAGTTGAAGATTTAATAGACACAAATATACTACCGAAAGTAGATATTTCTGATTTAATGAAGGATGTCATTATAGAAATTTCTAATAAGATGCTAGGAATTGCAGCTGTATTAGATGAAAATAAAATCGTTGGTGTAATTACCGATGGTGATCTTAGAAGACAACTTTTAAAAAGTCAAGATATATCAAAGGTAAAGGCTATTGAGATTATGACTAAAAGTCCTAAAATCATAGAAAAAACCCTACTTGCCACTGAGGCACTTGCAATTATGAAAAGAAACAAGATTTCTCAGCTTATAGTTGCGGAAAAAAATAATTACATTGGTGTTTTACATATTCAAAGTTTAATAAAAGAAGGAATTATATAGTGAATAATGAACATGTAGATAATATGTCATTTCTAGAGCATCTTGAAGAATTAAGATGGCATATTCTTAGGTCAATATTTGCAATTATTGCTACAGGGCTTGTTTGCTTTGTTATGAAAGACTTTATATTTGACACTATAATATTTGGCCCAAAAAATATGTCATTTCCAACCTATAGGTTTCTATGTGAAGCTGCTACTTTTATAGGTGTAGAAACTAATTTTTGTGGAACAGAATTTCCATTTATTATACAAAATAGGACAATGGGTGGACAATTTTCTGCTCATATATGGACTTCAATAATTGCAGGCTTTATTATATCTTTTCCATATGTTTTATATGAATTATGGAAATTTATTAGTCCTGGGCTACTTGAAAATGAAAAAAATAAGTCCAAGGGTTTCATTTTTATTTGTTCTTTATTATTCTTTCTTGGAGTAATTTTTGGCTATTATGTTGTAGCGCCTCTTTCTATTAACTTTTTAGGTGGATATCAAGTTTCAAATCAAATAATGAATGAAATTGATATTAGTTCATATATAGCTCTTGTAAGATCTGCATGTTTAGCTTGTGGGATTATGTTTGAACTCCCGATTATAATTTTCTTTTTATCAAGAATTGGTTTAGTTACTCCAAACTCCCTAATAAAATATAGAAAATATGCTATTTTGATTGTTTTAATTTTCGCAGCAATTATAACGCCTCCTGATGTAGCTAGCCAAATTATTGTTGCAATTCCTGTGATGATTTTATATCAGATAAGTATATTTATTTCAAAATTGGTTTTAAAAAAACAAAATAAATGATTTTAAGAGCTGAAAATTTAATGAAATCTTACTCTGGGAAAAAAGTAGTAAAAGATATTTCTCTTCAGCTTAAACAAGGAGAAATAGTAGGTCTTCTAGGTCCAAATGGTGCTGGAAAAACAACTTCATTTTATATGATTGTTGGTTTAATTAAACCAAATTCTGGAAAAATATTTCTTGATCAAGAAGATATAACTCAATTTCCAATGTACAAAAGAGCTCAGTATGGTATTGGATATTTAGCGCAAGAAGCTTCTGTTTTTAGAAAAATGAGTGTTGAAAATAACATTCTAAGTGTTCTCCAACTAACAAGCTTGTCTAAAAAAGAGCAGAATTTAAGAATGGAATCGTTACTTGAAGAATTTGGTTTGACTCATATAAGAAAAAATAGAGGAGATCTTCTTTCTGGTGGAGAAAGGAGACGAACAGAAATAGCAAGGGCATTAGCAACAAGTCCTAAATTTATTCTTCTTGATGAGCCATTTGCTGGAGTTGATCCTTTAGCGGTTGAAGATATACAAAAAATAGTAACAAGACTTACTAAAAAGAATATTGGTATCCTTATTACAGATCATAATGTTAGAGAAACTTTGGCAATAACAGATAGAACATATTTAATGTTTGAAGGTAATATTCTTAAAGATGGCAAACCAGAGGAATTGGCTAATGATGAAACAGTAAGAAAAGTTTATTTAGGACAAAACTTTGAATTAAGAAAAAAATCTTAACAATCTCCTTAATTCTTCTTATAAGTTAATCCAAAATAAGAAATAACATAATAAATTAATAGGATTAAAGGTATTGACAACCAACCTAAAACTATAATTAATGTCAGTGAAGTTATAATAAGTATAATTCTATATTTATTTACTCCTTTAAATTTAAAATTTTTAAACTTTAAATTGATTAGTTTAAATTTTGAGTTCAGCAAATAGCAACTTAAAAAAGTAATAAAAATTAAAAAGTTATTAGTTAGAATAATTTCTTTAATAAGAATTTCATCAGAAGATGATATAATTAAAATTAAAGATAAAATAAATAAAGTGTTGGCAGGTGTTGGCAATCCTCTAAAATATTTCAAATCCCCTTCTATCAAATTAAAATTAGCAAGCCTATAAGCGGAAGCCATAGGAATAAAGAATCCTAATAAAGGAAGATATGGATCTAAGGAGACCTCCATAAATAGCTTATACATTAAGATTCCAGGAACTAATCCAAACGAAATTAAGTCAGCTAATGAATCTAACTGAGAGCCTAATTTAGTTTGCATGTTAAATTTTCTTGCAATTAATCCATCCATGAAATCTAGAAAAAATGTAATTATAATTAAATATGAAATAGAATTGACAGAGAGATTATCCTCTATTAATAGTAGTGTAATTATACAACCTACAAAAAGATTCAATAATGTAATTAAGTTAGGTATCATTAAATAGTTAAATAACAGATTGAATTACTAATATAGTAACTTATTAAATAATATATTTATATTCCTTATTTGAATTATTTTTTGATTTTATAATATTAAACACAATAAGGAACTTAAATAGAAGTTTTTATTGATATTGACAATAATGAAAAAATTAATTTTCTTATTAGTATTTTCTGTTCTAAAATTAGGTGCACAGGAAAGCTCAAAGTATTCTAACGAATTCCTAAATATTGGTGTAGATGCTCAATCTATAGGAATGAGCAATGCTGTGGTTTCAAATACATCTGATGTTAATTCTACTTATTGGAACCCTGCTGGATTATTACAATTAGAAGACAAACAAATCTCATTAATGCATTCAAATTACTTTGCAAATATTGCAACATATAATTTTATAGCCTATGCTACTCCAATTGATGATGATTCTGCATTAGGTTTTTCAATGATAAGATTTGGAGTAGATGACATTCTAGATACTACACAATTAATAGATAATCAAGGAAATATAAATTTTGATAGAATTAACCTATTTTCAACTGCAGATTATGCCTTCCTATTCTCATATGCAAGAAAATTAAAGTTTAAAAATTTAAACTATGGTGTAAATCTTAAAATTATTAGAAGAATTATAGGAGATTTTTCCAGTTCTTGGGGATTTGGATTAGACTTTGGATTACAATTTAAAACTGACAACAATTGGAATTTTGGTCTAATAGCAAGAGATATTACTACTACTTATAATTCATGGTCAATAAATGAAGATAGATTTAATGATATTCAAAATGCTATAGAAGGTCAAAATCAAGAAATACCTAGTGGAACTGAAATAACTATTCCAAAATTACAATTAGGCGCTTCAAAGTTAATGGATATTAAAAATGATTACACTTTGTTAGCTGCATTAGATCTAATAATTAAATTTGAAGAGAATAATGACATAATTTCAACTAATTTTGCTAGTATTAATCCAGCATTAGGTTTAGAATTAGGATATATTGACCTTGTGTTTTTAAGACTTGGAGTGGGTAACTTTCAAAATGAATTGCAGTTTGACAATTCAAAAGAAGTTAGTTTCCAGCCAAATTTTGGAATCGGATTCAAATATAGAAGTATTGAGATGGATTATGCTTTTACTGATATTGGAAATCAAAGTGTTGCATTATATTCAAATATATTTTCTTTAAAATTTGATCTTAATTTATTTAGATAAAAATGCTTAAAAAAATTTTATTCATAATCATATCTGTTTTAATTCTTGATTCATATGCACAAGAAAAAAATACGGCTAATATTTCTCAATATGACATTAGCATACTTACAATTGGTCCTGGAAATTCATTAAGCGATGCTTTTGGACACTCAGGGATTAGAGTAATTGATAAACAAAATAATTTTGACATAGTATTTAACTATGGTGTATATGATTATAATGCTCCTAATTTTTATTCAAATTTTGTAAAAGGCAGACCTATTTATAGTCTTGGATTAAACAACTATGAAGATTTTTATAATAGTTATGTGAAACAATCTAGACAAATAATTGAACAAAAAATAAACCTGTCCGAATATCAAAAAAAACTACTTGTAAACAAGCTAATAACAAACTCAAGGGAAGCTAACAGATCCTATCAGTATAATTATTTTGAAGATAATTGTTCAACTAAAATTGCTGATATATTTAATGAAATTCTTGAAAAAGAAATAGAAAACGAAAATTATGATTTAAATGCAACTACACTAAATTCATACAGAAAATTAGTATATAAACATATTAGTCCAAATTCTTGGGGAGCATTAGGAATAGATATATGTCTTGGAGCTGTTATTGATAGAAATATTAGCTTAAAAGATGAGCTCTTTTTACCATATAATTTAAAGTCATACTTTGATAATCTAGGTAGTTTAAATATTAAAGATGGTAATCTAGTTGAAACAAATGTAATTTATGGTGAATATTCAGATTATACTGAGAATTCCTTTTCACCGGTTTATGTTATATTAATTTTATCTTTAATAATTATTCTAATTACTTTTTTTGACTACATAAGAAGATCTAAGACTGCTATTTTAGATGTAATTTTACTTTTAATTACTGGTTTAATAGGTCTACTATTAATTTATTTATGGTTTTTTAGCAATCATATTGCTTCTGGATGGAACTACAACCTACTTTGGGCAATGCCTTTTAATCTAATTTTAGTTTACGGGTTATTAAAGAAAAACAAAAGCAAGTGGATTCTATCCTACCTAAAATTTAGTATTCTAATGCTTCTATTATTATCATTGCATTGGGTTATTGGAGTTCAAGTATTTAATATTAGTTTAATTTCTTTAATTTTAGCATTAATAATAAGATATCTATATCTTATTAAATACTATTCAATTAGAATCAAATAATTCTATGAAGATTTATACAAAAACAGGTGATAAAGGATCTACAATGCTGATTGGCGGAAAAAATGTTAAAAAACATAACATTCAAGTAGATGCTTATGGATCAGTTGATGAGTTAAATTCATATATAGGATTGATTAGGGATTTTAGTGATGAACCCGCTACCAAAAACTCTCTAATTGAAATTCAAAAAAATCTATTTAATATAGGTGCTATTCTTGCATTTCAGGACAAAGAAACTGCAGAAAATTATCTTAAAAACAAAAAAATTTGGATTACAAAAGAAGATATAAGTAAAATTGAAGATAATATTGATTTAATTTCTAATAAATTGCCAAAACTTGACAAATTCATTATTCCTGGAGGGCATCAAAATGTTTCGTATTGCCATATAGCAAGATCTGTTTGCAGAAGAGCAGAAAGAAATGTTTCAAAACTTAAAGAAATTTATAACTTCCAAGACGAAATACTAGTCTATCTTAACAGGCTTTCTGATTATATGTTTGTTTTAGCAAGAAAATTTTCTAAAGATCTAGGGGTAACAGAAATATCTTGGGAATCTTAATATACATAAAAAATATATTAACAAATGCTTGCTTTTTTCTGGTAAAAAATTATTTTTGCAAAAAATAGTTTATCATGTATTGGACTTTAGAATTAGCCTCATATTTAAGTGATGCACCATGGCCTGCAACTAAAGATGAATTGATAGATTATTCTATAAGAACAGGAGCTCCATTAGAAGTAGTAGAAAATTTGCAAGCAATTGAAGATGAAGGAGATCTGTATGAATCAATACAAGAAATTTGGCCAGATTATCCTACTGATGAAGATTATCTTTGGAATGAAGATGAATATTAGAAATTATATAAAGTCTCTTAACCGAGGCTTTTTTTAATTATTTCATTAAACAAATTGTATCTTTGAAAATTAAAATTACTATCTGATAATACATATGAGTTTTCTAAATTCAATACTTAAATTATTTATAGGAGATAAAGCAAAGAAAGATGTAAAATCAATACTGCCTATTGTTAAGGAAATCAAATCCTTAGAAAAGGAAATTTCTAAACTAAGTAATGATGAATTAAGGAATCAAACAAAAAAATTCAAATTAGAAATTGAAGAATCTATTTCAGAAACTAAAAATAAGATAGATGAACTAAAAGAGAGTGTAGAAAAAACAAATGATTTTGATAAAAAAGAAGAATTATATGCTCAGATTGATAAAAATGAAGAGGAGTGTTATAAAATAACTGAAGAAACCTTAAATAAAATCCTTCCAAAAGCTTTTGCAGTTGTAAAAGAAACTGCAAAACGTTTTTTTGATAATAAAGAAATTATAGTAAAGGCAACCGAATTTGATAGAGAAATATCTGGAGAAAAGGAATATGTAACATTAAATAAGGAAAATGCTGTCTGGAAAAATTCCTGGGATGCAGCTGGAAAACCAATAATATGGGACATGATTCACTATGATGTTCAATTAATTGGTGGTATCTCTATGCATCAAGGTAAAATAGCTGAGATGCAAACAGGTGAAGGGAAAACTCTGGTTGCTACCTTGCCTGTATACCTAAATGCATTATCAGAAAAAGGAGTTCATATTGTCACCGTAAATGATTATTTAGCAAAAAGAGATAGTGCATGGATGGCTCCAATTTTTGAATTTCATGGGCTAAAAGTTGATTGTATTAATTACTATAAACCAAATTCTCAAGAAAGAAAAGATGCATACAATGCAGATATAACTTATGGTACAAATAATGAATTTGGATTTGATTATTTAAGAGATAATATGGCTAATTCTCCTGATGATTTAGTCCAAAGAAAGCATAATTATGCAATTGTAGATGAAGTTGACTCTGTTTTGGTAGATGACGCAAGAACACCATTAATAATTTCTGGTGCTGTTCCACAAGGAGACAAACATGAATTTAATGAACTAAAACCTAAAATTGAAAAAATAGTATCAGCTCAAAGACAATTGCTAACCGCAACATTGGCTGAAGCAAAAAATCATATATCCAATAATAATAATGAAGAGGGAGCTTTTAATTTACTTAGAGTATACAGAGGAATCCCTAAAAACAAAGCTTTAATAAAATATTTAAGTGAAGAAGGGATAAAACAACTACTTCAAAAGACAGAAAACTTCTATATGCAAGATAATAATAGAGAAATGCCGAAAATTGATGAAGCCCTTTATTATGTCATTGATGAAAAGAATAATCAAATAGAGCTTACTGATAAAGGAATTGAATTTTTGTCTGGAAAAGATGATCCAAATTTCTTTATAATGCCAGAAATTGGTATGGAAATATCTAAAATTGAATCCGCAGGACATAAGCCTGAAAAAGAAGCAGCTTTAAAGGAAGAATTATATAGAGATTTCAATATTAAATCTGAACGAATTCATTCTATTAATCAACTACTTAAGGCATATGCTCTTTTTGAAAAAGATATTCAATATGTAGTAATGGAAAATAAAGTACTAATTGTTGATGAGCAAACAGGAAGAATAATGGATGGACGAAGATATAGTGATGGCCTACATCAAGCAATCGAAGCTAAGGAAAATGTAAAAATTGAAGCAGCTACGCAAACATTTGCAACTATTACTTTACAAAACTATTTTAGAATGTATAATAAGTTGTCCGGAATGACAGGTACCGCAGTAACTGAGGCTGGAGAATTTTGGGATATTTATAAATTAGATGTAGTTGAGATACCAACTAATAAACCTGTTATTAGAGATGATAAAGAAGATTTAGTATATAAAACTAAAAGAGAGAAATACAATGCAGTTATTGAAGAGGTGACCAGGCTATCACAATCTGGTAGACCAGTTTTAATTGGAACTACATCAGTTGAGATTAGTGAATTGCTTGGAAAAATGCTTGGAATAAGAAAAGTACCGCATAATATTCTAAATGCAAAACTTCACAAAAAAGAATCTGACATTGTTGCAGAAGCTGGAAAATCTGGCCAAGTAACTATAGCAACAAATATGGCTGGAAGAGGAACTGATATCAAACTTAGTAAAGAAGTTATTGATTTAGGTGGTCTGGCTATTATTGGAACTGAAAGACATGACTCAAGAAGAGTTGATAGGCAGTTAAGAGGTAGATCCGGAAGACAAGGTGATCCTGGTAGCTCTCAATTCTATGTTTCCTTAGAAGATAATTTGATGCGTCTATTTGGAAGTGAGAAAATAGCTAAAATGATGGATAGAATGGGACTTGAAGAAGGAGAAGTTATACAACACTCAATGATAACTAAGTCAATTGAAAGAGCTCAAAAGAAAGTAGAAGAAAATAATTTTGGAATTAGAAAAAGACTTTTAGAATATGATGATGTAATGAATGCGCAAAGGGAAGTAATTTACAAAAGAAGACACAACTCACTGTTTGGAGATAGATTAAGGATAGATATTGCCAATATGATTTATGATACGTGCGAAAATATAGTTGTGAGAAATAAAGAAACTAATGATTATAAAAATTTCGAATTTGAACTTATCAGATTTTTTTCAATAAGCACTGATTTAAATTCTGATGATTTTGAATCTATGGAAACAAATGAAATCATAAATAAAGTATATAAATTAACCCTAGAACATTACTTAAATAAAATTGAATCAAATGCTAAATTAGCTTACCCTGTTATTAAACATGTTTATGAAAACCAGAAGGATAGATTTAAAAGAATTGTCGTTCCATTTACAGATGGAATTAAAACTCTACAAGTAATTACAGACCTAGAAAAAGCATACTCTTCTGATGGTCAGCAACTGGTAACTGATTTTGAAAAAAATATTTCTCTAGCAATTCTGGATAATTCATGGAAAAATCATCTGAGGAAAATGGATGAATTAAAACAGTCGGTACAACTTGCAGTTCATGAACAAAAGGATCCTTTATTAATATATAAATTTGAATCATTTGAACTTTTTAAAAGCCTAGTTGATAGTGTAAACAAAGAAATTTTGTCCTTTCTTTTTAAAGCAGAGATTTCAAATGAAAGCTCAAAAAATATTCAGGAAGCTAGACCTAGAAAAGTAACTAATGTAAGTGCATCTAAGGACGAAATTCCTAATATGGATGAATTAAGTTCTCAGAATAAAGCTGCTGGAAATAATAGACCTCAACAACAGGTTGAAACAATTGTTAGGGACAAACCAAAAATTGGAAGAAACGACAGAATTGTTATAAAAAATATATCTACAGGTGAGAACAAAGAAATGAAATATAAACACGCAGAGCCTTTAATTAATAAAGGTGAGTGGGTTATTTCAGATAATAATACTCCATAAAAAGTTAATCTATTTTATTATGAAGCAAACCTCTAAAAAGCAAACTGATATTAAAAAATTAATTAGTAAGCTAAAAAAAGGAGATTTTGTATCACTAAGTAAAGCAATAACAATAATTGAAAGTGAGAATATAAAAGATAAATCAGATTCAAATAAAATAATCTCGTCATGTATTAAACAAAAAGCTAATTCTATAAGAATTGGTATTACAGGAGTCCCTGGAGTTGGGAAAAGTACTTTTATTGAGGCATTTGGCAATCATTTAACTAGTAAAGGATATAAGGTTGCTGTTTTAGCTATAGATCCTACCAGCAATGTTAGTAAAGGAAGTATTCTAGGTGATAAAACAAGGATGAATACATTGGTTAATAATAAGAATGCATTTATTAGACCTAGTCCAGCTTCAAGTCACTATGGTGGAGTTGCAAAAAAAACTAGAGAATCAATAATTTTATGTGAAGCAGCAGGATATGATGTTATTATTGTTGAAACTGTAGGAGTTGGACAAAATGAGATAAGTGTTTCTGAAATGGTAGATTTCTTTTTACTACTAAAACTATCTGGAGCCGGAGATGAACTACAAGGAATAAAAAGAGGAATAATAGAAATGGCTGATGCCATTATAATCAACAAAGCCGATGGAGATAATATAGACAATTCTAATAATGCCAAGTCTGAATTCTCAATGGCATTAAAATTGTATCCTGTAAAAAAGTCAAAATGGAAGCCAAAAGTATTAACATGCAGTTCAATCAATAATAAAGGAATTCAGCCAATTTGGAAATTAATTTCAGATTATACTTCTTTGACCAAAAACAATAAGTTTTTTGATGATAATCGTAAAAACCAAAATAAATATTGGTTATTACAATCTATCAATGATAAATTACAATATGATTTCTTTAATAAAGATAAAATCAAAAAGGAATTAGAAAAACAATACAATCTCTTAGATAAAAATAAAACGACCCCATTTGCGGCTGCTGAAGCCTTATTTAATATATAATATGGTAAATTTTACAATAGTAGTTCCTGTTTTTAATGAAAAAGAAAATCTGTCTAGATTAGAGACTGAATTAATGAAATTTATTAATTCATCTAAATATAAAACAAAAGTCCTTATAATTAATGATGGATCTACAGATGGCAGCAAAGAAATTATTGAAAAATTATGCAGTAAAAACAGTTACTTTGAATCTGTTTCATTTAAGGAAAATAATGGTCTTAGCAGTGCTTTGAAAGCCGGATTTGATTTATGTAAATCAGATTATATAGGATATATTGATGCAGATTTACAAACATCACCAAGTGACTTTCACGTTTTATTAGAATATGTTCCAGAATTTGATTTGGTTACAGGATATAGATCTAAAAGAAGAGATTCAATAGTAAAAAAGATTACATCAATAGCTGCTAACAGAATCAGAAATATTTTTACTAATGATAAAATGAATGATACTGGCTGTCCTTTAAAAGTAATTAAGGCCGATTTTGCAAAAAAAATCCCAATGTTTAAAGGATTACACAGATTCTTACCAGCAATGATATTGCTTCAAAAAGGTAAAATTATTGAAATCCCTGTTAAACATTTCCCGAGAATTGCTGGAAAAGCAAAGTTTGGTTTATTTAATAGAATACTAGGTCCATTATCAGATTGTTTTGCTTATATCTGGATGAAAAAAAAATATATCAATTATCAAATAGAAGATAATGGATAATATAGTTTATATATATTCACTCGGCTTTATAGCCCAATTTTTTTTTAGTGCAAGGGTTATAATCCAATGGTTTTATACTGAAAAAGAGGCACGAGTAATTACACCCACAATTTATTGGATATTAAGTCTAACTGCTTCTTTCTTATTTTTTATGTATGGTTACTTTAGAGATGATTTTGCAATAATGTTTGGGCAATTTATTGGATATTATATATACATTCGAAATTTACAGCTTCAAAATAAGTGGTCCAACTTTAATATTACAATTAGGCAAATCCTTATACTATTGCCAATTGTTGTGTGCATAGAAAGGGCTTGGAATTCTAATTTCTTTGATTTTGATTCTCTTTTTTACAATCCTGATATACCACAATGGCTTTTATATCTAGGTGTAGTTTCACAAATTACATTTACATTTAGATATATTTATCAATGGATGTCATCAGAAATATCCAAAAAATCACATTTACCATTAGGATTTTGGACAATAAGTATTCTTGGTGCTATTTTAATAATTATATATTCTGTTTTCAGAAAAGATCCTGTTCTGTTTTTCAGTCATATTGCAGGAATATTTATGTATTCTAGAAATATCTATTTTATATATTTAAATAAAGACAAATAGTGAGTTTTCTTAGTAAATATAAATTCTTAATAATTCTATTAATTCTACTGGTCTTTTCTTTTTCTACATTTAATCTAGTGGAAGTGGGGCTTATGGAAGCTAGAAATTTTCAAACAGCAAATGAGATTATTGAAGATGATAATTGGTTACTGCCAACCTTAAATGGAGAGCCAAGATATCAAAAACCTCCATTACCTACTTGGATTACTGCTCTATCTGTTTTAATATCTAATTCAAAATCAATTATATTTTACAGGCTCCCTGCTATTATTTTTCTATTTGTAATAGGGTTAACAAGTTACTTTTTCAGTATTAAAATTAAATTAAATAATAAAGAGAGCATAATCAACGCATTAATAACCATAAGTTCTTTTTATATAATTGCTATAATATTTGAGGCTCCCTGGGACATTTTTGCACATGGATTTATGTTTTTAGGAATATATTATTTATTAGAAAATAAATTAAGTAATAGACAAAAAATAATTGCAGGAATTTTTATCGGTCTCTCTATAATGTCAAAAGGACCTATATCAATTTACGCACTTTTAATACCTTTTTTATTGTCATACTTTTTGGTTTACAGAAAATTGAATTACAAAAATATAATTCAGGTTCTATTAATTTCAATCATTTTTGG
>JAZABS010000068.1:0-17007 GCA_036136835.1 Bacteroidota bacterium
GCATTAATCAATTTACTAATGATTTCTTCTTCATCTTCATAACTTTTACCATCAGCTCCGATTCCATTCCTTTTTATTTCTAATGATTGAGTAGCTTTATGTAAAGCTTCTTGAAAAGATCTTCCAATGCCCATAACTTCACCTACAGCTTTCATTTGAAGTCCTAATCTCCTATCACTTCCTTCAAACTTATCAAAATTCCATCTCGGTATTTTTACAATTACGTAATCAAGGGTTGGCTCAAATAAAGCAGAAGTTGATTTTGTAATCTGGTTTTCTAATTCATCCAAATGGTATCCAATAGCTAGTTTTGAAGCAACTTTAGCAATAGGATAGCCAGTAGCTTTACTAGCTAAGGCAGATGATCTTGAAACCCTTGGGTTTATTTCAACTGCAATTATGTCTTCATTTTTGTCAGGACTAACTGCAAATTGAACATTACATCCTCCTGAAAAATCTCCAATGCTTCTCATCATCTTAATTGCCATATCCCTCATTTTTTGATAACATGTATCACTAAGTGTCATTGCTGGAGCAACTGTTATTGAATCTCCAGTATGAATTCCCATAGGATCCATATTTTCTATTGAACAGATAATTACAACATTATCATTTGAATCTCTAAGTAATTCTAGTTCGTATTCTTTCCATCCAATCAAAGCTTTATCTATCATTACTTCATGTATCGGAGATATCTCCAGTCCTCGAGTTAATAACTCATCGAAATCTTCTTCTTTATACACTATAGAGGCTCCAGCACCACCAAGGGTAAATGAAGCTCTAACACATAAAGGGAACCCAAATTCTTGGGCAATTTCTTTTCCTTTCAAATATGAAGTCGCAGTAGCTTGAGGAGCCATAGGTATTCCTATTTCTAGCATTAAATTTCTGAACTGCTCCCTATCTTCAGTGATATTTATTGCATTTATATCTACACCTATAATTTCGACATTATGCTTCTTCCATATTCCTTTTTCATCAGCTTCAATACATAAATTCAATGCAGTCTGGCCTCCCATTGTTGGAAGAACTGCATCAATCTGTGGATGTTCCTCTAATATTTTAATAATTGAGGAAGTATTTAGTGGTAATAAATAAACGTGATCAGCCATGACTGGATCAGTCATTATAGTAGCTGGGTTTGAATTTATAAGTATGGTTTCTATACCATCCTCTTTAAGAGATCTTAATGCTTGTGACCCTGAATAATCAAATTCACATGCTTGTCCAATAATTATAGGACCTGAACCAATTATTAGTATGGACTTTAGTTTATCTCTTTTAGGCATTAGGCTCTATATTTTAGTAAAAATAATTATCAAAAACATAAAAAAAAAGGTGTTACGCAACGTAACACCTAATATAATATCAACAATTGTTAATCATTATTATTTATGACTTATTTCAGAAGATACTGAAAGCTTCTTTCTTCCTTTAGCTCTTCTGCGAGAAATAACTTTTCTACCGCCAACTGTGGACATTCTCTCTCTAAAGCCATGCTTGTTTTTTCTTTTCCTTTTGGATGGTTGAAATGTTCTTTTACTCATTTGATTTTTTACTTATTTGCTTAAAATTACACTATTAAGCTGCCGGCAAATATACAAAGACTTTTTACTTTAACAAACCTATTAATTAATATTATATTTGCTTTTTATTAACTTTATTAATATTCTTAAGATATTATGATAAATAAATACATCAAATTAATTTTAAGCAGTTTTGCTCTGGTTTTTTCAATACACCAATTTATAGAAGGATTGATTGGAAATGGAATAATGTATTTGCTTATTTCCCTAATAATTTTATTTCTTTATTTTAAAAATGAATTTCTGCTGCTAGCTTTTTTTCAATTAAGAAAGCAGAATTTAGATGGGGCAAATAAGTGGTTAAATAAAATTAAAAATCCATCTTCTGCATTAGTAAAAAAACAACAAGGATACTATAACTATCTAAAAGGAATGATAGTGTCACAGACAAACATAAATGAGGCTGAAAAATACTTTAAAAGTGCAATAAGTTTTGGGTTAAATATGGATCATGATTTAGCAATGGCTAAACTACAGTTAGCTGGAATTGTATTTACTAAAAGAAGAAAGCATGAAGCTCAGAAATTAATTCAAGAAGCGCAAAGACTAGACAAGAATGGAATGCTAACTGATCAAATTAGAATCATAAAGAATCAGATGAAAAGATCTCATATACCAAATCAGCATTTTGGTGGCAATAGAATGAGAAGAAGATAAACTCCTACTTTTCAATTATTTTAATTAGATTTTCATTAAACCACTTGGCCCTAGTAATGATCATTTCATGCTTTCCATTATCAATTACTATTGATTTGTTTATATATTTTATTGGGAAAATATGGTCTGAATCCCCATGGATATGGATAATATTTTCAATAGAATTTTCTTGATCCCAATTTAATAAACAATTAATGCTCCATTTCAAATAACCAACATCTCTAACTGTTAAATATCTATCTGCAAGATTAACCCTTTTATATATCTTGTCAACTTTAGAATATTTTAAGAATTTGAAAAAGTTATTAAATGTACTCATTGGAAATATTTTATGAAGTTTTGTAGTTCTAATTATTCTAAATGATTTAGGCAACTCCTTATTATTTTTTATACTTGAAATTATTATTATTTTTTTTGCAGATTTTATTTTATAAATCTCCTGCACAATAACTCCGCCAAATGAAACACCAATTAGTATCACATTTTCATGTTTAATTTGTTTGGAGAACCTTATACAGTAGTCCTTAAGTGACTCATTTTTAATTGGCATAATCCAATCTAATAAATGAATAGAATATCTCTTAGGAAACTTTAAATATTCAAATATCAGTGAATTAGCTCCCAAGCCGGGCATTAAGTAAATATGTTGATTGCTACCCATTTATATTCTTAAAAACATCTATCTGCTTTTTTTTTTATAATTTTGTACTCGCTTTTATTATAAATTTATGGAAATTAATGATAACACTTTTTTGAGGCAGTTTGAGACCAAGGTTAATGGAAAACTTGCTATTATTGAATACGCTCTTCAGGAAAGAAAAATCTTCTTAACTAAAATCATTGTGCCTGAAATTAAAAATAAAGAAGTGTTTGTTGATAATTTTATATCTAATGTATTAGAAATTATTAGTGAACGTAATATAAGTGTTGTACCAACTGTACCTACAATTACAAAATATATTAGAAGAAACAGAAGATATAAATCTCTTCTTCCTGTTGGTATAAGGATTTAATTTCTAAGCAGAAATTAAGCATTCCTTTGTTAATTTTTCCTCTACCCTAACAAAACCATCGTTATCAATACTTTTTATTTTTACTAATACTAGTTTGTTTGATAATTCAGGATTCCATGCAGACCTAACCCTTATATAATTCTCAGTGTAACCATATATGTATCCTTTCTTGTTTTCAGCTTCATATAAAACTGTTTTATCCAATCCAATTTGACTTTGATAAAAACTTCGTCTTTTCTTATCTGATAAAGACCTAAGAATCATACTTCTTTTTGTTTTAACCTGATCAGAAACTTGTATATCCATTTTAGCTGCAACTGTATTATCTCTTTTAGAATAAGAAAAAACATGCAAATAAGATATGTCTAATTCTTTCAAAAATTCTAAAGTTTCATTAAAATATTCTTCAGTTTCTCCAGGAAATCCTACAATTACATCAACACCAATACATGCATTTGGTATTTTATTATTTATATAGTTAATTCTTTCTCGATATAGTTGTTTGTTATACCTTCTTTTCATTTTTCTTAAAATTTGGTTACTTCCACTTTGTAAAGGGATATGAAAGTGGGGTACAAATAATCTGCTGTTAGATAGAAAAGAAATAATACCCTCATTTAATAAGTTTGGTTCAATTGAAGAAATCCTAAACCTATTTATATGTTCAGTTTTGTCTAGTTCAGAAATTAATTCGAAAAAGGTATTATCATGTCTTTTATTTCCATATTCACCTTTACCATAATCTCCTATATTTATTCCAGTTAAAACAATTTCCTTTATGCCTTCAGAAGCAATTTTCTCTACATTTTTTTTAATATTTTCTAATGAATCACTTCTAGATATACCTCTTGCTAATGGAATTGTACAATAAGTGCATTTGTAATCACATCCATCTTGAACTTTTAAAAATGCTCTAGTTCTGTCATTTGATGAATAGCTGCCTATATAACTATTTACATCATTAATATCACACGAGTAAACCTCTGGTTTTTTGTTTTTAGATAAATCTCCTATATAATTTAAAATGTTAAATTTTTCATTAGCACCCAAAACTAAATCAACTCCCTCCACATTTGATAATTCATTTGGCTTTAACTGAGCATAACAACCAATAGCTACTATAAATGCATTAGGATTCATCCTATTCATTTTTTTAACTACATTTTTAAATTTATTATCTGCATTTTGTGTTACAGAACATGTGTTTATTATATATATATCTGCTTTTTTAGATGCGCTAACAATCATATAATCATTTCTTTGAAAATCTCTTGAGATTGTTGAGGTTTCAGAAAAATTTAGTTTACATCCTAAAGTATAAAATGCAACTTTTTTTATAACAGACATTCTTGTAAATTTATAAAGGGATGTAAATTTACAATTAAATAGTAATATGAAAAAAAACTCTCTTGAACTTGTTTTACTAATCTTATTTTTAACTATATCTAATTGCTCAAATAACAATACTATTGATTCCAGTAAAGTTTTTAGGTATAATGAACATAAAAATATTAATTCATTAGATCCAGCATTTGCCAAAGATGTAGCAAATATTTGGGTAGTAAATCAGCTTTTTAATGGTTTGGTAGAAATGGATAAGGAATTAAGAGTAGTTCCATCAATAGCTAAAAACTGGGACATTTCTGAGGATGGTCTGACATATACCTTTATTTTAAATAAAAATGTCAAATTCCATCAGCATCCTAAATTAAAAAACAGAAATGTAGTTGCTCAAGATTTTGTATATAGCTTTGACCGATTATTAGATCCAAAATTAGCTTCTCCAGGAGGATGGGTATTTGATAAGGTTAATACTTATCGTGCAATTAATGACAGTATTTTAGAAATTAAGCTAAAAGAACCATTTAATGCTTTTCTTGGAATACTTACTATGAAATATTGCTCAGTAGTACCTAAAGAAATCGTTGAATACTATGGTGATGATTTTAGATCTAACCCTGTTGGAACGGGGCCGTTTAAATTTAAAAGATGGGAAGAAAACATAAAATTAGTTTTTAGAAAAAATCATGAATATTTTCAAAAGGACTCAAATGGTAATAACCTCCCCTATCTTGAAGCAGTAGCTGTTACATTTTTGCAGGATAAGCAAAGTGAATTTTTACAATTTATTCAGGATAATATTGATTTTGTTTCAGGACTAGATGATTCCTATAAAGATGAAGTTATTGATACTAAAGGAGAGTTAAAAATAGAATATTTAGATAAGATCAATTTATTAAGAGGTCCTTATCTAAATACAGAATATCTAGCATTTTATCTTGATGCAAATAAAAATGAAATTTCATCTGAAATTCTTAGAAAAGCTATAAATCATGGATTTGACAGAAATAAGATGATAAAATATTTAAGAAATGGTATTGGAATTCCTGCAAACGGTGGTTTTATTCCAATGGGACTTCCAGGTTATTCAGAAAATATTGGATACAAATATGATCCAGAATATGCTAGAAAATTAATAAATCAATATAAAACAGAATATAATCAATCACCTAGTCTAAAATTAACAACAACAAGTAATTATCTAGTTTTTTGTGAATATATTCAAAAAGAGTTGGAAAAAATCGGGCTTGATATATTGATTGATGTTATTCCTGGAGCTTCATTAAAAGAAGCGAAAGCTAATGGAAAACTAGATTTTTTCAGGGCTAGCTGGGTAGCTGACTACCCTGATGCTGAAAATTATTTATCTTTATTTTATTCAAAAAATTTTGCACCAAAAGGACCAAATTACACTCATTTTCAGAATTTAGAATTTGATAAATTGTATGAAAGTGTGCTTGGTGAAACCAACCAAAACAAAAAAGAAATTTTATATAAGAAAATGGATTCTATGATTATAAATAGATCTATTATTGTGCCCTTGTTTTATGATGAAGTAATAAGATTTACTAGTAAAAATCTTGATGGGATGGAAATTAATGCAACAAACTTATTAGATCTGAGGTATGTAAAAAAACTATAGAAGATTTATTATAATTCTGAAAGATATTTTTTCATTACAACATTATTCACTTTGAATCCATTTCTAGAATAAAAATTTATTAACTCTTCCTTACAAAACAATGTAATTCTGTAACATCCTTTATTTCTAGCCACTTCAATTAATTCTTTTATAAGTAGTACTCCTATCATTTTTCCTCTAACCTCTTTATCAACTACAATATCTTCAATATGACCAGCTACTTCCCCTCTTATCTTATTTTCAATTACCACACTTCCATATGCTACAATTTTATTGTTATAAATACCTACAATTGAGTTTGAGCTAGTGTTAGAATTAAAATCATTCCATGCTTTACTTCTGTCAATATTATCAAGTTCAATCTTTTTAAGTTGGTTTAATAGAATAAAAACCTGATCAATATCATGTTCTTTAATTGCTCTAAAATTTATTTCTGACATGGATATTTTTTTATAAAATTAAAAAAAAGCCCTTCATTGTATTTGAAAGACTTTGCTACAACTTATTAAAAGTAATTACTTCTTCTTAAACTTAGCGTACTTAGTTCTAAATTTATCTACTCTACCAGCTGTATCAACAAGTTTTGCTTTGCCAGTATAATAAGGATGAGATGATCTAGATATTTCTAATTTAACCAAAGGGTATTCCTTACCATCTACATCGATAGTTTCAGCAGTTTGTGCAGTAGATTTAGCCAAAAACACATCATTATTTGACATATCTTTAAAAGCTACTAATCTATAATCTTTAGGATGAATATCTTTTTTCATCATTGCATATTTTGAGGTGCAAATTTATATATTTTTTATAATTATACAATATTAGATTAAACTTAATTTAATTATACCTATTTGGCTTTTCTTATATTTGCATAAAATATGAAAAAATAACAATGGTAATGGATATCAAAAAAATAGCTGCAGATCTGGGACTTATACTAGGATTAGTGCTTTTTTTATTAAATGCTATATTCTACATAGTAGATTTAGAATTATTCCTTAATGGAGCTTCTCTTATCTCTTTTGTATTAGTAATTGGCTTTGGGATTTATTCAATTATAAATTCCAGGAAAAAATTAGGAGGATATATAAGCTGGAATGATTCATTTATATCATATTTAGCATGCGTTGGTGTGGGAATGTCAATAGGTGCTCTATCTCAAATTTTTATTTTTGTTATTCTAGATCCTGTTGCAGCTGAAAAACTTCATGAAATGTCAATGATCATGGTTAAAGACATGTATAGCTCAATGGGTGTTTCAGAGGAAATCCTTGAGCAAATGTTAATTGAAGCTGATAAAAACCCATCTTTCTCTTTTAGTAATATAATCCTTGGCACATTCCTTGGGTTGTTAATTCAGGTAATTTTTGGAGCTATAAATGCCCTTATATTTAAAAGAAGTAATCCAGAAATAGCTTAATCATGGATGTTTCAGTAATAATCCCACTTTTAAATGAAAGTGATTCATTAAATGAATTATATTCTTCAATAAGAAAAGTAATGATGTCAAGATCGTTTTCTTTTGAAGTGATCTTTATTGATGATGGAAGTACAGATAATTCATGGAAGATAATTAAGCAATTGTCTAAAGAAAGTGAATCAGTTAAAGGAATAAGATTTTTTAAAAATTACGGAAAATCGCAAGCCCTTCATATAGGGTTTTTAAAAGCTAAAGGAAATGTTGTTTTTACAATGGATGCAGATCTTCAAGATGACCCTGAAGAAATTCCTGAACTTTATGATATGATTATTAATGAAAATTACGACTTGGTTTCAGGATGGAAAAAGAAAAGATATGATTCTATAATATTTAAAAATATTCCTTCAAAAATATTCAACTTTGCTGCCAGATTAACTTCAGGAATTAAATTAAATGATTTTAACTGTGGTCTAAAAGCCTATAAATCTGAAGTTATTAAAAATATTGAGGTATATGGAGAAATGCATAGATATATACCTGTTTTAGCAAAAAATGAAGGTTTTAATCGAATCGGACAAAAAATTGTAAAACATAGACCTAGAAAATATGGGAAAACAAAATTTGGTCCCAGTAGATTTATTCACGGCTTCTTGGACCTAATAACTATCTGGTTTATTTCTAAATTTGGAAAAAGACCAATGCATCTTTTTGGCAGAATTGGGTTTTTAATGTTACTTATTGGGTTTTTATTTGCTGCTTATTTAGGCTATGATAAATTATTTATAAATCCTGAAGGTAGACTAATAACGGAAAGACCAGAATTTTATATAAGCCTAGCAACAATGATTATTGGAAGTCAATTCTTTGCAATAGGTTTTATAGGGGAATTAATCCTTAGGTATAACAAATCTAGAACACATTACAAGGTAAGGCAACAAATGAACCTATAAAAAAACCCTCACAATAGGTGAAGGTTTTTTAATAATAGATTAAATCAGATTTACTCTTCTGAAGTTTCTTCTGATGCAGGAACTGGAACCTGAGCAGTGTAAACGTAAAATCTACTAACAAGACCATCCTCATTGATATATCCATCAATCATATCCCTATGTTTCACCTCAACTCCATCAATAGTTTGAGTAACTAAATGGCCTGCTATAATCCAATCTGCACCTCCAGGGACAGATTTATATGGCATTCCCCAATAAACTTCCCATTTTGGATTAGCTGCTTCAAACCAAGCTGATAACGCTGCCTGGTGGTTCTCTTTTCCACTAATCGATGTACCATCAGGTGATAAAATAAATATTGAATCTGTTTCCATAGCTAATATGGCCTCCATATCTTGATTGTTATGTGCATCAATATATTTCATCCATATATCCATAACAGCATCAGGTCCAGCTATAAATTTTTCTTCAGGTTGAGCTGTAAAAAATCCAGACCCCTCTGGTTCTAACACAACAGGTTCTGGCTGCATTTTATCTACCATTCTTTGAACAGCAGAATTGTTACATGAATAACTGATTACAGCAAGAACTGCTACAGTTATAATTAATTTAAATTTTTTCATAATTCTTTTTTTTATAAAAGTATTAAATTATCTGATTTAATAATAAAAATCTTGTTAAGCTTTAGTTAATTTATAGTTTTTTTAAATTATTTCCTTCGTAAAACCTTAATTTTGCAGGAATATTTACAAGATTATGTCTTTGAGTAAAATAGAAAAAAGAGCTGAAAATTGGTTAAAACATCCATTTTCTAAAGAAACACAAGATAAGGTTAAAGAATTATATAAAAACCAAAAGCTTTTAGAAGATTGTTTTTATAAAGATCTAGAATTTGGAACAGGTGGAATGAGAGGTATAATGGGTGTTGGAACAAATAGAGTTAACCAGTACACTCTAGGAAAAAATACGCAAGGTATATGCAATTACCTTAATAAAACAGAAAATGGCGATATTAAAGTAGCTATAGCTTATGATTGTAGAAATAATAGTAAATTTTTTGCTGAAATTGTTGCAAATGTGTTTTCTGCAAATAAAATCAAAGCATACATTTTTAGTGAATTAAGACCAACTCCTGAATTGTCTTTTGCTTTAAAAGAACTTGGTTGTTCATGTGGAATTGTATTAACTGCTTCACATAATCCTCCAGAATATAACGGATATAAAGTATATTGGAAAGATGGGGGTCAAATTGTACCACCGATAGACAACCAATTAATTAATGAAATAAATGCAGTTTCTTTTGAAAAAATAAAATTTAAACCTAATCCAGATTTCATTGAATCTATTGATAATGAAATTGATGATAAATTTATTTCTAACAGCATTAATATTGCAAAAATCAATGAAATTTCTGATAGAAATAATTTAAAAATTGTCTTTACTCCTATTCATGGGACATCTTCTACAATTATGCCAAAAGTATTTGAAAAAATAGGATATAAAAATGTTTTATATGTAGAAGAGCAAATGAAACCCGATGGCAACTTTTCAACAGTAAAATCACCTAATCCTGAAGAAGCTGAAGCACTAGGTCTAGGATTAGAAATTGCTAAAGCTAATGATGCAGATATACTTATAGGCACAGATCCTGACGCTGATAGACTTGGTATTGCAATAAAAAATCATAATAATGAATATCAACTGCTTAATGGCAATCAATTAATGGCTGTAATGATTAATTTCCTTTTAAATCAACTAAAGTCAAAGGGTAAGCTAAAATCAAATCAATTTATAGCTACTACTATTGTTTCAACTCCATTAGTTAATGAAATAGCTAAATATTATAATATTGATTGTAAGTTATGTTTAACAGGGTTTAAATGGATAGCTAAAATGATCGAGGATTATCCAAAATTACAGTTCCTAATTGGCGGAGAAGAAAGCTATGGAATTATGATTGGAGATTTTGTTAGAGATAAAGATGCAATTACTGCTAGTCTGTTTGCATGTGAAATTGCTGCTTATTTAAAAGAAAATGATTCATCAATTTATAATAGTCTTATCGACATATACATCAAACATGGTTTTTATAAGGAAGAATTAGTTTCTATAACAAAAAAAGGTAAACAAGGACAGATAGAAATAAATAATATTATTGAAAAATTTAAAAATAATCCTCCAAATGAAATTGGAAAATCTAAAGTTATCTCAATAATTAATTATCAGAAATCTGAGAAATTAAATTTAGCAACCAATAAAATATCTAAAATTGATTTACCTAAATCTAATGTTATTGAATTTATTACTTCTGACAAAACTAAGGTTATTTTAAGACCAAGTGGTACTGAACCAAAAATCAAAATGTATATTAGCGTAAATACTATTCTTGAATCAAAAAATGATTTTTTAGTAAAAAATGATTATTTGGATAAAAAAATTAGATCAATAATTAAAGAAATCAATTTGTAATGAAAAATTATTTTAATAGAATATTTAAGTATACCATCCCATATAAGAAGTTTTTTCTATTAAACATCTTTGCTAATATTTTTTATGCTTTGTTTGGCACTCTATCTATGATATCTCTGTTCCCTATGCTGAAAGTACTATTTAATCAAACAGAATCTCTAACAACGAAGCCTGTCTGGATTGGAATTGGTGATATAGCTAATTATGCAGAAAGTTATTTGAATTATTTTGTAACCATTAAAAAAGCTGAAACAAGCAATGATGTATTAATATTTATGGTTTCAATAATAATCATAACATTTTTACTGAAAAATATATTTAATTATCTATCAATGTTCTTTATTACTTTTTTAAAAAATGGAGTTATAAAAGACTTTAGAAATGATATATATAATAAAATAATTAAGCTATCAATGTCATATTATTCAGAAAAGAAAAAAGGTGATATTGTAGCAAGAATATCATCAGATGTTCTAGAAATTGATAATTCTTTTTTATCAGTTTTTGAACTAATCATTAAAGAACCTTTAATGATATTATTTACACTGATATCAATGTATTTAATTAGTCCTGAATTAACTGGTTTTGTGCTAATTTTTATTCCCTTATCTGCATTTTTCATATCAATTGTTGGTAAATCACTTAAGAGAAAATCATTAAAAGTTCAAAAAGAACAAGGGTTGTTTATCTCACTTGTTGATGAAACATTAAATGGACTAAAAATTGTAAAAATATTTAATGCTGAAAATGCCTTTTCAAAAAAATTCTCTGAATCAACAAAGAGGTTATACAAATTTTCAAATAGTGTTATAAATAGAAAGAATCTAGCAAGTCCGTTAAGTGAATTTTTAGGTATTTGTTCTATAACAGCTATTTTATGGTATGGTGGGATGATGGTATTAAAAGAAAATTCACTAGATGCTAGCACATTTCTTGTTTATCTTGGCTTAGCATATAATATTCTTACTCCTGCTAAAGCGCTAAGCAAAGCTAGTTACAAAGTTAGAAAAGCATATGGTGCTGCAGAAAGGGTTTTTCAAATTATTGATGATAAAAGATATCTTAAATCTAGTAATGATATTTATTTAGACAATTTTGATTCTAGTATTGATTTTGAAAATGTTTCGTTTGCTTATGAAAACGAAGAAGTGATAAAAAATCTATCATTCAAAATTAGAAAAGGTGAAACAATCGCGCTAGTTGGTCAATCTGGAAGTGGAAAATCAACGATTGCTAATTTAATAAGTAGATTTTATGATATATCTGATGGTAAAATTAAAGTTGATGGGAAAAATATAAAAGAAATCAATCTAACATCGCTTCGAAAACTAATAGGTTTAGTAACTCAAGATTCAATATTATTTAATGATTCAATAAAAAATAATTTGTTGATCGGAAATGAGAGTGCCAATGATGAAGATATAATTGAAGCACTTAAAATTGCCAATGCCTGGGAGTTTGTAAAAGATCTACCAAATACAATAGATGCTAATATTGGAGATTCAGGAAACAAGCTTTCTGGTGGACAAAAACAAAGAATTAGTATTGCAAGAGCAGTATTAAAAAATCCTCCGATTATGCTCCTTGATGAAGCTACATCTGCTTTAGATAGTGAAAGTGAACACCTTGTTCAGATTGCCCTAGATAATGTAATGAAAAATAAAACCTCTCTAGTTATTGCCCATAGACTTTCAACTGTGCAAAATGCAGATAATATAATCGTATTGGAAAAAGGAAAAGTTATTGAAAGTGGAAAGCATAAAGAGCTAATGACGAAAGAAGGTGTCTACAGTAATTTGGTTCGCATGCAGACAATCTAATTATTAGTTGTTTAAAAATAGTGGATAACTAATTTATTATCACTTATTATTTAATACATAGTTAATTATAAATCAATTAAATTTGATTTTCTATTTCTCATTTGCTTAAATGATACTTTTTTTTGATAATCGTGAGGATATAATTTTCGCTGTACAAACAGAAAAAGAATTAACAGACTCTGATGTTAAGAAAATATCCTGGTTATTAGGAAATTCAATCTTATTAAATTCAAATAAAATTGAGAATACATGCTTAGGGCCCAGAGCAGTGATGGTATCTCCATGGAGTACCAATGCAGTTGAAATGACTCAAAATATGGGTATAAATCATATATCTAGAATTGAAAAATATACCAGAATTACAGATGATTTTAATGAATATGACCCAATGCTTTTTGAGAAATTTAAAGAGCTAAATCAATCATTATTTGTAATTAAAATAGATCCAGAACCAATAAATTATATTGATGATATAAAATCCTATAATGAATCTGAAGGATTATCTTTAAGTAGTCAGGAAGTAGATTATCTACTTAATGTTTCAATTGAAATAGGAAGGAAACTTACAGATTCAGAAATTTTTGGTTTTTCTCAAGTTAATTCTGAACATTGTAGACATAAAATATTTAATGGGAAATTTATTATTGATGGAAAAGAAATGCCTAGTAGTTTATTTAATTTGATTAAAAAAACTTCTAAAACTAATCCAAATAAAATAGTATCAGCATACAAAGACAATGTAGCATTTATTAAAGGACCAATAATAAATCAATTTTCTCCTTATAGGTCTGATATCGCCGATTTTTATAAATTGAAATCATTTGAATCTGTTATTTCACTAAAAGCTGAAACACATAATTTTCCCACAACTGTTGAGCCATTTAATGGAGCAGCAACAGGTTCTGGCGGTGAAATCAGAGATAGATTAGCTGGTGGTAAAGGATCCATTCCAATGGCTGGAACTGCAGTATATATGACTCCCTATTCTAGATTTAATGATTATAGCTGGGAAAATAAAATTTTAAAACGCAAATGGTTGTACCAAACTCCTTTGGATATACTAATTAAAGCTTCAAATGGTGCTTCTGATTTTGGTAATAAATTTGGTCAACCTTTAATATGTGGTTCTGTTTTTACATTTGAACACCAGGAAAATGATACAATTATTGGTTATGATAAAGTAATTATGCTAGCTGGTGGAATAGGATATGCCAAATTTGATGATGCAATAAAAGAAAATCCTGAAAAGGGTGATAGAATACTAGTAATGGGTGGAGAAAACTATAGAATTGGAATGGGCGGAGCTGCAGTTTCTTCTGCTGATACTGGAGAATTCTCATCAGGAATTGAATTAAATGCTATCCAAAGATCAAATCCTGAAATGCAAAAAAGAGTTGCAAATGCCATTAGAGGAGTAATTGAAAGTGAAGAGAATTTTATTGTATCTATTCACGATCATGGAGCTGGTGGTCATTTAAATTGCCTTACTGAATTAGTTGAAAATACTGGAGGGATTATAAATATTGATCAACTACCAATTGGCGACTCAACACTATCATTTAAGGAAATAGTTGGTAATGAATCTCAAGAAAGGATGGGATTAATTATTAATGAAAATAAATTAGAAATTCTTAAGAAAATTTGTGAAAGGGAAAGAGCTCCAGTATATGATGTTGGGCATGTCACAAATGATGGAAAATTCACAGTTTTTTCCGAAAAAACAAATAAAAAACCTGTTAACTTAAAACTTAAACATTTCTTTGGCAGTTCACCAACCACAATAATTAAAGATATTTCAATAAGCCAAAATTACAATGCCTTAGATTATTCTTTAGAAAATTTTTATAATTATTTAAAGGATCTACTAAAGCTTGAAGCTGTGGGTTGTAAAGATTGGCTAACTAATAAAGTAGATAGATGTGTGGGTGGAAAAGTAGCAAAACAGCAGTGTGTTGGTCAATTGCAATTACCACTTAATAATTGTGGAGTTATGGCATTAGATTATAATGGAAAAAATGGTATAGCAACATCAATTGGTCATTCATCAATTTCAGGATTAATTGACCCAATTGCTGGAAGCAGAAATAGTATTACAGAAGCATTAACTAATATAATTTGGGCTCCATTAAAAGATAACGTTTCTGCTATTTCTTTGTCAGCAAATTGGATGTGGCCGTGTAAAAATAAAGGTGAAGACAAAAGATTGTATGAAGCTGTTTCTGCATTATCAGATTTTGCAATTGAATTAGGCATAAATATTCCAACTGGTAAAGATTCACTATCAATGACTCAAAAATATAATGATAGAGAGGTAATGGCTCCTGGGACTGTAATAATAAGTGCCGTAGGCCATTGTAATGATATAACAAAAATTGTAGAGCCAGTTTTTAATATAGATTATGGTGAAATATATTATATTAATTTGTCAAGAGATACTCACAAATTAGGCGGCAGCTCATTTGCTCAAATATTAGGTAAAATTGGGAAAGAAACTCCTAACACGAAAGATTCAAATTTTGTAAAAAATGTTTTTAATACAATTCAAGACCTAATAAGAGAAGATATGATTGTTGCTGGACATGATGTTGGATCTGGAGGTTTAATTACAACTATTTTAGAGATGTGTTTTGCTGACATAAATATTGCTGCAAATATTAATTTGACTTCAATAAATGAAAAAGACTCAATAAAACTACTTTTTGCAGAAAATCCTGCAATTGTTATTCAGGCAAAAGACAAATCGATAGAAACTATATTTATCAGCAAAGAAATTGATTTTCATAAAATTGGGAGCGTAACTAATGAAAAGAAATTAATAATTAAAAATTACACTGATTCATATGAAATTGATGTTTCAGAATACAGAGACCATTGGTATAAAACTTCATCACTTCTAGATAAAAAACAAACCGCAAATAATCTTTCAGAAAAAAGGTTTAATAATTATAAGAATCAACCTTTGAAATTCAAGTTTCCAGCAAAATTTTCAGGGGAAAAACCTAGATTTCAAAAAATAAGACCAAAGGCAGCAGTAGTAAGAGAAAAAGGAAGTAATAGTGAACGTGAACTAGCTAATGCTTTATTTTTAGCTGGATTTGAAGTGAAAGATATTCATATGACAGATCTAATCTCGGGAAGAGAAAATTTAGAAGATGTTCAATTTATAGGAGCTGTTGGTGGTTTTTCTAATTCAGATGTACTAGGTTCTGCAAAGGGTTGGGCTGGGGCATTTTTATATAATGAAAAGGCAAAGAATTCTCTTAATAACTTTATTTTAAGAGAAGACACATTATCCATTGGCATATGTAATGGATGTCAACTTTTTATGGAATTAGAAGTAATTAACCCAGAACATGAAAAACATGGGAAAATGACATTTAATAACTCAAATAAACATGAAAGTGCATTTACTTCAGTAAAAATTCAAAAAAATAATTCAGTTATGATGTCATCATTAGAAGGCAGTAATTTAGGAGTTTGGATAAGTCATGGTGAAGGAAAATTTAAACTACCCTACTCTGAAAACAAATACAATATTATTTCAAAGTATAGCTATAATGACTATCCATCTAATCCAAATGGATCAGATTTTAATATAGCTATGATGTCTAGCTCAGATGGACGTCACCTAGTAACTATGCCTCATATAGAAAGATCAATATTCCAATGGAATTGGGCATATTATATAAAGGACAGAAATGATGAAGTTTCTCCCTGGATTGAAGCATTTGTAAATGCAAGGAATTGGATTATCAGTTATAATTCAAAAAAATAATGGAATAATCTTTGATTATAATATATTTGTAATCAATTAATTCAGATGAAGAAAGCATTATTTATAACAATATCATTACTATTTTTTAGCTTCGCAAATTCACAAGAATCTGAATTATATCATAAAGTTAAGATTAACTACATTTCATCTGAAAATTTTGATAGACTAGTACAATCAGGTATTCCATTAGATCACGGAATTCATAAAAAAAATCAATATTTTGAATCTGACTTTTCAGAATCTGAAATTCAATTAATTGAAAAATTAAATATTGATTATAATATTGAAATTTATGATTTAAAATCATTTTATAAAAACAGAAATAATCCTAACC
>JAZABS010000069.1:0-13315 GCA_036136835.1 Bacteroidota bacterium
TTCTGCTTTTTCTTCTTTAGCTTCTTCTGCTTTTTCTTCTTTAGCTTCTTCTGCTTTTTCTTCTTTAGCTTCTTCTGTTTTTTCTTCTTTAGCTTCTTCTTTTTTTTCTGCTTTTTCTTCCTCTGCTTCTTTTTCAGCCTTCCTTTCTTGTAATCCTTCTTTAATTGAATCTGCAATATATTCTAGAATTTTAGAGATTGATTTAGATGCATCATCATTAGAAGGAATTACATATTGAATATCTCTTGGATCAGAATTTGTATCAACCATTGCAAAAATCGGAATATTTAATTTTTTGGCTTCTTTGATTGCAATATTCTCTCTTACTACATCAACAACAAATATAGCTCCAGGAAGTCTAGTCATATTCGCAATAGATCCTAGATTTTTTTCTAATTTTTCTCTAAGTCTACCTATTTGTAGTTTTTCTTTTTTTGAAAGAGTATTAAATGTTCCATCTTGTTTCATTCTATCAATGGAACTCATTTTCTTTACAGCTTTTCTAATAGTAATAAAATTAGTAAGCATTCCCCCAGGCCATCTTTCAGTAATATATGGCATATTGACTTTTTTTGCTGTTTCAGCAACTATGTCTTTAGCTTGCTTTTTTGTAGCAACAAACAAAATTTTTCTTCCAGATGATGCAATTTTTGCCAATGCTGATGAAGCTTCATCTAGTTTGCTAATTGTTTTATATAAATTTATAATGTGAATCCCATTTCTTTCCATATATATATATGGGGCCATGTTAGGATTCCATTTTCTTGTAAGATGTCCAAAATGAACACCTGCTTTAATTAAATCTTTTACTTCTATTTTTCCCATTTTAATTAGTTTACTTTCTTAATTATAGCAATATTTAAGTGGTATAAATTAATTTTAAGCCTTAAATATTTAGATGCTAAACTAAATTTTGATTTATTACATATTTTAATAATATTATCTTTTCGAGAATTGGAATTTCTTTCTTGCTTTTTTCTGACCAAATTTTTTCCTTTCAACCATTCTAGGATCTCTGGTTAATAGCCCTTCGGGCTTTAATATTTCTCTGTTTTTTTCATCAACTTCACACATTGCTCTTGACAATGCAAGTCTTATCGCTTCAGCTTGGCCTGTAGCTCCACCACCATATACATTAATATTAGTATCAAAGCTCTTTTCGTTGTTGGTCAAAGAAAATGGTTGATTAATTTTAAATTGTAATGATAGAGTAGGGAAATAAATTTTATAGTCTTTTTGATTGACTGTAATGTTACCTTTACCTTTTTTAATATAAACTCTGGCAACCGCAGTTTTTCTTCTCCCAATTTTATGTATTACACTCTCCATCTACTATATTTCATTTAAATTAATTGTAACTGGCTTTTGAGCATCTTGATTATGGTTAGAATCATTATAAACATAGAGATTACGGAACAATTCAGATCCTAATTTATTTTTTGGCAACATTCCCTTTACCGATTTTTCAATAATTGTACTAGGATTTTTTTCAAATAATTGATTAGCAGATAAACTTCTTTGCCCGCCAGGATATCCTGTATAGCGAATATAGGTTTTATCTTCCCATTTGTTACCTGTTAAATTTACTTTTGATGCATTTATTATGACAACATTATCACCACAATCAACATGAGGAGTAAAATTTGGTTTATGCTTTCCTCTTAATAGTATAGCTACTTTAGAGGCAAGTCTTCCTAAAGTTTGACCTTCAGCATCAACCAAAACCCACAATTTGTTAACTGTAGACTTATTTGCTGCAATTGTTTTGTAACTCAATGTATCCATAATTTTTTAAGTTAAATTCTATTTATCTTAAAAGTGGATGCAAATCTACAATTATATATTATATTACCAAATAGATACTTAAAAATATTTTCAGAGAAGCTTATCTATAAAATTAGTATAAAAATGGACCTTTTAATGAGCTTCAAACCAATTCTGGCCATAATTTATATCAACAACTAATGGCACTTTTAATAAAAAAGCACTTTCCATTTCTTCCTTTACTAAAGATATTATATCATTTAATTCAGACTTAAAAACATCAAAAACCAATTCATCATGAACTTGAAGCAACATTTTACTTTTGTACTCTTTTTTTTCCAATTGAGATTGAATATTAATCATTGCTATTTTAATTATATCAGCTGCACTCCCTTGAATAGGTGCATTTACTGCATTTCTTTCAGCAGCTCCTCTAACTACACCATTTCTAGAATTAATATCTTTTAGATATCGTCTTCTTCCAAGAAGTGTTTCTACAAATTCTTTTTCTCTTGCGAAGGCTATTTGATTGGAAATATATTTCTTTAGCATGGGATACCTTTGGTAATAAGTTTCAATTAATTCTTTAGATTCCTTTCTGTTTAGGTTAGTTTGATTACTTAATCCAAATGCTGAGACACCATATATAATTCCAAAATTTACTGTTTTTGCATTAGTTCTTTCTTCTGACGTTACATTTTCAATTTTTTTATTGAAAACAGCTGCTGCAGTTGAGGCATGAATATCTTCATTCTTGCTAAATGCTTCAATCATATTCTCCTCTTCACTTAATGCAGCAATTATTCTCAATTCAATTTGTGAATAATCAGCTGACAAAATAACAAAGTCTTTATTTCTTGCAATAAAGGCTCTTCTTATCTCCTTGCCCCTTTTTGTTCTTATTGGAATATTTTGCAAATTTGGATTGACACTGCTTAATCTTCCAGTAGCGGCAATTGTTTGCATATACTCTGTATGTATTTTCCCAGTATCTTTTAAGATTTGTTCTGGCAAAGCATTGATATATGTATTTTGAAGCTTAGAGAGACTTCTAAATTCAAGGATATGTTGTACAAATTCATTGTCTTTTGCCAGATAAGAAAGGACCTCCTCAGAAGTAGAATATTGCCCAGTTTTAGTTTTTTTTGGATTAGAAGATATTTTCATTTTATCAAATAATATTTCACCTAATTGTTTTGGTGATGAGATATTAAACTCTTCTTTTGATTCAGAGTATATAATTTTTTTTATCTTTTCAATTTCTTTATCTGTTGCTGATGATAATTTTTTTAAACATGCTGTATCTAAATTAATTCCTTCTCTTTCCATACTAGCCAATACTTTAAGCAATGGTATTTCTAGTTCCATATAGAGTTTTATATGTTTATTTGACTCTAGTTCTTGTTTAAGAGGGGTTTTTAATTGAAAGATAACATTAGCTTTATCAGCGGTGTTGTGAATTTTATTTTCTTCTTCTTTTAAAGAATAGTTTAGATAATTTTCAGAGATTATATTGGTATTGTGATTAATATCAGGATTAATTAGATAGTGCGCTATCATTGTGTCAAATAAGCTGCCATGTATTTCTATATCATATTTTGATAGGGCTTTTATATCATTTTTTAAATTTTCACTAATCTTCTCTATTGAGCTATTTTCAAAAAACAATTTTATTTGATTAATTATTTTATTATTTGATTGTATAAGGTTCAAATAATCTAAATAATAAACTTTGTTTTTACTCCAGCAAAATGCAATACCAACTAAATTTGATGTAAGAGTATTTTTGCTATCCATTAAAAGACTATAAGCAACTGAATTTTGTTGCATTAATTTATTTAGAAATAGTTCCGAACTTAATTTTGAATCAATAATTTGAAACAAATGAGATGTTTGATCTCTGTCAGATCTTTTAAACACTTTTTCATCCTTTTTCTCAGATACATTTTCAAATAAAGAATATTGTCCATGGCCTGCATTTTCAGAAAAGCTTACCTTATCTATTGTTTCTTTCTTCTCATCATTAATTTCGAATATTTTATAAAAATTTTCTGCTAATCTTCTAAATTCTAATTCAGAGAATATTTCAGCTAACTCTTTTGGATTATCAAGGGATATTTTAAAATTTTCATAATCGAAATCAATTGGAACATCAGTAATAATTGTAGCTAGTTTTTTCGAAATTAATCCAGCCTCAATATTAGCTTCAATTTTTTCTCTTAATTTCCCTTTAATCTTATCAGTATTAGAAAGTAAATTTTCAATGCTTCCGTATTCTTGAATAAATTTCTTAGCAGTTTTATCACCCACTCCTGGTAAGCCAGGAATATTATCAACAGAATCACCTTTCATAGCTAAGAAGTCTATTACTTGTTTAGGATCATTAATTTCAAACTTACTTTTTACTTCATCTATTCCCCATGTCTCATATCCACCTCCAAATACAGGCCTGTACATAAATGTTTGTTCATTAACTAGTTGAGCAAAATCCTTATCTGGGGTAACCATAAAGATTTCAAAATTTTCTTTTTTTGCTTGTTTTGCTACTGTGCCTATTATATCATCTGCCTCATATCCTTCTTTAACCATTATACAGATTCCAAGGGCATTTAATATCTTTTCTATATATGGAACAGCTATTTTAATCCCTTCAGGGGTTTCATCTCTATTAGCTTTATATTCAGAAAATATTTCTATTCTATCTTGACTTCCTCCTTTGTCAAAGCATACAGCAAGATATTCTGGTTTCTCTCTTTTGATAACATCAAACAAGGAATTTGTAAATCCTAATATTGCAGATGTGTCTAATCCTTTAGAATTGATTCTAGGATTCTTAATAAACGCATAATATCCTCTAAAAATTAGAGCATATGCATCAATTAAAAAGAGACGTTTTTTATTGCTCATAAGAATATAATACTAGAGTAAGAGTTCAATTAATTAGGTTATGTATGAATCAGATTGAACATTCATATTATTATCAAATTGGTATTTTGTCATACTAAATCCTTTTTGTATTGAATAACAACCAGAATCACCATTTTTATTTAATGCTATATAACCAACTTGAAAGTTTTTATAATTACTATTTGTTTTATTTACAATTCTTTTAATTGCAATTTCACATGCTTTTTGTGGGTGATGACCTTGACGCATTAACTCTACAATTAAAAAACTTCCAACGGTTTTAATTACTTCTTCTCCTAATCCAGTAGCTACAGCCCCCCCAATTTCATTATCTACATATAGCCCAGAACCGATAATAGGAGAGTCCCCAACTCTTCCATTCATTTTATATGCTAGCCCACTTGTAGTGCAACCACCACTAATATTTCCACTTTTATCAATAGCTAGCATACCAATAGTATCATGATTTTCAATATTTATTATTGGTTTATATTTTGAAGTTTGCTTCCATTCATTCCATGCTTTCTTTGATTCCGCAGTTAGTAATTCCTCTTTTTTAAAGCCTATACTGTAAGCAAATTTTTCTGCCCCATCACCAGCTAACATTACATGAGGAGTTTCTTCCATTACTTTCCTAGCGAGAGAGATAACATGTTTAATATTTTGAACATAAACTACAGATCCACAATCACCCTGGCTATTCATTATACATGCATCTAATGATACATTCCCATCTCTGTCTGGCAGTCCGCCTTTACCAACAGACTGTCCTTTTTCATTTGCCTCTTCAGCCATACATCCTTTTTCAATTGCTTCTAGGGAGCTTTCTCCCTTTTTTAATATTTTCCATGCTTCATTGGTGGCATTTTTAACATCCCACGTTGCAATAACAACAGGCTGTGTATCGTCAATTTTATTTTCTATCCCAATATTTGAATAGCTGGTATTAGTCATGCCTAATCCAATAGAGAGTAAAGATGTCTTTTTTATAAATTTTCTTCTTCTCATTATATAAGGTTTTGTTTTGCTAATACTTTTTGAGTTATAAAGCTGTAAACTAGTAGGAATGCAAAACATAGAACAGCTACCCAATACGATTCTTGAATAGAAAATATATCAGCTATTTTGCCCTGGACAGGAGGTATTATTGCCCCTCCTAAAATCATCATAATTAAAAAAGACGATCCTTGTGATGTGTATTTGCCTATTCCATTTATACTTAAAGAAAAAATACAAGGCCACATTATTGAACAAAATAAACCACCTGTTAAGAAGGCAAATAATGCTATTTCCCCAGAGGCCAATACTCCAATTAGCATTGCAATCACTCCTAATAAACTAAATATTTTCATAGTAGTTATAGCATTGTCTTTTGCCAAGAAAAAACCGATTATTTGAATTAATATAATAAAGGAGAAAATTAGCATTTCACTAGATGTAATTGGATTTCCACTAAATTGATTAACGGCTATAATTACTGCAAAAGCCATAAATGGAACAATCATTAGTAGAATTTTTCTCATTTTTTCAGAGGGATTAAATACAGTGATTGAACCGGTCCATCTTCCTATCATTAATCCGCCCCAGTATAAGGAAATATATTTTGCAATTTCAGAATCACTCATAACTTCCATACCAAGAGGATTTAAATTATTTATAGAATCCTCTACATATTTTAATAATTCTCCTAAATTACTTTGAATTGTAACTTCTACACCAACATAGGTAAAAATTGCTAGCATTCCTAGCCCAAGTTGAGGATATTGAAGAGCTCCCCAACCATCAGGATTATTTTGAGCTTTTTTATAAGCATAATAAATTAATGCAAATACAGCAACAAGACTAATAATAGAAAAAATCAATCTATTATTTTCTAATTCATCCCCAGAAATTAGATTAAAATCATCTACGTAAGTATAAAAAATCCATCCAAAGCAAACAATCATAATTATTGTTAGTAGAATAAGAATATTCATTGCTTTAGATGCAGGCTCAAAACTGTCTTCAGTTTTAGCGTCAGGCAAATTTTTAGAAAAATAAAAAAATAGAGCAACGGCTATAAACAATGCAGCCACACCAAGATAAAGTAATTGTATAGTATTGAGTTGAATATCCCCAGTCTTAATTAATGTATTTAATTCATCGCCAGAAATTGGAGCAGATCCAAACATTATAAATGCTATTAGAAGAGGGCCTATAGTTGTTCCAAAAGAATTAATTCCTCCTGCAAGATTTAACCTGTTTGAACCAGTTGAAGGATCTCCCAATGAGACAGCAAAAGGATTAGCTGCAGTTTGTTGAAGAGAAAATCCAAGACCTACTATAAATAGCACACCTAAAACATAATAGAAAACTCTTGTTTGTCCAAATTCTGCACCATTAACTGATGGCAGCATAATTAGCGCCCCAACAGCTGAAATTATAAGTCCGTAGATAATACCTTTTTTATAACCCCAGTTGTTCAGTATATCTTTCCCTGATTGACTTGACCAGATAAAAAGAATCAATGCTCCTATATAGTATGCCCCGTAAAAAGCAAAATCTACTAACTGAGATTGAAATTGATCTATACTAAAATAGGTTTTACAAAATGGTATAAAGACACCATTTGAAGCTGCTATAAAACCCCAGAAGAAAAAAACACTTACAAGAGTATAAAGTGCTGAATTATTGTTTTGATTTCCCATAATTATGATCTAAAATTTTAAAATAATATTATAGAGGTTGAATAATCTAAAATACTAAAAACGTTTTTCTTTTTTTAGTGTTTTATTACTTTTTATTAGCTATTAATCATCTGATTAGTATAAAATTAATTAACCTATTGATTAACATACTTTTAACATCAAATTTTATGAAAATGTTATATTTGTAATGAACTATTAATTATAAATTTTAGCTCATGGCAAAATTTGGAGATTTAATTGATGTTGAAGTTCCAGTTCTATTAGAATTTTTTACTGAATGGGATGAAGCTTCAACTACAATGCATCCTGTCCTTAAGGATGTTGCTGCAGCTCTTGGAGATAAAGCTAAGGTTATTAAAATAGATGTTGAAAAAAATAATGAATTAGCAGATGCATTAAGAATTAAGGGAGTACCCACATTAATAATTTATAAGAGTGGTGAGATGAAATGGAGGCAAAATGGAGAAGAGGATGCTAATACACTAATTGGAAGACTTCAAGAATATATATAGACTAAAGGAAAAGATCTAAGTAATCATTAAATTCCTGCATTTTACTTTCAAGATAATCACCTTCTTCATATGAGATCAATACATCAACTAGCGATCTATATCTTTCGATATCCGTATAAATCTCTTCTGCATATCTATTCTTATTTTCATTTGAAATACTACTATAATATTCAAGATTCTCTTGGTATTTTTTAGAAATCTCTTCAAACATTTCTCTTGCTTTATCAGATTTCCCAATTTTATAATATGAATTAATAAACGGCTCTAATAGAGTATAAAATCCAAAATCCTTGATAGGCATTTTTTCCATTGCCAAATCTAATATTTCTTCTGCCTTTACAATTTCATTTTCTTTAATTAATTGATCAACTAGTCTTATCATATTCCCCCTGTAGGTTATACTATTTTTTCTAGACTCAACATCATAATATATCTCCTGCTCTTTTCTTTTGCCCCATGCCCATTTTTTTACTAAAGGATACATTATTTCAGTATCTACTCTTCCCATTTCATATGGTATTTCAGGATTAATAGGGGTTTTTATTGGCACTAGTTTATAACATACGCCTTCAACTTGAAGATAGTCTTTCATCCATATATAATCTTCATCTCCAAATGCGCCACCACTAAAATAAATAGGCCTATTCCATTCATTACTAGCAATTATATCTAGCATTAATAAACGATTTTTATATAGTGCTTGACCCTTAATATTTATGATAATTTCATCTACAATTTCATTAGCATCTTTTGAATTAACAATATTATTTGAAATAACATTTTCCTTATTTACAGGAATCCTAATATTTTCGCTTGGCAAATAGTTAGCATTTAAATCTTGTGATCTTAATCCTCTAGTGTCATAACCCTGTTGATCAAGCAGTGCTTTATATTTGAATCGCTTCTCATCTCTAGTAATGAAATCTAGAAAGATATTAAGGTCAAGAGTGTCATTTGTAATTGTTTCTTTGATAATATAATCTCGAGTACCATATTTATATTTGTCATGAGTTAATGAAGAAGGAATTGGATCACTCACATAAGCTTTTCTTTTCATCTGATCTATGTACCAATCAGTGCTTAATAGGCTTGTATTAACTACCCTTACATCAGTTCGAATACCTTCAATTTCTTGAGCATACCAGAGAGGGAAAGTATCATTATCTCCTATCGTAAATAAAATTGCATTTGGGGCGCATGATTCTAAATAATTTACTGCCATAGCATGAGCAGTATATCTTCCAGATCGGTCATGATCATCCCAATTGTTTGCAGCCAATATGCCAGGCACTAAAGCAATACAAACCAAAGTAATAGGGATTGATAATTTCTCGATTTTAATTATTGATTTCAAATATTCCCAAATTGCATAACAACCAAAACCTATCCACATTGCAAAAACATAAAATGATCCAACAACAATATAGTCTCTTTCTCTAGGCTCAAACATTCTAACATTAGTATAAATTTGAATTCCTATTCCAGTAAATAAAAAGAAAACGAACATTACCCAAAATAATTTTCTATTCCTATACCAAAGAAAGGTAAGCCCAATTAGACCTAAAATAAATGGTAAGAAATAGTATGTATTACGAGCTTTATTATTTAAAACATCACTTGGAAGATTTTCTTGACTAATTCCCAAATGTATTTCATCTATAAAATTGATTCCGCTAATCCAATTTCCATGCATATTCCACTTACCTTGAATATCATCTTGTCTTCCAGTGAAATTCCACATAAAGTATCTCCAGTACATATATCCAATTTGGAAATCAAGAGAATAATATATATTACTAAGTATAGACGGTTTTTCAATATCCAAAAATTGTCCATATTGTTTTAGAAACTTATGAAAAGTTTCATAATCTACTTGTTCAGCTTGGATTTTTGCTTTAAAATCATTTGCTATTTCAGTAATAGAATTTTCAGATATATACTTTGGTTTGACTTTGAAATTTAAAAACCCTGAATATCTTAAATAATTTTCAGCATGTTCGGGGCTCCACATTCTAGGGAGAAAAGAAGCATGCTTTGAATTAAAATTTTGTGTAGCATTTTTATAATCATTAACTACAATATATTTGCCATTTTTTTCATCTTTTTCATATTTAGGCTTATCATCTGTATATGGATTTTCTTCATCAAGTCCTGAATATTGATCAGTAAATAAGGGCCCATAAAAAAGATAGGTCTTGGGATATTGTTCTAAGTTGTAATAAGCAAGAAGCTCTCTCACAGTTGAGGGGTTATTTTCATTTACAACTACATCTGCATTTGCTCTTATAGGAAGCATTATCCAGGATGAAAATCCTATAAAAATAAAAAGAACACATAACCCTAAAGTATTGCTAACTATTAATTTTTTTTTGGATGTGTATGAAAGAAAAAAATAAAATAAAAGTGCAATTAAAAAAAATGAAGCTATTGTGCCAGAATTAAATGGCAGCCCTAAATCATTAACAAAAAACAACTCCATAAAACTGAAAAACTTTAACGTTGGCGGTAGAATTAATTTAAATACTATCATAACAATTGCAACTCCTGCTATATTGGCAATTAGGAAATTTTTAATATTTACAGTCTGATAATTTTTGAAAAAATAAATTAAAACTATTGCAGGAATAGTGAGAAGTCCCATAAAGTGAATACCAAAGGATAGCCCAATTATAAAACTAATTAGCACTAACCATTTATTTCCTTTTTTAGAATTCATGTCTTGTTCCCACCTTAGAGCTAAATAGAATAAAACAGCCATTATTAATGTCCCCATCGCATAAGTTTCTGTTTCAACGGCATTAAACCAAAACGTGTCTGTAAAAGTAAATGCTAAGCTCCCTGTTAAAGCAGCTCCAAGAATAGCCATTGATTTATCTTTAGAATCAGATAAATTATTAGAAATTTTGGATAATAACATTGTAATTGACCAAAACATAAATGCTATAGTCAATGCGCTTGCGAATCCGCTCATTAAATTTAATGTAAAGCCTATTTGGTCACTATTTAATGCAAAAATTGAAAAAATTGCTCCTAGCATTTGAAAAAGGGGGGCTCCTGGAGGATGGCCTACCTGAAGCTTTGCAGAAGTTGTTATGTATTCACCAGTATCCCAGAATCCAACAGTTGGTTCACTAGTTAAGTAATAGACTATGAATGCAATTAAAAAACTTGACCATCCAAGAATAAGGTTCCATTTTTTAAATATTTTTTCATCCATTTTGATAGGTTTGAGCCAAATTTATGAATAAATTCTTCTATTATTATTTAAAAAAACAACTTAATTCATTAAATAATATTGTTCAAATAAAAGATTGTTTTAAATTTGCTTCCTCATAATTGGCCTATGGTGTAACTGGCAACACGTCTGGTTTTGGTCCAGAAGAGTCTAGGTTCGAGCCCTAGTAGGCCAACTAATCTGTCAGCAACAACTCATTATATTTGATAGATTTCAAAATAATATTGTATATTTGCTGCCACTGATTAATGAATTAAAATTAAGAGGGGACGAAAAGTCCCCTCTTTTTATAGAAAAATGTTAAGAAATATTATAGAAAAAGAGTTAGAAAACTGTTTAAAAACCAGAGAGGATTTATTTTTAATTGATCTGGATATTTCTCCTGATAACTCAATTAAAATTTTAATCGATGGGGATAATGGAGTAACATTAGAAGATTGTATATATGTAAGTAGATCTGTTGAACATAATCTCGATAGAGATGAATATGATTTTTCTATCGAAGTAAGTTCTTCGGGTGCATTTACACCTCTTTCTAGCATTAGACAGTATATTAAAAATATTGGAAGAACATTATTAGTTAAAACTAGATCTGATGAAAATTATGAGGCTAAATTGGTTGATGCTAATTCAGATCAAATAAGCTTATTTTGGAAGCAAAGAGAAAATAAACCTGTTGGAAAGGGGAAAATAACTGTTGAAAAAAAAATAAACTTATTATATAAAGATATTGTTGAAGCAAAAGTTAAAATAAAACTTTAAAAAAATAAATTATGGAGAATATAACATTAATAGAATCTTTTGCAGAATTTAAAGATGATAAATTAATTGACAGATCTACCCTAATGGCAATTTTAGAGGATGTCTTTAGATCTACTTTGAAAAGGAAATATGGAGATGATGATAATTTTGATATTATCATTAATCCTGATAAAGGAGATCTTGAAATATGGAGGAATAGAATAGTTGTAGAAGATGATAAACTAGAAGATGAAAACTGTGAAATTTCTTTAACTGAAGCAAGAAAAATTGAACCAGATTTTGAAGTAGGCGAAGATGTTTCTGAAGAGGTTAAACTAGTTGATTTAGGGAGAAGGTCAATATTAGCTCTAAGACAAAATTTGACCGCTAAGATTCATGAACATGACAATACTAATGTATATAAGAAATTTAAAGATTTAGAGGGAGAAATTTATACGGCAGAAGTTCATCATATTAGACATAAGGCTATTATATTGTTAGATGATGATGGAAACGAAATAATTATGCCTAAAGACAAGCAAATTCCATCTGATTTTTTTAGAAAGGGTGATAATATTAGAGGTGTAATTGAATCAGTTGAGCTTATTGGCACAAAACCGTCTATAATTCTATCAAGAACATCCCCTTTGTTTTTAGAAAAATTATTTGAACAAGAAATACCAGAAATTTTTGACGGCCTGATAACAATAAAAAAGGTTGTTAGAATTCCTGGTGAAAAAGCGAAAGTCGCTGTAGATTCTTATGATGACAGAATTGATCCAGTGGGGGCATGTGTTGGTATGAAAGGTTCAAGGATTCATGGTATTGTAAGAGAATTAGGAAATGAAAATATAGATGTTATTAATTATACTAATAATTTACAACTATTCATTTCAAGATCATTAAACCCTGCAAAGATAACATCAATGAAAATAGATGAAGAGAATAAGAGAGTTGAGGTTATGCTTGATCCAGAGGAAGTTAGTAAAGCTATTGGAAGGGGAGGACATAATATTCGTTTAGCTGGGAAGATAACAGGATACGAAATAGACGTTTTTAGAGATGGTGTTGAAGAGGATGTAGAATTAACAGAATTTTCTGATGAAATAGATGCATGGGTAATTGAAGAATTAGCTAAGGCAGGCCTTGATACTGCAAAAAGTGTTTTGGAACAAGATGCTGCTGACTTAGTTAAAAGAACAGATTTAGAAGAGGAAACGATAAATGATGTTATAAAAATTTTAAAAGAGGAATTTGAAGATTAATATTTAAAAATAAATATGCCTGCAGTTAGATTAAATAAAGTACTTAGAGAATTAAATATTTCTATAGATCGTGCAGTAGATTTTTTAGAATCAAAAGGTCATGAAATAGAAAAGAGACCAACTAGCAAGATTAGTGAAGAAATTTATGGATTGCTATGTGATGAATTTCAAACAGATGCAGACCGTAAAGAAGCTTCACAAAAA
>JAZABS010000070.1:0-3957 GCA_036136835.1 Bacteroidota bacterium
CTGTTATTGCTAGATATTGGTCATTATGAAAGTGAACAATTCACAAAAAAATTAATGTTTGACTTTCTTACAAAAAAAATTCCTAATTTTGCGATCGTTTTATCAAAAACAAATACTAATCCAATAAAGTATAGTTAAATGGCTAAAAAGAAAGAAATCACAGTAGAAGAAAAACTAAGATCACTATATAATGTGCAATTAATTGATTCCAGAATTGATAAAATTCGAGATATCAGAGGGGAACTTCCATTAGAAGTTAGAGATTTAGAAGACGAGATTGAAGGTCTAAAAAAGAGGATAGAAAAACTAGAAGAAGGTCTTGAAGAAATCAATGAACACATATCAATTAAAAAAAATCTTATTGCTGAAGCAAAAGCATTAATAAAAAAATATACTGAACAACAAAAAAATGTTAGAAATAACAGAGAATTTGACTCTTTAACTAAGGAAACTGAGTACCAGGAATTAGAAATTCAGCTAGCTGAAAAAAACATAAAAGAATATAAAGTTCAAATTGAACAAAAAAATGAATCAATTGATGAAATAAAATCTGTTAATTCTGAAAAGACTAAACATCTTAAACATAAAAAGAAAGAGTTAGACACAATTCTTAAAGAAACTGAAAAAGAAGAAACTGTTTTATTAAAAAAATCTCAAGACTATAAAAAACGTATTGAAGATAGATTGACTTCTGCATATGATAGAATTAGAGGAAATGTAAAAAATGGACTAGCAATTGTACCTGTTGAAAGAGGTGCTGCTGGAGGGTCTTTTTTTACTATACCTCCACAAATTCAAATGGAAATTGCATCAAGAAAAAAAATTATTACAGATGAGCATAGTGGAAGAATATTAGTCGATGAAGTTCTTGCAAATGAACAAAAAGAAAAAATGGAGAAGATGTTTTCTAAATTGTAAAATCTTATTCTAAACTATTAAAATAAAAAAAAAGCTTCTATATTTAGAAGCTTTTTTTATTCAATGAAATTAATAACTATAAAATTTAGCCTGTTTTTAATTCTATATTTCAACTACAGTTGTGCGCAGAATTATTCATCGAAATTAAATGATTTAAAAAAACTCGAACCTGTAGAAGTAAATAAAGATTCAATACACAAAGCATACTTTGCAAGTGGATGTTTTTGGTGTGTTGAAGCAATATATGAAAGCCTAAAAGGGGTAAAAGAAGTAATTAGCGGTTATTCTGGAGGCTTTACAAGTTACCCAACATATAATTTAGTAAATACTGAGACAACTGGACACGCTGAAACAGTGGAAATAATATATAATCCAAATATTATAAGCTATAGTGAATTAGTTGATGTATATTTTGGCTCTCAAAACATTGAACAAATAAATGGACAGGGGCCTGATCAAGGGTCTCAATACAGATCAATCATTTTTTTTCAAAATCTAAAAGAAAAACAGATTGTTGAAAATAAAATTAAGCATATAGAAGAAAATCTATCATTAAATGTAGCAGCTGAGCTTTACCCATTTCAAAAGTTTTGGATTGCTGAAGGTTATCACCAAGACTTCAAAAAAAATAATAAAAACAATATATATATAATTAAGGTTTCTAATCCAAGGTTTGAGAAATTTAGCAATAGCTTCAATCATCTAATTGAAAAAAACTAATGGAATTTATTTCAAAAAAATTATACAATTATATTAAAAACCATTCTATTGAAGAGTCAGATTTACTTAAGGAATTAGAAAGAGAAACTAAATTAAAAACTCTTAATCCAAGAATGCTTTGCGGAAGTCACCAAGGAAGAGTATTAAGTTTAATTTCAAAAATAAAGCAGCCTAAATTAGTTCTTGAAATTGGAACATTTACTGGCTATTCTACACTATGTTTAGCAGAGGGTATGTCAAATGATGGATTTATTCATACAATTGATATAAATGAAGAACTTTATGATTTTCAAAGAAAATACTTTAATAGGTCAAAATATGGAGATAGAATAATACAACATGTTGGTAATGCCTTAGAAATACTTGATTCCATCAATCTAAAGTTTGATTTAATCTTTCTTGATGCAGATAAAGAAAATTACACTAGATATCTAGAAAAAATTGTAAACAAACTTAATGTAAAAGGTGTTTTAATTACTGACAATGTCTTATGGAGTGGAAAAGTTGTAGCTTCTATATCAGATGATGATTTGAGCACAAAAGAAATTGATAATTTTAATAAAATTTTAAATCAAAGAGATGATATGGAAACTATATTACTTCCATTAAGAGATGGTATTAGCCTTAGTATTAAAAAGTAAAATTACTGATCCCTTTTTATTGAAGATGAAATAGAGTTAATATCGTCCTTAACTTTATCAATTTCTTTTTTTATATCTGAAGATTTATTATCCAATTCTGAAGAAGATTTGTTAATCTCACTTTTTATCTCATTAGTTGCATGTTTAATTTCATTAATACCCTTTCCTAAAGATCTTGCAAATTCAGGTATCTTATCTGTACCTAGAATAAGTATTGCAATTCCTATTATAATGGCTATCTCGCCACCACTAATAAATAAAAAAAATTGGTTTAATAGCATTATACAAATATAATGAGTAAGTTTATTTGTAGTAAACTTAGTTAGGTTTTTTTTAATTATGAAAAAAATGATATTGGCAAGTACTTCCACAATTTTTGGAAGCAAATACTTGGAATATTTATTCCCTGTAATTAAAAATATTTACCAAGAATGTAATAATATTATATTTATTCCATTTGCTAGACCAAATGGGATCTCACACGATTTATACACAAAACATGTAAAAGCTACATTTAATAAAATAGGGTTAAATATATCTGGGATTAATGAATCTAATAATACAATTGATAGTATAAAAAAATGTGATGGAATCTTTATCGGAGGGGGCAATTCGTTTGTGCTTCTTGATGAAATTCAAAAAAATAATTTATTAAAACCATTGAAAAATAAAATTGAATCAGGAACTCCTTTTCTTGGAACTAGTGCTGGATCAAATATTTGTGGAGTCAGCATTGGAACAACTAATGATATGCCAATAGTATATCCTTCTAGTTTAAATGGATTAAGTTTAGTTCCATTTAACATTAATCCACACTATATTGACCCAATAACAGGAAGCAAACATATGGGAGAAAGTAGAGAAACAAGAATAAAAGAGTTTCATCAGTTTAACAATCAATTAGTAGTAGGTCTCAGGGAGGGAAGCTACCTTGAAATTACAGAAAATAACATAATTCTTAAAGGCAGTTATTCTGCAAAAATTTTTAAAAAAAATCAAGATCCATTTGAAATAGATCCTTCGTTTAATTTAAATAAACTTCTTAATTAGGTAGGATTTATTTTATCTTTGAAATTATTTAAATTCAAATGAATAAAAAGGTTATTTTAATGATTTTGGACGGATGGGGCAAGTCAACTGAACCCAATATCTCTGCTATTTCACAAGCCAATACAGAATTTATCGATAATCTATATAAAAATTATCCTAATGCAAATCTTAAAACTGATGGCAGTAGTGTTGGATTACCTGATGGGCAAATGGGAAATAGTGAAGTAGGACATTTAAATTTAGGTGCTGGAAGAATTGTCTTACAAGAACTAGCCAAAATTAATAAGTCTATTAAAAATGGAGAATTTAAGAATAATAAGACTATAAATGATGCTTTTAAATATGCTGAGGAGAAAAATAAATCCGTACACTTTATAGGACTAGTTAGTGATGGAGGTGTTCATTCTCATATTGATCACTTATATGAATTAATTAAAATAGCTTCAAATCATAATTGTAATTCATATATTCATGCATTTACTGATGGAAGAGATGTAGACCCTAAATCTAGTTATAATGAAATAAAAAAATTAGAAGATTTTCTTAAAAATAAAAATACATCATTAGCTAGTGTTACTGGCAGGTATTATGCAATGGATAGAGATAACAGATGGGACAGAACACAATT
>JAZABS010000071.1:0-3638 GCA_036136835.1 Bacteroidota bacterium
AAGCATTACAGAATCTGCACCTGCAGCTACAGCTTTAGAAATATCACCTGTATAACGAATCCCTCCATCTGCAATGATAGGAATATCTCTATCTTTTAGGGAGCTTGCCACTTCTAAAATAGCTGAAAATTGTGGATAACCAACCCCTGCAATTATCCTAGTTGTGCAAATAGATCCTGGACCTATTCCAACTTTTATCCCATCTACTCCAAGATCACTTAAAAATTTTGCTGCTTCAGCTGTTGCAATATTTCCAACTACTAAATCGACATAATTAAATTTATCTTTAACCTTTTTGATAGCAGCTGCAACACCTTTAGAGTGAGCATGAGCTGTGTCGATAACAAGCGCATCAACACCAGCATTAATTAACTCACTAGATCTTTTAACTAAGTCTTTATCAATTCCAATAGCAGCTGCAACTCTAAGCCTACCATATTCATCTTTATTTGAAGCAGATTTACTAGAATGTTTATTTATGTCTCTAAAAGTAATCAAACCCACCAGATTGTTTTTTGAATCAACAACTGGCAGTTTTTCAATTTTATGTTTTTTTAAAATTTCCTCAGCATCATCTAATGAGGTTCCTGCTTTAACAGTAATAAGATTCTTTGATGTCATAACTTTTGAAATGGGTTTCTTATCTTCTTTCTCAAACCTTAAATCTCTGTTCGTTACAATTCCTTTTAATTTACCATTATCAGATATAATTGGGATTCCTCCAATTTTATATTTTTTCATGCTTTTCTTTGCATCTTTAACTAGTGCATTTAACTTTAAAGTAACAGGATCTATAATCATTCCTGATTCAGCTCTCTTAACAAGCCTAACTTCATTTGACTGATCTTCAATAGAAAGATTCTTATGGATTACACCTATCCCACCCTCACGAGCAACTGCAATAGCCATCTTACTCTCAGTAACAGTATCCATTGCTGCTGATATAATAGGGATATTGAGTGTAATATTTTTACTAAATTTAGTTTTGAGGTCTACTTTTTGAGGCAATATTTCAGAATACTGAGGAATTAAAAGGACATCCTCATAAGTTAAACCATCGTTAAGAATTTTTGAATTCGTCATTGCAATTAATTATAAACTAATTGCATGTAAATATACAAATTAAAAACTAGAATTTAATCTAACCATATTAAAGCAACTATAAGGAGATAAATTAGTGTTTTTATGTATGATATTATTGATGATTTTGATGAGAAATTAAATAGATTAAATACTCTTTTTGATAGATATGAAACACTGATAAAAATAATTAATGCCTGTACAAAAAATATTAATCCTAAAATCGCAAATTGAATCTTTATATCTATACTATCTGAAAATAGAAATGCAGGAAAAAAGGCTATAAAAAACAAGATAACTTTAGGGTTTATAAGATTCATTACCAATCCTTTCAAATAGGCTGCGTTAAAATTATAATTATATCTAGAGGAGTATATACTCGGTAGTAAATTAAGTTCTTGAAGCATTAAGAGTAGAAGGTAAAATGAACTGAATAATTGAAAAATAAAATAGTTATTAGAGATTATATAAGATAATCCGAATACAAGTAATATAGTGTGAATTAATAATCCTGTGCAAAGACCCAATGAAATTAATATACCTGTAGATTTATTTTTTGAGATACTTTGAGAAATTACAAACAGTATGTCTGGTCCAGGCATTAAAGTCAGTGAAATAGAGGAAATAAGAAACAATATAATTTCAGTATTCATGTCTTATTTAATTATATATATTTGCTCAAAATTAATTTATAAATGAATAAAATAGCCCAAAATCTTGAACCTTTAAAATCTAAACTTAAAAATCACAATCTATATAATATAATTAACACTCCTGAAGATTTGAAAATTTTTTGTGAATCTCATGTTTTTGCTGTTTGGGATTTCATGTCATTACTAAAGAAACTACAAATTGAATTGACATCAACTAGCATACCTTGGATGCCTAGCAAAAATCCTGAAGTATCAAGGTTAATAAATGAAATTGTGGTAGGTGAAGAAACAGATGAAAATATAGATGGTTCTGCAATATCTCATTATCAAATGTATATTAATGCCATTAATGATATTGGAGTTGATACTAATTTAATTTCAAATCAAATCTCATCATTAAACAACTTAGACACAATAATTGATGATATTGAAAAGCTAAATTCAGATAGTTATATAAAAGAATTCTTAAAATATACATTTACAATTATAAGTAATGATAAAATTCATGAGATAGCTTCGGTTTTTACTTTTGGTAGAGAAGATCTAATCCCCGATATGTTTATCCCTCTTTTAGAAAAAATAAATAGTTCAGATAACACAAGAATTGATAAATTAATTTATTATTTTAAAAGACATATTGAAGTAGATGGTGATATGCACGGACCTATGGCAATGAGAATGCTTTCTTATTTATGCAATAATGATAAGAAAAAAATCAATGAATCATTTAAAGCTTCAGAAGGTGCTCTAGAAGTTAGAATAGCACTATGGGATGGAATAGAAAAGAAGATATTAAATAAATAATTACTATGAAAAGAATAAATACACTAATATTAGTTTCCTTTTTAACATTTAATTACAGCTGTTCACAAGAGGACTTATCTGTAAAATATTCAAACTCGATTACTGAAAAGGAGTTGAAAGATCTTTTGTATGTATATGCTTCTGATGAATTTGAAGGAAGAAACACAGGAGAGCCTGGTCAAAAACTAGCAGTTGAATTTATCAGGGACTTTTATAAAGCAAATAATATAGATAAAGCTGCTAATACAGACGATTACTTTCAGAAATTTTTAGTCGATTTTAATGGAAGAAATGTAGTTAGTCCCGATTATATTGACATCCCAACTACTAAAGAAAAGATTGATTGGGTTAGGACAGAGAACGTTGCTGCAATAATAAAAGGAAGTGAAAAACCTGATGAATATATAGTTCTTACAGCACATCTTGATCATGTGGGAAAAAAAGGAGATGATATTTATAATGGAGCAGATGATGATGGATCTGGATCAATGGCTTTATTAGAAATTGCTCAAGCATTTAAACTTGCAGTCCTCGATGGAAATAGACCAAAAAGATCTATTGTTATACTTCATGTATCTGCTGAAGAAAAAGGTCTCTTAGGATCAAAGTATTATGTTGAGAACCCTCTATTTCCCCTTGAAAATACTATTACGAATTTAAATGTTGATATGATAGGTAGAACAGATCCAACAAGAGACTACTCAAATAATGATAATTATATCTATTTAATTGGAACAGATAGGTTAAGCTCAATGCTTCATCAAACTTCTGAAAAAGTTAATGAGAGAACTGTAAACCTTGAATTAGACTACAGATTCAATGCTTGGGATGATCCAAATAGATTTTATTTTAGAAGTGATCATTATAATTTTGCAAAATATAATATTCCTGTTATATTTTATTTTAGCGGAACTCATGAAGATTATCATGGACCAGGTGATACAGCAGATAAAATTCGTTATGATTTATTAACCCAGAGAGCTAAATTAATATTTCACACTGCATGGGAAATAGCTAATATGGAAGAGACCATTGAAGTAGATGTCGAATAACTTTGGGTGGAAGACCGGATTCGAACCGGCGACCTCCTGAACCACAATC
>JAZABS010000072.1:0-4602 GCA_036136835.1 Bacteroidota bacterium
GTAGTTTTTAATGATGCTAAACCAAATAAAAAAGAATATAGACATTTCAACATAAAAAAGGTTAATGCAGCTAATGATTATGCAATGATGCAAGAAGTAATTTCCAGAAGATATTCAAGGATGATAAATGAAAACAGACAATTGCCTGATCTAATAATTATCGATGGAGGCAAAGGACAATTGTCTTCTGCATTAGATGTATTAACTCAGTTGAAACTAGAAAATAAGATAGCTTTGATTGGAATTGCTAAAAGATTGGAAGAAATTTATTTCCCCAATGATTCAATCCCATTATATTTGGATAAGAGATCAGAATCCCTAAAGTTAATTCAGCAGCTGAGAAATGAAGCTCATAGGTTTAGTATAAAACATCATAGAAATAAGAGAGGAAAAAATCTTACAACTAATGAACTAGAAAGTATTAGTGGTATTGGAGAGAAGACCATCTTAGATCTTCTAAGACATTTTAAATCTAATAAAGCCATATCTTCTGCAAAGATTGAAGAACTTAAAAAAGTAGTTGGAAGTTCTAGAGCATTGCTAATCTATAATTATTATAAGTCTATATAATTTAAGCTACTATTTTATTAATTTTGAAAATTATTTGATGTCTTTGATGAAAATTAAAAGGATAATTCTTTTATTATCGATAATTAATTTTAATACAATTAATTCTCAAGGATATGAGCCATTTAAATCTGGAGAATGGCTGAAATATAAGATTTCATATAGTGGATGGTTAAAAGCTGGTGAGGCAACTATGAGTATAAAAAGTGATACAATGGATGATAAAGAATTGTACCATGTAGTTGCTATAGGAAAAACTATTGGGCCAATAAACTGGTTTTTTAAAGTTAGAGATAGATATGAAAGTTATTTTGATAAAAGAAATATTCTTCCATTAAAATTTATTAGAAATATTAATGAAGGAGGCTATACTAAAGATCTGTCAATAATTTTTGATCATAATTCTAAGAAAGCTTTAGTAAATAACAAAAAGAATAATCAGGAAACGGAAAGTATCATTAAATCTAATACTCATGATTTAATTTCTGTTATATACTTTTTAAGGCAAAATTTTAATTTAAATAAGTTAGATGAAAACAATGAACTTACAATTAATACTTTTTTTGACTTTCAGAATAATGAAATGAAGATGAAGTATTTGTTAACTGAGATCATTAACACTAAATTTGGTAAAATAAAATGTTTAAAGATCAAGCCTTATGTTGAGTCAGGAAGAGTATTTAAGGAAAGAGAGAGTTTAACTGTATGGGTTACAGCCGATAAAAATAGAATTCCAATTAAAATAAAAGCTGATTTATTAGTTGGTTCAATTAGGGCAGATTTAAATGCATTTAAAAGTTTAAATAATTCATTTGAAATTCAATTCTTCTAATGATTAAAACAAAAATATTTAGATATTTATTATTGATCATTTTGATTCAATCATGTGTTTTGGATTTTGGTCAACCTGAAGAAAATAAGCCTAATATTGAATTTGGGATTAATGTAGATAATTATAAAATATTTAAGGATACTATAAGACCAGGAGATAGTTTTGGTGAAATATTAATAAAGAAAAAATTATCATATCCTCAGATATATAAAATTGTCCAAGGAATTAAAGATTCATTTGATATTAGATGGCTAACACTTGGTAAACCATATACTATATTATCTTCAAAAGATTCTTTAGAACAACCAGCATATTTTATTTATCAACCCAACAAAGTTGATTATGTAGTAATAGATTTTGAAAATTTTGACTCAATAATTGCATATAACAAAAAGAAACCTTTTACCATAGTTAGAAAAACAACTTCTGGAAGTATTAATAGTAGTTTATCTGAGACAATGGATCAGAATGGCCTGCCTTGGGAATTAATTAATCAATTATCAGATATTTATGCATGGACAATTGATTTTTCTAGAATACAGAAGGGTGATAAGTTTAAAATTATTTATAATGAAAGATATATTGAGGACACTATTTTGGTTGGAATAAAAAGCATAGATGCTGCATATTTTGAACATAATAAAGAAGAAATTTACGCATTTAATTTTGTAACAGACTCTCTTAAAAATACCACTGAATTTTATGATGATAAGGGCAATAGCCTAGAAAGAACTTTTTTAAAATCACCGCTGAGATATTCAAATATTTCTTCACGGTATAATTTAAAGAGAAGAATAGCATATTATGGAAATAAAGTAAGACCTCATAAGGGAACAGATTTTGCTGCTCCAGTTGGAACTCCAATAATGGCTACCGCTGATGGCAGAGTTGTAAAATCTTCTTACACAAGAGGCAATGGTTATTATGTAAAAATTCAACATAATAATAAGTATTCAACTCAATATTTGCATATGCAAAAAAAAGGTAGAATTAAGAAAGGAAGTTATGTAAAACAGGGTGATGTAATTGGTAAAGTTGGGATGACTGGGAATACTTCAGGGCCTCATGTTTGTTATAGATTTTGGAAAAATAATAAGCAGGTTGATCCTTTTAAACAAAAATTACCACCAGGGAAACCAGTTTCTAAAAATTTAAAAGTAAAATATGATAATTATATTTTACCTTTGAAAACTGAATTAAATCAAATTAAATAATAAAGAAAAATGAAAGTAAACACAAAAGATATTGGAGGAGAAATTACAAAGGACAATGATACTTATGTTTTAGAAGACAATAATTTGCTTGAACATATGACTTTGTCAAAAACAACTTTAAAACCCAACCAATCTACTAGAGGACATTTCCATGATGATCTTGAGGAGGTGTATTTTTTTACTAAAGGTGATGGTTTAATGGTTCTGGGAGATGAAGAATTTCCTGTTAAGGAAGCAGATGTAGTGTTAATTCCTCAAGGCAAATTTCATAGAGTAATAAATAACAATGATGAACCAATGGAATTTGTATGTGTTTTTGAAAAATACGATAGGCAAAGCGACACTGCTAAATATTAATATAATTTCTATAAATTTTCAAACGAATAATGCTGTAAATTAATTTAAACTCAGCAATTAATTTTTTTATCACCCATATATCTGAAAATATGTTAATAATTGTTTTCATAATTAATTAACTATTAGATATCGAAAATTCATTAATAATACCTATTTTTGCACTAACTAAATAATCTAAACTAAAATAAATTATGAAAAAAATTACTCAAAATTTATTGGTTGCCTTAGTTTTTCTTTTTTCTTTGGCAATTGTAGCTCAGGAAGCTGATGATGATTCATTAGACCTTCAGGAGTTAGAGGAAGTTGTTTTAATTGGAGGTGGGGTTATTGACCTTGCTGAAGACAGAAACACTCCTGTTGCTACTTCTACAATCAAGGGTAGCGATATTCAGAAAAAGATAGGTACACAAGACATCACAATGACTCTTGTTAACACACCTTCTATCTATGTTTCAGGTCAAGGTGGTGGTTTTGGTGATACAAGAATTGCAGTCCGTGGTTTTGAGCAAGACAATACAGCTTACATGCTTAATGGTCAGCCGATCAATGGTATGGAAGATGGTAAAATGTATTGGTCAAACTGGTCTGGAATGAATGATGTTGCCAGCGTTGTCCAAATTCAAAGGGGATTAGGAGCTTCTAAATTAGCTATATCTTCTGTTGGAGGTACTGTTAACTTTGTTATGAAATCAAATGACAAAAGAGAAGGAGGATTTGCTTACGCAGGTTTTGCTAATGACAACTATCTAAAAGCTACATACTCTTATGATACTGGTAAAAAAGGTAAATGGGCTACTAGCTTTTTAATGAGTCACTGGCAAGGAGATGGATATAATGAAGGAACTAGAGGACAGGGACAAACATACTTTTTATCTGTTGGTTATGATGTTAACGACAAGCACAGATTAAATTTTCTAATGACTGGTGCTCCTCAGTGGCATGACCAAAACTATGGTAAAAGTATTTCTAGCCTTTTAGAGCATGGAAGAAAATATAATAATAACTGGGGAATGTATGGTGATACATATATGACTGAAAGAAGAAATTTCTATCATAAGCCAGTATTTAACTTAAACTGGGATTGGACTATGTCTGACACATCAAGTTTATCTACTGTAGTGTATGCTTCTACTGGTAACGGTGGAGGTACTGGAGGTAGAGGTCAAAGAATTAGAAATGACCGTGGTAACATTGATTATGATGCAATTTATGGTTATAATTTATCTACTTCAGGTGCTGGAGGAAACTATGCTGCTGAAGGGGGATATGTTACTAGAGCTTCTATGAATATGCATAACTGGCTGGGATTAGTTACAAACTATGAAACATCTATTAATGATAATCTTACACTTAATGTTGGTGCTGACCTAAGAACTTATTATGGAGAACACTTTAGAGTGGTAGAAAATTTCCATGGATTAACTTCTTGGCAAGAGAACATTAAATTAAGAGATCAAAATAATAATCATCAGCACTATGGTTCTTGGGGAACATATAAGAATGTAATTACTACTAGAGATATGGCTGCTAATCCATGGTCAGCTACATTTGCTAGTTTTGATCAAGATGAGAAAATTGCTTATAGTAATGATGAAAGAATTTCATATGCTGGAATATTTACTCAAATTGAGT
>JAZABS010000073.1:0-4455 GCA_036136835.1 Bacteroidota bacterium
ACTGGTTTGGTAATATAGTCATCTGCCCCTGCATCATAAGCTGCAACATGAGAGTAGTCTTCTCCTCTTGCAGTCAAAAACATAATTATAGTATCATTAAATAATGGGTTTTTTCTAATAATACTACAGGCTTCAATTCCATCCATATGAGGCATCATAATATCCATAATAATTAAATTTGGAATCTGTTTTTCTGCCTTATTTATAGCACTTTTACCATCCTTTGCAGAAAAAACCTGATAACCTTCTTGAGATAAATTATACCTTAATATTTCAATAATATCAGGCTCATCATCAACCAAAAGAATTTTAATATCTGACTTTTTCATTAAGTTTAATCAATTTAAAGAAAATGTATAATATTTATCTAATATTAATGATTTAATAACAAAAAACACTTGATTATTTAACATTTACTAAAAAATAATTTTTCTTACCTCTTTGAAGAAGGATAAATTTATTGTTAATCAAATTTTTGACACTAATAACAGAATTACTTTGGATTTTATTTTTGTTAACATAAATTGAATTTTCATTCAATGCTCTTTTTGCCTCACCCAATGATTTTAAAAAATTTGTTTCTTTAGATAAGAGGATTTCTATATCAATTCCAGCCTTAAGCTTTTTAATACTTAGATTTGATTTTGGAACCCCTTCAAAAATTTCAATAATTGTTTCTGGATCAATAGATTTTAAATCATCTTCACTTGATTTTCCAAACAAAATTTTAGACGCATTTAAAGCGTTTTCTAATTCTTTTCCCCCATGAATAAGTTTAGTTAAGGAATCTGCTAGATGTTTTTGAAGAATTCTTAACCCTTTATTATTATCATGTTCTGAAATTAATTCTTCCACTTCTTTTTTTCCTAAAAATGTAAATATCTTGATATAGTTTTTAGCATCTTGATCAGAAATATTTATCCAATATTGGTAAAATTTGTATGCAGAGGTTTTGTCCTTATCAAGCCAAATATTTCCACTTTCAGATTTACCAAATTTGGAACCATCAGACTTAGTAACTAAAGGACATGTTAAGGCAAATGCTTTTTTATTCTCTTTCCTTCTAATTAATTCTGTACCAGTAGTAATATTACCCCATTGATCGCTTCCACCCATTTGAATAGTGCAATTCATTTTTTGATATAAATAAAGAAAGTCATAACCTTGAATTAATTGATATGTAAATTCAGTAAAAGACATTCCTTCGTTTGACTCTTTTCCAATTCTTTTTTTAACAGAGTCCTTTGCCATCATATAGTTTATAGTAATATGCTTGCCTATATTTCTTGAAAAATCAATTATAGAAAATTTGCTCATCCAATCATAATTATTTAATAGTATCGCAGCGTTTTCTTTTTTTGAATCAAAATCTAAGAATTTCTCAAATTGTTTTTTAAGCTTTTTAAAATTATAATCTAAAATGTCTTTATCTAGTAATTTTCTTTCATCTGATTTTCCAGAAGGATCCCCAATCATGCCTGTTGCTCCTCCTAATAAAACAACTGGAGTATGACCATATTTTTGAAAATGCATTAATATGAAAATTGGAACTAAGCTACCAACATGGAGTGAATCTGATGTAGGGTCAAAACCAATATAGCCAAGGGATTTATTGTTTTTTAAATGGTCTTCAGTTCCAGGGATAATATCCTGTAACATTCCTCTCCATTTTAACTCTTCAATAAAATTTTTCATAATTAATTAATTGATAAAGAATCCATTTTTTTTAAAATCCTCTTTTTTACATTAGAATAAATTTCAGAATGAACTCTAGGCATTTTTGAATAATATTTTTCACTTTCATAAAATTGAATACTATCTACAGAATATCTCTCAAAGATAAACTCATCACTTATAATTTCTACTTCAGACATTAAAGAATTAGCATTAATAGAATTTAAAATCAATATATCAAAAATTATATTTTCCATCTGTTTCTTATCTATAAGATTATTAGGTTTTTTATTTGATAATTCACAACCTAGTGGTGCAAATAAAATTAATAAAATAAATAGTATCTTTTTCATCTATCAAAAATTAGCTGCTCACCTTTTGGGTCTGAAACTATTTCCCCTTGATCATAAACAACTTGACCATTAACAAATGTCATAAAAATTGAAGAGTCAAAAGTCTGACCTTCAAAAGGTGACCAATTACATTTATAAAGTAATGAATCTTTCGAAACATTATGGCTTTGTTTAGTATCTATCAACACAATATCTGCAAAATAACCTTCTCGAATAAAGCCTCTTTTTTTAATATTAAAGACTATTGCTGGGTTATGAGAAATCTTTTCTACAATTTTTTCAATACTAATATTATGTTTTTTAGACTCAGTTAATAAAGAAAGTATTGAGTGTTGAACCATTGGACCACCTGAGGGACATTTAGTATAGAATCTCTTCTTCTCCTCAAGAGTATGGGGGGCATGGTCTGATGCAATAATATCAATTTTATCATTTAAAACTCCTTTCCATAGCTCTTTTTTATCAGCTTCAGTTTTTATTGCTGGGTTCCATTTTATTTTAGAACCTAGTATTTCATAGTCTTTATCTGTAAACCATAGATGATGGGCACAGGCTTCAGAGGTAATCTTCTTTTCACTTAAAGGTAGATTATTATTAAATAGCTCAAGCTCTTTTCCAGTTGAAATATGAAATACATTTAATCTTGCACCAGTTTTTTTAGCTAATTCAATTGCAAATTTTGATGATTTATAACAAGCTTCTTCATTTCTAATCTCAGGGTGAAGATTAATTGGAATGTCATCTCCATATTTATTAATATGGTTAATTAAATTCCTCTTTATTATATCTTCATCTTCACAATGAACAGAAATTGGCAGTTGGGTATTTCTAAAAATTTTTTCAATAGCCATATGGTTATCTACAAGCATATTTCCAGTTGATGAGCCAAGAAAAAGCTTTATTCCCGCAACATTGTTCTCATTAAGATTAAGGATATCATCTAAATTATTATTTGTTCCTCCGAACATAAATGAAAAATTTGCAAAAGATTTAGATTTTGCAATATCTATTTTCTCAAGTAATGCTTTATCATTTGTTGTATTTGGAATAGTATTTGGCATTTCAATATAAGATGTAACTCCACCTGCTACAGCGGCTCTAGATTCTGAAAAAATATTTCCTTTATGAGTTAATCCTGGTTCTCTAAAATGTACTTGATCATCAATCATTCCTGGGATTAAGGTTAAACCATCAGCATGTATAACATTTGTAGAGTTTGATTCTTTAATATCATTTTCAATCTTACTAATTATTGATCCTTCAATCAATATATCCCTAACACTTGAAAGACCTTCATTAACTATAGTCGAATTTTTAATTAATATTTTATTACTCATAGTCTCTTAAGTAAAGAATCCAGTCTAAGTCGCAAAACTCCATAAACTGCTTCTAAAATAATTTTTTTGTCTAATTTTGACTCTCCGAACTCTCTATTCATAAAGATTATTTGATGTTCTTTTAATTTAAATTTTTTCTTCCAAATTTTATACTTCATTTCAATTTGAAATGCATAGCCAATAAATCTAAAGCTATCTAAATTAAGAGAATCTATACATTTTGCACTATAAGCAACGAAACCCGAGGTAGGATCTTTAATTGGCATATTAGTAATTAACCTGACATATATTTGAGCAATATATGATAAAAAGATTCTTCCTATAGGCCAATTAACAACGCTAACACCATCTAAGTACCTTGAACCAATAACTACATCTTCTCCATTATTTAAATATTTTATCATCTTTGGTAATTCAACTGGATTGTGAGAAAAATCAGCATCCATCGATATTATAAAATCATATTTTTCTTTTAAAGCCCACTTAAAACCTTCAATATAAGCTGTTCCAAGACCTCTTTTCTCAAATCTTTTAATCAAAAAAACTCTATTTGGAAAGCTCTCCTCTTTTTGATTAACCAAAGATGAAGTACCATCTGGAGAGTTATCATCAACAACTAGGACATTAATATTATTATTCTTTAATACGATTAAGTCTATAATTCTAGAAATATTTTCTGCTTCATTATATGTAGGAATAATTACAATAGTTCTAGTATTCATTGATTAAGAAGATTAATTTTGTAGAATGCAAATGTATCTAAATTATATAGGTAAAGATTTTTATAGTATTTATTTGCTTGTATTCTTTGCATCTATTTTTTTATTTAAAATATCTAACTCTACAAAATTAATTTATTTATTTAACAGATTTGTCTATTCAATGACTAATTTCTTTCCTGGTATTAATGAAGAGGATAAGCACACATCTTTATTAAGATCTTTTAGCCTTTTCAATTTATTTTGGTTTCTATTTATTACTTCTACAATAAGCCTCACAATTGACTCATTTATAAATTATTTAAGTCTTATTGATCTAATTAAAGTATGGTATTATATTACCCTTATTTGCATTGTAAGATTTTTATTTAT
>JAZABS010000074.1:0-30559 GCA_036136835.1 Bacteroidota bacterium
TGTAATATTTTTATTCCAATTTGAAACAACTATGCCAAATTTAATATTGTCAATATTGGATAACTCACTTGAGTCGAGAGCAAAATTATTATTAATGTTTGTTGCCACTGTTTCTAATTTGACAAAGCCTTAGCTTTTGCTATAAATGCATCAATATTATCAGCTGCAATACTATTAGGGAAATCAGATTTAATTCTAGAATAATACGAATAGGATTTTTTGTTCTTATTTAATTCCATTGAAATATGTGCAGCCTTTAACAAATATAAAGGTGTAGTATAATCATTTGTATTAATATTGATCGCCTTTTCATAGTAATCAAGCGCATCATCTAATTGATCTAATTGTGCAAAACAATCACCAATAGATCCTTTTGCTAATGAAGACAACATTTGATCATCTGAATCAAATTTTGATAGATATTTTATAGAATTTTTATAATCCTTTAACTTCAAATAAGACATTCCTAAATAATAATTTGAAAGATTTGAGGCATTAGTTCCTGAATACTCATCAATTATTTGCAAAAATCCCATTTTTTCATCTGTTCCATTTATTGAAAGTCTAAAGATTGAGTCATTATTTTGATCGAGTGCTTGTTCATATAATTTCTGAGCAGCAAACATGTTATCCATAGATTTAACATCCCTAGGTTCTTTTATTAATTTGATATATCCAAAATATAATAAGACAACTGTTGCAACTAATCCTACTACACCAAAGATATATCTCTGATTATTAGCCACCCATTTCTCAGTTGTTGAAGCACCTTCATCTAAGGTGTTAAAAACATTTGCCGTAGCAGATTTTTGTGCTGCATCCTCAATCTTATTAGAAAAAGGTTTCTTCTTAAATCCTCTTTTTTTATAAGTTGCCATAATTTTTAAATATTCAAGCGGTAAAAATAAAATTTTTATTCGTAATAAAAGGATAAATTATTTGTTATTTTTGAATGATTAGGTTAAACAAAACTGCCCTAAAATTTTATTATTGTTAATATCTTACTATGTTATTAAAAACATTGACATTAATTAATTATAAAAATTTTGAGAATAAATCATTTGATTTTGATTCTAAGGTTAATTGTTTTGTGGGTTTAAACGGTGTAGGAAAATCAAATGTACTTGACTCCATCTATCATTTATCCTATGGTAAAAGTTATTTCAATCCAATTCCATCTCAAAATATAAGGCACGGTGAAGAATATTTTATGATTAATGGAATGTATTCAATTAATGATAGTGATGAAAATATAGTAATTTCTTTAAAAAAAGGTGTAAAAAAAATAATTAAAAGGAATAATAAACTTTATAAAAAATTCAGTGACCATATTGGATTAATTCCATTAGTAATTATCTCTCCAACAGATAGAAATTTAATTATTGAAGGTAGTGAAACAAGAAGAAAATTTATTGACAGCATTATATCTCAAGTTGATAAAGATTATCTAAATTCCATTATAACCTATAGCAAGATTCTATCACAAAGAAATTCTATGTTAAAATACTTTGCAAAAAACAACTCATATGAATCAAATACAATTGATGTTTATGATATTCAACTGAGTGATTTATCAAAAAAAATCTATGAGTCCAGAAAAAAATTCATGGATGATTTTATTCCAATTTTTAAAAATAGATATAAATCAATATCTGATGATAAAGAAGAAGTCAATATTAAATATAAAAGTGATCTTAATGATGGCAATCATTTAGAATTATTGAAAAAATCTATTGAAAAGGACCTAATACTTCAATATACTACTAAAGGAACACATAAGGATGATTTAGTTTTTCTTAAAAACAAATTTTCAATAAAAAAATTTGGAAGTCAAGGACAACAAAAATCATTTCTTATTTCATTAAAATTAGCACAATTTGATTTTCTTGAAAAGCAGGATAATAGTCCAATTCTATTATTGGATGATATATTTGATAAATTGGATGACAATAGAGTAAAACAAATAGTAAATCTAGTTAATGAAGATAAGTTTAAACAAATTTTTATTTCTGACACAAACAAAAAAAGAACTGAAAATACAATTAAAAGTGTAAATAAATCTTACAAAATTTTTGAGCTTTGAAAAAGATTATATTATTGGTGTTTTCTGTTACTATTATTTCATGTTTAGAAGATAATAAAATAGAACTTTTAAATGGCTACTGGGAAATAGAATCTGTAAAAAAAGAGGGTCAACTAATCAGAAAATACCCTTTCAGTAATACAATTGATTATTTTTATATTAATGAGCTAGAAGGTTATAGAAAAAAGGTGACTTCACAATCTAATGGAAGATTTATGGTTACTTTACATCAAGCGGATCTAACTATTTCAAAAGAAAATGGAGAATATATATTAAGGTATCCTGATAGAAACAAAACATATTTTGAATCAATAAAAGAAATTGATTCACAACAATTAATTATTTTAGACAAAGAGGGATATATTTATAGATATAATAGATATATTCCTTTAGAAGTAAACACAGATGGAGAATATAAAAATTGATAGATTAATTAAATCTTATATAAAAGAGAATAAACTAGAGGATGGCCTAGAAAACATAGAAGTTAATAATCTATGGTATGAAACAATGAAAAATGGTGTTGCTAATTATACTACTGATTTAAATTTAAAAAATGGAACACTTTATATTAAATTAAAATCATCTGCCTTAAGAGAAGAACTAAGCTATGGAAAAGAGAAAATAATTAAACTTTTAAACGAAAAATTAAAAAAAGATCTTATCAAAAAGATTGTTTTAAGATAATTTAAAACATCTCTTCTTCTGAAAAATGAAATCTAGATTCAATTAGTGCATTCTCATCGCTATCACTCCCGTGAATCGCATTTTCACTTATAGATGAGGCAAATAAATTTCTAATAGTACCTTCAGCAGCTTCAGTTGGATCTGTAGAGCCAATTAGTTTTCTAAATTGCTCAACAGCATTTTCTTTCTCTAAGATTGCGGCAACAATTGGTCCACTTGTCATATAAGATACCAGGTCATCAAAAAATGGTCGATCTTTATGTATAGAATAAAATCTTCGTGCATCTTGATCACTCATTTGAGTTAATTTCATTGCTACAATCCTAAAACCAGCTGAATTTATCTTTTCTAGAATTGCACCTATATTACCTTTTTCAACTGAATCAGGTTTTAACATTGTAAAAGTTCTATTTGTTGCCATATATTTTTGAGTGCAAAAGTAATACTTTTTACTAAATATTAAATAAAATATAAATTACCTTTGCACTTAGATATTGTATATTCGCAAATTATGACGCAAAAAGATATCCAAGCAATTAAAGAACTCTTATCTGAGAAAAAAAATATAGTTATTGTACATCATAAAAATGCAGATGGAGATGCAATTGGTTCATCTGTAGCTTTAAATAGCTATTTAAATCTATGCGGACATAGATCAAATATTATAAGTCCTAATAATTTTCCTGAATTTCTAAAGTGGCTTGATAATAAAAAAGAAATAATGATTTTTAATAACTCGAAAAATCAAATTAATCTAATAAAAACTGCGGATATCATTTTTACATTGGATTTCAATCATTTAGACAGATGTGGTGATATGACAGATTTAGTTAATAACTCAAGTGCTATAAAAATTTTAATTGATCACCATGAAAATCCAAGTAATTATGCTGATTATATGTATTCCGATACAGAAATAAGCTCAACATGCGAAATGGTTTATCATTTTGTCGGAAAATTAGGAGATAATTCTAAAATAAATTCATCTATAGCAGAAGCAATATATACAGGCATAATGACAGACACTGGTTCATTTAAATTTTCATCTACTTCAAGTGTTACTCATAAAGTAGTATCAGATTTAATAGATAAGGGAGCTGATAAGACTAAAATTCATAATGAAATATATGATAACAATAGAATTGAAAAAATTAAATTATTAAGCTATGCATTAAGTAAAATTGAAGTTATAGATGAATATAATACATCGTTTATTTCATTATCTCAAAATGATTTAAACAAATTTAATTTTAAAAAAGGTGATACTGAAGGAATCGTAAATTATGGTTTATCGATTAAGGAGATAAAATTTGCTGCAATATTTATTGAAGATGCAAAAGAAAAAATAATTAAAATTTCATTTAGATCTAAAGGAGATTTTGATGTAAATAAATTTTCAAGAGATAATTTTAATGGTGGAGGACATAAAAATGCTTCTGGAGCAATTAGTAGGGATTCTATGTCATCCACAATTACTAATTTTAAAAATGCATTAAAAAATTATAAAACAGAATTAAACATATAAAAATGAAAACTAGACTATCTATATTATTTATTTTACTCTTAAATATTCTTTTTGTTTCTTGTCAAGACAGACATAACGATCTTAAAGATGGACTATATGCAGAATTTATAACAACCCAAGGAACTATGGTTGCAGAATTATTCTATGACAAAACTCCTATCACTGTTGCAAACTTTGTTGCGCTTGCAGAGGGAAATCATCCAGATGTACAGGATGTTTTTGTTGGGAAACCATATTACAATGGTATTATATTCCACAGAGTTATGGATGAATTTATGATTCAAGGAGGGGATCCATTGAAAAATGGAATGGGTGGTCCTGGATATCAGTTTATGGATGAGATAACAGATCTAAAGCATGACAAGCCTGGAATACTTTCTATGGCTAACAGTGGTGCTGCAACAAATGGAAGTCAATTTTTTATTACAGAAGTCCCAACTCCATGGCTTGATGGAAAACATACAGTATTTGGTCAACTAGTAAAAGGAATCGAAATTCAAGATGCTATATCTAATGTAGAAACTGGAATTGGAAACAGACCTATTGATGATGTTGTAATAAAAGAATTAAATATAATTAGAAAAGGTAATGTAGCAGAAGAATTTAATGCAATAGATACATGGCAAAAGAAAAATGAGATTGAAAAACAAAATATAATGCAGCAAGAATTAAAGATGAAGCAAGAAATTAAAAAAATGGATTCACTAGCTAAAATAGATCTTATAAAATTAGATGAGTATAATAAAAAATCTATAAAACGTAAGTCTGGAGTAAAAATCCATGTTATTAAACAAGGTAAAGGAATTAAGCCAAAAGATGGAAACATAGTAAAATTGCATGCTGATGGATATCTGACAAATGGTATATTATTTTGGTCTAACAACAGATCTGTACATGAAAGACATGGGCAATATGACCCAGAAAAAGAAGCAAGAGGATTCTATGACCCAATAGAAATGGAACTAAGTCCAAATATGCAATTAATTCCAGGATTTAAGGAAGCTGTTTATACCATGAATGTTGGAGATATAATTTATTGTTATATTCCAAACGAATTAGCTTATGGAAGTGAATCTAGAGGTTTAATTAAACCTTATTCAGATTTGAATTTTATAATTAAAATGGTAACCGCAGAAAACTAATTCTTCTTTGGAATATTTTTTAATATTTCTATGAAAAATTTCCAAAATTTCTTAGTTGAAGAAATAGAAGCCTTTTCATCAGGAGAGTGTGCTCCAAGAATTGTTGGGCCAAAACTTATCATTTCCATTTTAGGATAATGTGAACCTATTATTCCACATTCTAAACCAGCATGAATGACATTTACTTTTGGAGATTCGCTATTTAATTTTTCATAACAATTGACTGCAACAGACAAAATTTCAGAATTCATATTTGGTTCCCATCCAGGATATCCTCCAGATAATTTTATTTCAAAGCCTTTATCTTTAAATATATTACTAATTAAGTCAGATAATTCTTTCTTTGAATTCTCAACAGAAGATCTTGTTAGACACTTAATTTCAATTGAACCATCCTTCACTAAAATACTTGCAAGATTATTTGATGTCTCAACTAAATTATCTATTGTTTTACTCATTAAAAATACACCATTAGGACAAGCATCTAAACAATCAATTATATTTTTATGATCAACTTTAGCAAGTGGCTTATATTCTTCTTTACAATTAGATATGGAAATACTAAAATTTGGATCTAAATCATTATATATAATTTTATTGGAATTAAAAAAATTATATATTTCATTTTTTATATCAGAATAATCCTGATTTTTAATTTGAATTACAGAATAACTTTCTCTAGGAATTGCATTTCTGAGATTACCACCCTTGATTTCGCATATTCTTATATTATATTTAGCATCAAGATTTTTCATTAGGGCATTTAGAATTTTATTAGAATTTCCAAGACCTTTATGGATCTCTGCCCCAGAATGACCGCCAGTTAAACCGTTAACCAAAATTTTTACAAAACTAGAATCTACATCTACATTTTCTGTATCGAAGTCTTTAGTAATTGTTATATCAATTCCCCCAGCACATCCTATACATATCTCATCATCTTCTTCTGTGTCTAAATTCAATAAAATTTCTCCTTTAAGAACATTTCCATCAAGATTTAATGCGCCTGTCATTCCTGTTTCTTCATCTATTGTGAAAAGAGCTTCTATTTCAGGGTGTGAAATATTATCACTCTCTAAAATACTCATAATAGATGCAACGCCAAGTCCATTATCTGCTCCAAGAGTAGTCCCTCTAGCCTTTACCCAGTCTCCATCAATTTTCATTTTTATTCCTGACTTTTTAAAGTCAAAGTCAACATCATTATTCTTTTCATGCACCATATCAACATGAGATTGTAAAACAATCGTCTTATGTTCTATCATATTATCAGTAGAGGGCTTATTAATTATTAAATTCCCAACACTATCCTGAAAATATTTTAGATTTAATTTTTTTGCAAATTGAATTAAAAACTCAATTACTCTTTCTTCTTCCTTTGAAGGCCTTGGAACAGAATTTAAATCTGTAAAATTGTTCCACACACTAATAGGCTCAATTAATCTAATTTCATTATTCATATGTATAATTTTGAATATAAATTTAACTAATTTTCAAGTTAACATAATTTGTATTCATTAACTTTATTTATGCTTAAATTTAAAAAAATATTGGCCTTAAGCTTAATTCCACAATATTTATTTATACAATTTATTTCTTTTTATCCGGAGATTATAGAAAAAATATATTCTAATTATGCATATATATACATATCATATTTTTTAAGAAATATATCAAACAAGATTCCTTTTGCAATTGGAGATCTTATATACATGTTTTTAATTAGTTTTTTTATTTATTGGATAATAGTAAATATAAAATCTCCAAAAAAACTAATTATTGAAATTGTTGCTAGTATTTCTATTATATATTTTTTCTTTAATATAAGCTGGGGAATAAACTATTATAAAATTCCTATAAGCAAAGAAATTGAGATAATTAGTTATTCAAATCAAGATTTAAATGAATTTACCTTAAAATTAATTGAAAAGACAAACAACTTGCATAATAAAATTTCAGCAGATAGTATAAAAGTAAATCTGCCCTATAGTTTTAAAGAAAATTCAAAAATTGCTATTAATAACTATGAAATTTTGGAAAGAAAAATTACGAATCAAAATTCAACTAATAGTTTTATAAAAAGACCTTTAACCATTATAAACAATTTTAATAAGAAAAAAGGGAAAATGAATTTAAAGAAATCTATTCTTAGCTACCCTTTAACATACATGGGATTTAGTGGGTATTTAAATCCCTTCACTCATGAATATAATATTAATAAGTTAATTCCTTCAAATAGCAAACCAATGGTATTTAGCCATGAGATTGCACACGAAATAGGCTTTTCATCTGAAATGGAAGCAAACTTCATAGCTTACATTGCATTAATAAATAGTAATGATATATATTACCAATACTTTGGAAATAGTTTTGCACTTAGACAATGTCTTAATGAGTTAAGAAGAAATGATAAAGATAATTATGAATATTACCTTTCTTTAATTAACAAAGGCATACTTATAAACTATAATGAAATTTATAATTTCTGGAATAACTATAAAAACCCAATAGAACCTATTATTAAATATATTTATGACAAATTTCTAAAAGCAAATAAAGTAGAAAGTGGGATTAAAAGTTATAGTCAAAGTCTTTCATTAATTTTAAACTACAATAAAATTTATAATGATTAAAAAAATATCTAGTAGCAATAATGCTGAAATAAAATCATATACGAGACTTTTAAAAAAATCAAAAGCCAGAAAAGAATCAAATATATTTCTAATTGAGGGAATAAGAGAACTTAATATTGCCATTAAAAATAATTATTCTATAAAAAAAATAATGTTTAATCCAAATCTTATAGATTTTGATAAGGTTAGAAGATACCTTTATAATAAAACTGAAGTTATTGAGATAAATGATAAGGTATTTAAAAAAGTATCATATAGAAGTGGATCAGATGGAATTATAGCTATAGCAAATAAAAAAACTCACGATTTGAATGAATTTAAATTAAAATCAAAGTCACCCTTAATATTAGTTTTGGATGGAATTGAAAAACCTGGTAACATAGGGGCATTATTAAGAACTTCAGATGCAGCAAATCTTGATGCGATATTTATTGTAAACCAAAAAACCGATTTATACAATTCAAACATAATTAGATCAAGTTTGGGGTGTCTTTTTAGTAATAATATAATTTTAACAAATTCTAAGGATACTATATCATATTTTAATAAACATAATATCAAAATCTTTTCTACTTCATTAAATGCTTCAAAAGAATATCAAAAAATTAAATATAATCAAGCATGTGCAATTGTTTTGGGTGCTGAAGACAATGGAATTTCTGAAATATGGAAAAATGAATCAGATGAGCTAATACGTATTCCTATGCAAGGAAGCATAGATTCACTTAATGTGTCAAATTCAGGAGCAATAATAGTTTACGAAGCAAAAAGACAAAGAAAATTCAAGTAATTCTAAAATCCTAAAATTTTATTAAAGCCTTTGTCTATTAATTTGTTTATGGTAATTTTAGATTATGGCAGTTAGAGATATCGAAATTGAAAAAAAAGCATTGGCTAAAGAATATAAGGAGTTACTTAAGATTAGTTATCAAACTCTAAGCGTTAATGATAAAAAATTAATAAGGAAAGCTTTTAACTTTGCTGTAGATGCACATGAACATCAAAGAAGAATTTCTGGTGAAGCATATATTTTCCATCCTATAGCTGTTGCAAAAATTGTTGCTTATGAAATTGGGTTGGATGCAATATCGATAGCTGCTGCTCTAATTCATGATGTTGTAGAAGATAATAGCAATTACAGCATTCAAAATATCAAGAAAATTTTTGGTAAGGATATAGCTAGAATTGTTGATGGGTTAACAAAAATATCTAATATTAATAAAAAAGGGGATATTTCTCATCAAGCAGAAAATTATAGAAAAATGCTATTAACCCTAAATGAAGATGTTAGAGTTATAATAATTAAGATAGCTGACAGGTTACATAATATGCAAACGCTATCATCAATGCCTGCTGAAAAACAAATAAAAAAAGCTTCTGAAACTCTCTACATTTATGCTCCTTTAGCACATAGAATTGGATTGTATAATATAAAGACAGAGTTGGAGGATTTAGGATTAAAATATACTGACCCTGAAACATACAATGACATATCAAAAAAATTAATTGAAAACAAAAAAGATCAAGATGATTACATTAAGAGATTTAATGATACAATCATTAAATCTCTTACTAAAGAGAAACTAAAATATGAAATTAAAGGAAGATCTAAATCTATATTTTCAATTAGAAATAAAATGATCAAACAAGGGATTTCATTTGATGAAGTCTATGATAAATTTGCAGTTAGAATTATTTACAAGTCTAATCCTAAAAATGAAAAATTCTTAGCATGGAAAATCTATTCGATTGTAACTGATCATTTCACTCCAAATCCAATAAGACTTAGAGATTGGATATCTGCTCCTAAATCAACTGGTTATGAAGCATTGCACATAACGGTAGTTGGACCAAAAAGTAGATGGGTTGAAGTACAAATTAGGAGTGAAAGAATGAATGAAATTGCTGAAAAAGGATATGCAGCTCATTATAAGTACAAACAAAAGAATGATAAATCAGATGACAGTCTAGATGTCTGGATAAATAAACTACAAGAAGCATTAGAGAATCCTGATGCAAATGCTGTAGACTTTGTTGAACAATTTAAGTTAAATCTCTATGCAAAAGAAATATTCGTATTTACTCCTCAAGGTGAATTAAAGTCATTGCCAGTGGATGCTAGCCCTTTGGATTTTGCATTTGCAATTCATACGGAAGTAGGACTTAAAACTAGAGGCGCAAAAGTTAATGGGAAACTAGTTCCATTAAGTAAAAAACTAAAAAGTGGGGACAGAGTAGAAATCTTAACATCAGATAAAATTAGACCAAGTTCAAATTGGATGGATTATGCTACTACCGCTAAAGCTAGAAGTAAAATAAAATCTACATTAAATGCTGAAAAGAAGGTATTAGCTAAGGAAGGAAAGGAAAAATTAAGAAGAAAATTAAAACAATTAAAATTAACTCTTAATGATAAAATCATTGCTGAACTCCAGAAATATTTTAAACTAAATACTAGTCAAGATCTCTTTTACAGGGTTGGAATAAATACCATAGATAATGTAATGATTAAAAAGTATGCTTCATCTAGAAGTAATGTATTTATAAGTTATATAAAAAACAAAATAAGGCGCAAGCCTAAATTAGAAAATGAGATTGAAAAAGAGGAAATAACAAAAAAATATGATTTACTGGTATTTGGAAATGATGAAGAAAAGTTAGATTATACAATTTCAACATGTTGCAATCCTATCCCGGGTGACAATGTTTTTGGGTTCATTACAATTAATGATGGAATTAAAATTCATAAAAAAAACTGTCCAAATGCATTAAGCATGCAATCAAATTATGATTATCGAATAATTAAAGCAAAGTGGATAGATTCATCTCAGGAAGAATTTACAGTGTCAATTGATCTCACTGGAATAGACAAAATAGGTCTGCTAAGTAATATTACAAAGGTAATTTCTGAAAATATGAATATTAATATGCGAAAACTTAATCTTGAAACAGATGGAGGTATTTTTAAAGGTAATATTATAATTTCTGTAAAAACTAATAATTTAGTAAATAAAGTAATTGAAAAATTAAAGAAATTAAAAGGAATCGAAAAAGTTAAAAGACTTTAAATTTTAATTAAATTTGTTGTATGAGTAAAGTCACTGAAACTAATAACACAGAAATTGTAAAAAACGTATTTACAACTTTTTTGGATAAAAAAGGATATAGAAAAACTCCTGAAAGATATGCTATCTTAAATGAAGTATATAATACAGAATTACATTTTGATATAGAATCTCTATATATAAAAATGAAAAATAAAAAATATAGAGTTTCTAGAGCAACACTATATAATACGATAGAATTATTATTAGAATGTTCTCTGGTAAGAAAACACCAGTTAGAAAATGATAATCAGGCATCTTATGAAAAATGTTATTTTAATAAACAACATGACCATCTTATCATTACAGACACGGGAGAGGTTGTAGAATTTTGTGATCCAAGAATTGATACAATTAAAAAAACTATAGAGGAAGTTTTTAATGTGGATATAGAGAGTCATTCATTATACTTTTACGGTAAAAAAAAATAGAATAGAATGTCAATAGATTTATTGTTAGGACTTCAATGGGGAGATGAAGGTAAAGGTAAGATTGTTGATGTACTTACGTCAAAATATAATGTTATTGCTAGATTTCAAGGAGGTCCTAACGCTGGACACACTCTAGTATTTAATGAAAAAAAACATGTACTCCACACAATTCCTTCGGGAATTTTCCATGAAAATAAAATAAATATTATTGGTAATGGAGTTGTTGTTGATCCTGTAATCTTGAAAAAAGAATTAATAAATCTTGATTTAGAAGGAATTGATTATAAAAAGTCATTACTTATATCAAGAAAAGCTCATTTAATTCTACCCACCCATAGATTAATTGATGCTGCTAGTGAGAAATCTAAAGGAAAAAATAAAATTGGATCAACACTAAAAGGAATAGGTCCTACCTATATGGATAAAACGGGAAGGAATGGATTTAGAATAGGTGATCTTGAGGCAGATAATTGGATTAATAAGTACTCAGACCTAAAATCAAAACATAAAAAATTAATTGATTTCTATAATGTTGAATTAGACTATAATTTTGAAGAGCTAGAAAAAGAATTTTTTGAATCAATTAAGACATTAAGAGAATTAAAGTTTATTGATTCAGAAGAATATATACATAACGAACAAAAATCAGGAAGTTCTATTTTAGCAGAAGGTGCTCAAGGTTCCTTGTTAGATGTAGATTTTGGCACATATCCTTATGTCACATCATCTAATACAACTGCTGCTGGAGCATGTACGGGTCTAGGAATTTCACCAGGTTCGATAAAAAATGTATTTGGAATTTTTAAAGCTTATACAACAAGAGTTGGGTCTGGTCCTTTTCCAACAGAATTGTTTGATGATGATGGGCAAAGAATGGGTAAAGTTGGAAATGAATTTGGAGCAACTACTGGAAGACCTAGAAGATGTGGATGGCTTGATTTAGTAGCTCTTAAATATTCCTGTAAAATAAATGGTGTTACAAAACTAATGATGATGAAGTCTGATGTTCTGTCGGGATTTAAAACAATAAAAGTTTGTACATCTTACGAATATAGAGGTAGTGAAATAGATTACTTGCCATATGATATTGGAGATGATTCACTTAAGCCCATATATAAAGAGTTTGAAGGCTGGGATGAAGATATTACTGGACTTAGAGATTTTAACAGTCTTCCAAAAAATCTTAAAAATTATATTTCATACCTTGAAAAAGAATTGGAAATTCCAATTGGAATTATTTCTGTAGGGCCTGATCGTTTACAAACTATTATTGTTTAAATTAATTTTGAGTAAAAAATTATACATATTTAGTCTTATCCTAATGAGTCTAATCTTTAATAATAGACTTTTTTCTCAAGAAAACACCAAAATCAAAATAGAAACTGCAGGTTTCTTTGATAAAGATGACAAAAAATTTCCTGATGCAACTGTTTTAACAAGAGATAATTTGGGGCAGGTAGTTATAACGGATGAAGGGGTAAAAATGTGGTGTAATCAAGCCTTCTTTTATCAAGATAAAAATTTTATTGAGGCTTATGGAGATGTTATTTTAATCCAAGGTGATACAATTAATTTAAAAAGTAATTATTTAGAATATAATGGCAATAGTAAAATTGCCTATGCAAAAGGAAATGTAGTTTTAAAAGAACCTTCGTCAACTTTATATACTGAATCACTTTATTTTGACAGAAATATTCAAGAAGCTTATTATAATGAAAGTGGTAAACTAATAAGACATCCTTCAGATACAATAATTAGTGATTTAGGCAGATACTATATAGATTTAAAACAATACAGATTTAAAGAAAATATAAATCTAAAAACTCCAAAACAAAACATATATTCAAAAAAATTAGATTACCTAACTGAAACTGGATTGGCATACTTCTATGGGCCTACAAATATTTATAGTGATGATACTGAAATTTATTGTGAGATTGGTTTTTTTGACACTAATAATGATAAAGGATATTTTATTAAAAATGCTGAAATTCAATTTGATGATTCTAATATAAAAGCAGACAGTATATACTTTGATAACAATGCAAATTATGCATCAGCTACAAACAATATAAAAATAACAGACACGATAAACAAAACTACTACAACAGGACATTATGCAGAAATATATAAGGCTATTGACTCAATGTATATTACTAAAAAAGCATTAGTTGCATCTTATCAGGAAAAAGATTCAATATATATTCATAGTGATACAATTCTCATGACTGGCAATGAAGAAAACAGAATCATAAGAGCTTTTAAAAATGCTAAAATTTATAAATCTGATTTGAGTGGCAAAGCTGATTCAATCCACTACAATAAAAAGAATGGTTTAGCTCAACTAATCAATATAAATAAACAATTGACAAATCCATTTGCAAAAACGAAAAAGCCAATATTATGGAATTTAGAAAATCAAATAACTGGAGATTCTATTCATATACTATTTAATATTAAAAATGATGAGCTAGATTCATTACTAGTTTTTAATAATGCTCTAATAATAAATAAAGATAGTTTAGGTACAGGGTTTAATCAGATTGCTGGTCAAAAATTGTATGGTAATTTTATAAATAATGAATTAAAAAAAATTGATATAGTAAAAAATGCAGAATCAATTTATTATCTAAGAAATTCTGAAAATGAATTAGTAGGAATTGATAGATCTAAATCTGGCAAGATAAAGATTTTATTAAATAACAATTCAATTGAAAAATTTAAAAAAATAAACCAAGTTGACGGAAATACTTATCCTGAGGAAGACTTTTTAGATGAGCTAAAATTCTTAAAGGGTTTTTATTTTAGAGAAGATGAAAAACCTAACAGCATTGATGATCTATTTAAAGATGATCCACAACTAATTCTCACAAAAATCAAAAGTCTAGAAATTAACTAATTATTAAGATTAAAAAAGATTTTTTAAAATATCAAGCTCAGACAACTCCAAATCCAATGGCAATTGAGGTTTCGCATGCTAAGGGATCATACATCTATGACAAAAAAGGAAAGCCTTATCTAGATTTTATTGCTGGAGTTTCAGCATGTAGTCTTGGTCATAGTAATACATATCTAATAAACTCAATTAATAAGCAACTAAATAAGTATATGCATGTAATGGTTTATGGAGAATTTATTTTGGATCCATCAGTAACTTTGACTAAACATTTATCTAAAGTTTTACCAAAAAATCTAAGTTGTACATATCTTACAAATTCTGGCACAGAAGCTACTGAGGGAGCAATTAAGCTTGCAAGAAGATATACTGGGAAAAAAGAGATAATTGCTGCTAAAAATGCATATCATGGAAGTACAATGGGGGCATTATCATTTATGGGTATTAAAAATAGACGTGATCCTTTTGGACCACTAATTCCAAAAGTAAAATTTATAAGATATAACAATCATGCAGAAATAAATAAAATTACATCAAAAACTGCAGCTGTTATTCTTGAAACAATTCAAGGTGGAGCCGGTTTTATTGAACCAAAAAACAACTACTTAAAAAAAATAAAAGAAAGATGTAAAAAAGTTGGTGCCTTGTTAATATTAGATGAGATTCAAACAGGTATAGGGAGAACTGGAAAGATGTTTGGTTTTGAAAATTACAACTGTAGTCCAGACATACTAGTTTATGGAAAAGGACTAGGTGGTGGATTACCAATTGGTGCGTTTAGTTCAAGTAAAAAAATAATGGATTCTTTAAAAAGTAATCCAATTATGGGACACATAACAACATTTGGTGGAAACCCAGTAATTTCTGCATCTGCAAATGCAACATTAAAGAAAATATCTTCATCTAGTATAATGAATAATTGTATCAAAAAAGAAAAATTGATAAGATCTATTCTAATTCATCCATTGATAAAAGAAATTAGAGGTAAAGGATTAATGCTTTGTCTAATTATGAAAAGTCCAAAAATAGCTAATAGACTAATATTAAATGCGAAAGAAAATGGATTATTATTATTCTGGCTATTAATAAACAAAAATGGTGTAAGAATAACACCACCACTTACAATAACAAATAAAGAGATAAAAAAAGGATGTAATCTTATTATTGAAATCCTTAATTCAATAAATTAAATATGTTAATTAGTTTGTTAAGAAATAAACTAATTTAGAAATATAACTGATCAATTCTGCATTATTTTTATGTCTAGAGAGATATTTCTATATGGATATAAATGAAGTAAAATTCTCAATAGACAGATTTGAGAAAATGATTAATGAAAATTCATTACTATTTTTTGATTCATTTGAGTTTGAAAATATAATTAGCTATTATTTAGAAAATGGTAAAATCGATTATGCCCGAAAAGCTACAAATTTATCATTAAGCCAACACCCTTGCTCAACCAATTTAATATTACTAAAAGTTGAGTTATATATTTATGAAAATAAAATAAATAAAGCAGATGAATTATTAAACTCAGTACTATCAGATGATAGCATTAATGAAGAGACATATATACTTAAAGCAAATATTTTATCTAAAATGAAATTGCATGAACAAGCCGTAAATTTTTTAAAAAAAATATTGTCAATTTCAGAAAACAAAAATGAAATTTATTATTTAATTGGGATAGAGCTATTATTTTTAAAAAAAAATAATCTAGCAAAATCAAATTTTATTAATAGTTTAAACTATGATTCTTCTGATCGTGCATCATTGTATAATATTATTTACTGCTATGAATCTCTAAATGAAAAGTCAGATTTAATTGTTTTTTTAAAAAACTACTTGGATAAAAATCCATATTGTGAAACATCTTGGTTTAATTTAGGCAAACAATATAATTCTACAAAAAAATACAAAGAAGCTATTAAGTGTTTTGAATATGCAATTTTTTCAGATGAAAATTTTAATAGCCCATATATTGAAAAAGCTAAAATCTTAGAAAGGTTAAAAAGATATAAAGATGCGATAAAAACATATAAATCATTATTATCAATAGATAAAAGATCTGCATATGCAATGATGAAAATTGGTCATTGCTATGAAAGAACTGGAAATAACAATAAAGCATTGGCTTATTATTATAAGGGAGTGCATTACGAACCATCTTTGGATAAAGCCTGGTATAAACTTGCGAAATATTTTTTTAAAGACAAGCAATACAAAAAGGCAAATGATTATATAGAAAAAGCTATAAGTATAAATCAAGAAAAGTCTAAATACTGGAAACTATATTTAAAATGTTCTTCATTAATTTCAGCAAAAAATTAGTAGCTTACCATTAATTTTGTAAATTTTAATTGTGAATAGAAAAATCACAAACTATATAGTTATATCAATAAAAGGAATGGCTATGGGTGCTGCAGATGCAGTGCCTGGTATTTCTGGTGGTACAATAGCATTACTATTAGGAATCTATGAAGAATTAATAACTACAATTGGAAATATAAATTTATCGTTATTTAAAGAACTTAATAATGGATTTTATTCTTTTTGGAAAAAACTAAATGGAAGCTTTTTATTATCTCTAATTATTGGTATTGGTGTCAGTCTAATAACATTTATTAAGCTAACTGCATATTTATTTGACAAATACCCCATTTTGATATGGTCTTTTTTTTTAGGACTGGTACTAGCAACTATTTTTGTAATATATAAACTAGTAAAATCATGGAATTATATTAATTTAATATTTGTTATTACATCTACATTTATATCCTTTTACATAGGTTCAATAAATATAACTGCTGATATTGAAGTAAATCTTGCTTATATTTTTACATGTGGAATTATCGCTGCATCTGCAATGATTATCCCAGGGATATCAGGAGCATTAATACTAGTAATACTTGGTTTATACTCTACAATGATTAATGCAGTTAATAATTTAGAGTATGACAAAATTATAACATTTGCTTTAGGAGCAATAATAGGGTTATTAAGCTTTAGTAAAATAATAAAATGGATGTTTGATAAAAATTCATCCCTTACTTATTCTATTCTTTTAGGTTTTGTTATTGGTTCATTAAGTGAAGTTTGGCCATGGAAATCAGAATTAGGAGAAAATATTTTACCATCATCATATATTGGAGAAAATTATCTTTTTTATTCAATAATTTTAATTTCAATTGGGTTTTTATTAATTTTTTTAGTTGAAAAAATTCAAAAATCAAATAATTGAAAAAATCTAAAAATTTATATTCTTCATTTTTAATTTTAATTAATGGAATTCTAATGGGAACAGCAAATAAGATTCCAGGAGTTTCTGGCGGTCTTGTAGCAATTGCAATTGGATTTTATGAAGAACTTGTTTTTTCTCTAAAAAAGATAGATAAGAAAGGATTTAGATTTTTATTTACTGGGAAATTAGTAGACTTTTATAACCATATTAATGGGCATTTTTTATTTCTCATCCTAATAGGAATAGTAATTAGTTACTTTTCAACATCAAAACTACTTGAATTCCTACTAGATAGATATGAAATATATGTATGGAGCTTATTTTTTGGTCTTGTTATTGGCACAATATTTCATTTAAAGAAAAAAATATCAAGATGGGATTCAAAAAACCTAACAATTTTATTTTTAGGAATTATTATTGGGATTACGATTAGTTTGCTAGATCCTGCAAATGAAAATGATAATTTATTATTTGTATTTATCTGTGGGATAATCAGTGTTTCGGGAATGATATTGCCAGGATTATCTGGATCATTTATATTGATGCTAATGGGTAATTATGTTCTTTTATTAGTTGATTCTGTTAATGCTCTTTATGATACTATATATGACATGTTCACTGGAGAATATAATTTCATTCATGATCTGGAAAGATTAAATAAAATTAAAATTATATCTGTTTTTACGTTTGGTTCATTGACTGGGCTTATACTATTATCCAATATTTTAGGCTATCTATTAAAAAACTATAATCAACTTTGCAATTCAGTTATTTTGGGATTTATAATAGGATCATTGGGAGTAATATGGCCTTGGAAATTGAATTTTAAAATTAGTGGTAGTGAGAAAATTGTAAGATACATGCCTGAATTAAATCAAGAATCATTTATAGCATTATTATTTATTTTAATTGGTATCATTACAGTGATTATTCTAAGCAAACATGAAGGTAAAAGTAAAACTTCTAATCTTTAATTATTTTAAATAAATCTGTTTTCCCATCTTGAAATTTTAATTCTAGCAAATAAACCCCTTTATTTAAATATCGCATATCTATATTATTTAATACTCCACTAATTGTATCTGAATACAATAGCTTTGCTGACATATCAAATAATTTTACTTCTAAATTAGAAGCTATAGATGATAATATTTTTAAATAATCATATACAGGGTTAGGGAAAATAGTAACTGGCTTGGATTCAATATTTAAAGCTAATTCATAGGCTAATTTAAAATTAGGTATCCCATAACCTAAATAATTATCTGGAAATTCATATTGAGAGGCTGTATATCTAACAATATTCATAATCTGATCATTATTTAAGGATGGAAAAGCCTGTAAAAGACAAGCCATTGAACCAGCAATAATCGGAGAACTATATGATGTGCCATTTCCTTGAACTATATTATCTACATAATTAATTAAATATGTACCTGCGCCACGAGCAGATATATCTGGTTTTATAACTTCTTGAAAGTCATTTCCTTGTGAACTAAATGATACATAATTACCAAAGCCATTAACAGCTCCAATAGAGAAAACGCCTTTAGAATCGGCAGGAGCAATAACTCCATTATCTGAGGAATTTCCTGCAGAATTTACCAATATTATACCTTTTTCATTAGCAATGTTACAACCTCTTGAGATAAAAGCAGTACTTCCATCCATCTCCTGTTGCGAATAACTATAAGCTGAATTATTATATATTCTATAACCAAGTGATGTATTGGCTATATCTATGCCTAAGCTATCTGCTCGTTCCATAGCTTCAACCCAGTAACTTTCCTCAATTGGATTTTCTGAAGAAACATCTTCAGTTCTAAATAAATAATACTCTGCATCTGTTGCAGATCCATAGTATTGATCCTCAATATATCCTGCCATAATACTTAATACATTAGTACCATGTGCATTACCTATATAAGCAAATAAGTCGTCTGTTCTATCTACAAAATCATATACATATTTAATATTTCCTAAAGATCTTAATCTTTCAAATCCATTCATATTATCAACATTTCTAAAACCTGCATCAAACACACCAATTGTAATACCAGATCCATTAAAACCATTCTGGTGCAAAAAATCCAAATTTATCATTTCAATTTGATCAAAAGGTGACCTGTTGGTTACATAATATTCTATTTCACTAAATTTATTTTTGTTTTCTTGATTATCATTTCTGTTTATTGATCTATTTGCGTATTCTATATTCTCAACAAAATCTAAATTTAATAATTCATCTATTTGATTATAATTTCCCCTAACATGAACACAGTTAAACCATTTGGATTTAGATAAAACCTCTATACCCTCTGTATCATCTATGGCTTGTATGTAAGATTGGCTAACAGGAACATCTCTGTAGTCAATTATAATATTTTTTAATTTTTTTTTATCAATTGATTTTTGGCTTAAAATCAATAAAGGATTTTCTATAAAATATTCATAATTGGGTTTATTATTAAAAAACACCCAAGCATCTTCTAGTTGGCTAAAAACTAAGTTTTGAAATAGAAAAAAAAATAATAAAAATCTTACATTCATTAGACTATGAAATTACTCCTGATCCAATCAATTCATCATCCTTATACCAGGCAGCAAATTGACCTTTTGATATAGATAATTGAACCTTATCAAATAATATATATATACCTTCTTTAAATTTATATAATGTTGCTTTTTGAAGAGGTTGTCTATATCTGATTCTTGCCATTACTTTAATAGACTCATTATCAGAAATCTTTAGGTCTTCTCTAACCCAATGCTCGTCTTTAGCATTTATCAGCAAAACCTTTCTAAGTAATCCGGGATGATCTTTACCCATACCTACATAAATAAGATTTTTCTTAACATCAGTTTGTAAAACAAACAGAGGCTTAGTTGTTCCACCGACTTTTAATCCTTTTCTCTGTCCAATTGTAAAATAGTACGCTCCATTATGATCGCCAATTTTTTTCCCATCTTTACTATTGTATTTGATTCCTCCAACAGATTTTTTAAGCATCTCTTTAATATTTAAACTGGAATAATCATTATCATTATATATTTCACTTAAAGAATCTATTTGAATAATTGAACCAGTTTTTGGCTTAAGTTTGCTTTTCAAAAACTCAGGTAATTTAACTTTTCCTACAAAACATAAACCTTGTGAATCTTTTTTAGATGCATTAACCAATCCAATTTCATTTGCAATTTTTCTAACTTTAGCTTTATCTAAATTTCCTATTGGAAATATAATCTTTGAAAGTTGGTTTTGATTTAATTGACATAAGAAATATGATTGATCCTTTGATTTATCAACACCAGACATCAATTTATAGATAGTTTTTCCATTAATTTTATCATTAACTATTCTAGAATAATGACCCGTAGCTACAAAATCGGCACCAAGGTCAAGTGCAATTTTCATAAAAATATCAAACTTTATTTCTCTGTTGCAAAGTATATCAGGATTTGGAGTTCTGCCATTCTTGTATTCACTAAACATGTAGTTTATTATTCTATCATTATATTGTTTACTAAGATCAACCGTTTGAAATGGAATATCTAAATTTTGTGCAACTATCATTGCGTCATTACTATCATCCAGCCAAGGACATTCATCAGAAATAGTAACTGATTCATCATGCCAGTTTTTCATAAATAATCCTACAACATCATATCCCTCTTTTTTCAATAAATAGGCGCTAACACTAGAATCAACACCTCCAGATAGAGCTATTACAACTTTTTTCATTCTATAAAATTACAAATATTGATTTAAGATCCTTTTCTATATTCGATTGATTACAAGGATTCAATAAAAATTGACAAGGCATCAACAAATTTTTTATTTAATTTTTCAGCTTTTATACCTGTTTCGCTGTTAAAATTATCATTAAAATTAGGCAAAGAAAAATATGCTATACTATTTGGATTTCCTCTTGATATTCTACTATGAGCCATATTAAGAACAAGACTTGCGCCATTGGATCCATTAGAGGTTGCCAATAATAGCATTGGTTTATTAAACCAAACTATATTTTCAATTCTAGATATCCAATCAAAAATATTTTTGAATGCAGCAGTATATGCACCATTATGTTCAGCAAATGAAATAATAATGCCATCAGAATCTTTAATTATATTCTTAAATTCATATGCTTTCTTAGGGATACCATGTATTCTTTCATAATCTTCACTATATATAGGCATTTCAAAATTATTAAGATCTAAAATAATTGCTTGAGAGTTTTGTATTTGATTAGCAGCGTAAGTAGCAAAAATTTTGTTAATTGATTTTGAAGAAGAACTTGCTCCAAAGGCTACAATTTTTTTCAATTTAATTTAATTTTATATTAATTTTTATTTTGATTTTTTTTCTGCCTTTCTGCCTCCTCCATTAATTCTTGCATCTTTCTTTGAAAACGACTAGGAGCTTTATCAGGTTTTGCTTTATCAATTTGAATTTGATCACGTATTTTCCTTTCATCTAATATGTAGTTTTTGATTGTAAACATTATAGAAATTGATAAAATGTTTGAAATAAAATAATATAAACTTAACCCACTAGCATAGTTATTGAAGAAAATTAACATGAAAAGAGGAGATATATACATCATATATTTCATCATTTTAGTCATATCAGGCATACCTTCCTGTGGTGGAGGTTGAGATGCTGTCTGCTGACCCATAGTCATTTGCATATAAAAGAAAATGGATACTGCAGCTAATATTGGGAATAAACTTACATGATCACCATAACCCCATATCGTAAATGGTAAATCTAAAATACTATCATATGCCGATAAATCATCTGCCCAAAGAAAACTTTTTTGACGCAGATCAAATGCAGATGGGAAAAACATAAAAAGAGCATAAAAAACAGGGATTTGTAGTAGGGCAGGCAAACAACCACCCATTGGACTAGCACCAGCCTTACTATATAAAGACATCATCTCCTGTTGTCTCTTCATTGGATTATCCTTAAATTTTTTATTAAGTTCCTCAACATCTGGTTTTAAAATTTTCATTTTTGCCTGAGAGAGATAGGATTTATAAAGAACAGGAGCTAAAATTAGTCTAACAATAATGGTCATAATAATTATTGCAATACCATAAGGAAATATAGAACTAAGCCATCTAAATAATGGTACAAAGACACGCTTATTTATGGCACCAAATATTCCCCACCCAAAAGGAATACTCTGATCTAAGTCTAAATCATAATCTTTAAAAACATTGTTGTCAGTTGGTCCAAAATAAATTCTAAATGTGTCATTGATTTCGTTTTCTTTATATGAAAATGGAACTTGAGCAATATACTGTTTTGTGTATAATGTATCAACTGATTCATCTTCAACTAAATCTTTTGAGCTTATTCTCACATCTTGAAAAGCAGTCTCAGATGGAATTATAATAGAACTGAAAAAGTGTTGTCTAAATGATATCCAATTAACATCTTTAATTTGATCTTCATCATCTCCCATTTGGGATAATTTATCGATTTTATCACCATCATGATAATATGTTAATCTTGTATATCTATTTTCATAACTAATACTTTTTGAATTCCTAATTCCATTTAATTTCCATGATAAATTATAATCTTCATTTTGATTTATAAGATCAGAGAATCCCTTGGATTGCAATTTAACATCAATCAAATATTCTTCAGGCTTAATTGTATATAGATATTCTAAATACCTTTCATCTGAAACAAATAATTTCATTGAAATAACTTCATTATCACCATCCTTATATCTACTTGCGTTAAAATCTTGATCTTTTGTATTTATCTGTCGATTGTTAGAAGTTTTAAAATCTAAATTAAAAGTTGAATTACCATCCTTTATTAAATAGATTGGCGCTCCTTTATAATTAACATATTCATTTAAAGCAAGTTCTGAAATTTGTCCACCTGCTTCAGAAAATTTAATGTTAAAAGTTTCATTTTTAAACTCTAATTCATTTATAGAATTTACTTCGAATTCATTGGTAAATAAATTATCATTAATTTCATCTAAAGAAATATTCTTTTTAGTATTATCTGTAATTTCAATTGAATCAGACTTTATATTCTCATTTTCTGAGATAGTAGTTTCTATTTGAGTATTTGATGAAATCCAAAACATCAACAGTATACCAATAAGCATAATACCAATTAATGAGTTAAAGTCAAAATTTCTTTCTTCCATGATTATCTATTGATTTTATTACTATTTACAGCTGCAGAAATAAAAGAAACAAATAAAGGATGAGGAGATAAAACAGTACTTTTATACTCTGGATGAAATTGAACGCCAATAAACCAAGGATGGTCCTTTAACTCAATTATTTCAACTAATCCAGTCTTATTATTTATTCCAGAAGCTATCATACCATTTGACTCAATTTTTTCAAGATATTTACTATTAAACTCATATCTATGCCTATGTCTTTCATTTACATTTTCAGAATTATATATTTTAGATATAAGACTATTCTCTTTTAATTTACAATCCCATGAACCTAACCTCATAGTTCCTCCTTTATCGGTAATATTCTTTTGGTCATTCATTAAATCAATAACTGGATAGCTAGTATTTTCATCCATTTCTGTTGAATTTGCACCATCTAGGTTTAAAACATTTCTAGCAAATTCTATAACTGCCATTTGCATTCCTAGACATATGCCAAAAAATGGGATATTATTTAATCTAACATATTTTATTGCTTCAATTTTACCTTCTATCCCCCTTTCTCCAAAGCCTGGGGCTACTAAAACTCCATTAAAATTTTTAAGTTCATTAGCAATATTATCCTTATTAATATGTTCAGAATGAATTGGAATAACATCTACTTTTACCTCATTAATTGCTCCAGAATGAATAAAAGACTCCAATATCGATTTATATGAATCTTGTAATTCTATATATTTACCAATTAGAGCAATTTTAACTGTGCTCTTAGGATTTTTATGTTTATTTAAGAATTTATTCCAATGCATTAGATCAGGTTTGTTAGAAACAAGACCTAGTTTTTTCAATACTACCTTATCAAGTCCTTCATCAAGCATACAATTTGGAACATCATAAATGGTTTTAACATCAACTGACTGGATCACAGAATCAGTGTCTACATTACAAAATCTTGCTAGTTTATTTCTTATGCTATCACTAATTTCATGTTCAGTTCTACAAACTAATACGTCTGCCTGAACCCCACTTTCCATAAGTGTTTTAACACTGTGTTGAGTAGGTTTTGTTTTTAATTCTTTTGCAGCTGAAAGATATGGGATTAATGTTAGATGAATTGCAACTACATTTTTTTCACCCATCTCCCATTTCATTTGCCTTAAGGCTTCTATATAAGGAAGTGATTCAATATCTCCAACTGTACCACCTATTTCAGTAATAATTATATCATATTGATCATCTTTGGCTAAAAACTTAATGTTTTCTTTTATTTCATCAGTTATATGTGGAATGACTTGAACTGTTCTTCCTAGATAATCACCTTTTCTTTCTTTATTTATAACACTTTGATAAATACGTCCAGTTGTAATATTATTAGCTTGAGAAGTTTCTACATTTAAAAATCTTTCATAATGACCTAAATCTAGATCAGTTTCTGCTCCATCTTCAGTAACATAACATTCTCCGTGCTCATAAGGATTTAATGTGCCCGGATCTACGTTAATATATGGATCTAATTTTTGGATTGTTATTCTGTAACCTTGTGATTGAAGCAATTTAGCTAGAGATGCTGCTATTATTCCTTTACCTAATGATGAAGAAACGCCACCTGTAACAAAAATAAATTTAGTAGTATGAGACATTATGCGTTATAAACGCAAACAAATTTAATGAATTTGATTAAATATATTTTAAAATATTGATAATGATTTCAAAATATATTTAATCAATTTGAATTAGTTCTAAATTTTGAAATTTCATTATATATGCAGAGTTGTTCCTATATATTCCATCTTTGTCTTTAACATATCTAAACCTATTTTCTATATATTCAGATTGAACCAAATTTAAATTATTTCTATCTAGCTCACCACAACTTAATCTAATTAATAAGTCTAATGTTAAATCATGGCCTCTAATAGCATATTTTGATGGATAATCATTATACCTTGAAGAATATTTCTTTACAAAATTATTATCCTTGTAAGTTGAAATTGATCGATTAATTGAAGGATAATGAAAATTTAAATTTGACATATAATAGTTGGAAATATTTGTCCCTTCAAAAGCTCTATTCTTATTAGTAGTTGTTAGTATTATTTCTATAGTATCGTTAACAAAAGAGTTTAAAATACTAGATATATTAGACACAAAGCCTTGATCTTTTGTCTCCAAAAAGACTAAATTTCTGCCTTTAACAAAGGTAGAATCTAAACTATCATAAACCATTGTTCTTGTATCAACTCCAGAATCATTAATTTCAGAAAAAAATTGATGAGCATTTGGGAAAATTCTTTTTATTTTATCACTAACTTCTTTATTGTAAGAATCAGCTATAATAAATTTTTCTGATCTGATTGTGTCTTTCTCAATATATGATATCATTTTATTAAACAATAACTGATCATCAGGGATGGTATGAATAATATTAATATTTTCTAATTTAGTTTTACTTAGAGGTGAAACAACTTTTACTTCATCAGGAATAGATTTTATAACAAAATCAAAAGCATTTGAAGTTAAAGGCCCAATTAATAGATCATATGCTGTAAAATCATTTTCTTGAATTAATTTATTAGTAACATTTTTATCAGCAGCAGTATCAAATACGGATACATCCACATCAATTCCGTATTTTGAAAATGAATCAACTGCCATTTGAACACCAAATAAAAAATCAAGAGATATATTTAATAATTTGTCATTTTTAACAATCTCTCTTGAATCATTTATCGAATCAAAATTTATATTCTTTGTCCTTAATGGTAACAGAATTGCTATTTTCTTTTTACTAAAATCATTAATATTATCAATTAAATTTTTAGGATTTGATTTAATTTTAATATGAGTGGTATCTTTAATTTCAGAGAGACTTGATTCTAATTCCTTAACTTCGTTATAACTTTTGGGAATCTTTAATTTAACACCCTTTTTTATTTCTGTATTTGGATTAAATTCTAAAATAACAGTTTCATCAACATCATAAATAATTGCAATACTTTCTAAATCCTGATTTTTTTTAACCTTGTGAATTATAAAATCTATTTGAGATTGAACAGTATTCACAAAAAATATTGTGATTAAAATCAAAAATATTTTAATATTAAAATTTATTATTCCCATTCTATAGTTGCTGGTGGTTTAGAACTAATGTCATAAACTACTCTATTTACTCCTTTAACTCTATTAATAATCTTATTTGAAACCCTCTGAAGAAACTTGTATGGGAGATCAACCCAATCAGCAGTCATTCCATCAGTGCTTTCAACTGCTCTCAGCACAACACATCTTTCATATGTCCTTTCATCACCCATCACACCTACACTTTTAGTAGGTAATAACATAGCTCCAGCCTGCCATACCTTATCATATAGACCTTCCTCTTTTAAGGCATCAATAAAAATACTATCTACTTCTTGCAATATTTTTACTTTTTCTAAATTTATTTCACCTAAAATTCTTATTCCCAAACCAGGACCTGGAAAAGGATGTCTTCCTAAAATTTCAGAATCAATTTTAAGAAAAGATCCTACTCTTCGTACTTCATCCTTAAATAATAATTTTAGTGGCTCTACAACTTTTAACTTCATGTAACTTGGAAGACCACCAACATTATGATGACTTTTAATTGTAGCAGATGGACCTCCAGTTGCTGAAATACTTTCAATAACATCTGGATAAATTGTTCCTTGTGCAAGCCATTTAACATCCTTAATTTTCTTTGATTCTGAATCAAATGCATCTATAAATACTTTCCCAATTGATTTTCTTTTTAATTCTGGATCAGTTATCCCTTTTAATTCTTTGTAAAATTTTGAGGAATAATCTATACCTTTTACATTTAGGCTCATGTCTTTATATTGATCTAGCACAGCTTCAAACTCATTTTTTCTTAATAAGCCATTATTTACAAAAATACAATGTAGATTATCTCCTATAGCTTTATTTAAAAGTACTGCAGCAACAGTTGAATCAACACCTCCAGACAGTCCTAATATAACTTTATCAGACTTAAGCTCAGACTTTAAATGTGAAACTGTTTGATCTATAAATGAATCGGGAGTCCAATCTTGGTTTAATTTTGAAATTTTTAAAAGAAAATTTTCTAAAACCTTTTTACCATCCTTAGAATGATATACCTCTGGATGAAATTGAAGCCCATAAATTTCTTTTCCATTAACTCTAAATGCAGCATTTTCTACATCTGAGGTGCTAGCAAGTAGTGTAGAATTATTTGGTAATTTTTTAATTGTATCTCCATGACTCATCCAAACCTGACTTCCTATATTAACATTGTCAAAAATAAAATGGTCATTATTTATAAAGTCTAAATTTGCTCTACCATATTCTCTAATATCTGAAGCTAAAACTAATCCACCATTTTCATTTGCTAATAACTGTGCTCCATAACATACAGCAAGTACTGGTCTATTTTTTGTTATTTTATCCAAATCTATTCTTGGAGAGTCTTTATCTCTTACAGAGTAAGGACTTCCTGATAAAATAATAGCTCCAAATTTATTTATTTCTGAAGGAATCTTGTTAAATGGGAAAATTTCAGAATATATGTTTAATTCTCTAACTCTTCTAGCAATAAGTTGAGTGTATTGCGATCCAAAGTCAATAATTAATACCTTATTTTCCATGCGTAAAAATAGAAATAGATTTTATAATAAAAAAAGAATAAAAATATAATATTTAACCAATTTCAATCACCAAAAACCTATTATTTAAAGCTTTAATGTTACTATGTAGTAGATCGAAAATTTTATTCCCGTATTCGCAATAAAACTCAGAAAAGTTTGTATTTCTCTCCTGTAATGAATTTTTAGGAAACAACTCATTTCTTAATTCAACAATTCTTAAAATTTTTTCTGAAAACTTTTTCTTTTGAGCACTTAACAATTTCTTTTCTAAATTATTAAGTCCATCTAATTGTTTTTTTTCTTGAGCTTTAACAGCTCCTATAAAAGAAATATCAGTCTTGGAAGCAATAGTAATTAAATCATCAAACTGATTTTTTAAATTATTTTTTAAATCTGAAAAATCAATGTTTATTTCTGAAAATTCTTTTGTTTTTTTTACTGACAACTCATTTATATCTAAAAACATCTCATCTACTTCTAGGTCAAGTTTTTTTAATTTTCTTACTTGTTTAGAAGACATTAATAATAGTGAATTTCTACTTAATAAAATTGGAAAAGTAATTTTAGCAGTATCAAATACGTTTTTTAACTGAAGCCAATATGAAATTTCTGCTGGGCCTCCAATGTAGCACAAGTTTGGCAACAAAATCTCTTGGTACATTGTTCTGAATAAAACATTTGGAGAAAATTTTTCCGGATTTTTATCAACTAAATCTATAAGATTTTTTTCTGTTAATTTTTTATCACTCCCCTCAATTTTAAAATAATTTCCTGTTTTAACTATCCTATTTCTTTTGTTTTTTTCAATGTAAAAGAGATTAACATCTCTTGAATGAGCTTGTATTTTATAATCAGACTTTTCTAATTTACTGATAGTTGGCAAAGATGATTTTTTTATCAAGTTATCCTTAATTTCATTTTTTATAAATTTTTTAAAGCATGATTTTAAGTCCTTATGATTTGCATCTATTATTATAAGATTATATTTTTTAAATAATACATGTACAAAATTTCTAGTAGCATCTGACAGAGAATCAAATTTTATATAACTATTCTCAAACAGATTTATTAATTCTTTAGAATAATTATTTGCTGGAAAATGTTCTTTAATTTCTTTCAAAATCTTCTTTAAACCAGTAGTTTTAAATTCACCTACAACTCCTTTTTGATTACTATCCCATTGAATTCTTTTACCCTTAAAATTAAAATGATTTATTTCATCAAAATCATGATCTTCAGTTGCCATCCAATATATTGGAATGAAATTATAATCTGGATAATTCTTATTTAAATCATTACATAAATTTATTGTCGTAATAATTTTATAAAGGAAATAGACTGGTCCAGTGAATAAGTTAAGCTGATGTCCTGTTGTAATTGTAAAAGTGTTTTTTTTCTTAATCAATTCTAATGTTGAATTAAATTCTTTTGAACAACTAACCTCTTTATATTGTCTCTTAATTACATCGTATAATTTTTTTCTGTTATTGTCATTATAATTTACTTTTTTCTTTTCAATTTGCTTTTTGAAATTCTTAATTGAAGGATATAAATTATACAGTTCTTTTAACTCTGATTTATTATCAATATAATCACAGAAAAGTGAGCTAAAAAATGATGTTTCTTTATAGTTGATTTCTTTTACTAACATATATAAAGTAAATATAATTAGTTTTCTTTATATATTTGTTTACTTGATCAAAACTACAGCAATTATGAGACTAATCATTAACTCTATTATTTTATTTCTATTTGTTAATTTTCAAATATTATCTCAAGATATTAAATCCCCAAGTGAATTTCTTGGATATGAAATAGGTACACAATTTTCCAGACATAGTCAAGTTCTAGACTATTTCGATTATATATCTAAAGAATTGCCTGAAAATGTAATAATGGAAAAATATGGAGAAACATATGAAAGAAGACCTCTTTATTTAACATATATATCCTCTAAAGAAAATATTAAAAATATTGATTTAATCAGAGAAAACAATCTAATTAACG
>JAZABS010000075.1:0-6995 GCA_036136835.1 Bacteroidota bacterium
TAAATATTGTTCCTGTAAAAAAGTCTTCCTGATCAACATTCCATGCTAAAGCTACAGAAGGGAAATACCCCCATCTATCATCTGGATTCAACTTTGATGAAGCATCTGCTCTTAAGGTAGCCGTTAATAAATACTTCCCTTTATAATCGTAATTCACTCTTCCAAAATAAGATAGTAATACGTTTTTTGATTTATCTATAAATTCATAATCGTTGCCATCCTCCTGAGCTTCACTATCATAGGAATAATTATCAAACTCAAAAGCTTGATATGAATGACCAACAACTGCATTAATAGTATGATCATCAATTTCCTTATTATAAGTTATATAAGCATCAAATAAAGTATTTGTTGCTGATTGAGTATAAGTGCTTAATGCTCCATTCCATGTTGGATCCGCTGTCGGAATTAATTCTGAAGTAGTTCTTGAGCCATCACTTTCAGATTTATCATAACCAACATTTACAGTTGCCGTTAAGCCATCAACTGGAAGTTCATAATCCATTTTTAGATTTGTTATAACTCTTTCAACTTGAGAAACATCATCAATTAAATTAAGTAATGCTAAAGGATTTGTTGGTGCACCAATCGCTGCTTGGTTACCCGTTGTTGGATCTATCCATGAATAATAGCCATCATATTGAGAACCATTATATACTGGTTTTGTAGGGTCAAAACTAGTAGCACTCCATATAGCACCTCTGTTTGCAAATGTATTCTCAGTATCCATCATCCTAACATTAAAGTCCATTTCTAATTTATCATCAAAAAGTGATGGATTCATATTTAATGAAATTGTATTTCTTCTGAAATTATCTCCTAATAAAATTCCATCATGATCACTCACGCCAATAGAAGCCCTTATAGGGATTCCATATGCACCTCCAACAGCACTGAAATTATATTCGTTTCCACCTACAGTTGAGTAAATTACATCCTGCCAATCATTTTCATATGATCCTAGTGCTGCAATAGCATTTGCATTTCCTGTACTTAAAATAAGGTCCGTGAATTCTGTAGCTGAAAGAACATCTACTTTATCAATTGGAGTATATATAGAATACTTCTTACTAAAACTATATTTAAATTCTGAATCTTTTCCTTTTAAAGTTGTTATCATTATAACTCCATTAGCACCTCTAGAACCATAAATGGCCGTAGCAGAAGCATCCTTAAGGACAGTCATGCTTTCTATATCAGCAGGGTTTATAGAATTTAAGGCATTTCTTGATCCACCAACTCCACCATCGTTTAATGGTACGCCATCCACCACTATTAATGGAGAATTTGTTAGTGACAATGATCCAAGACCTCTAATTCTAATTGCTTGACCTTCTCCAGGTGCTCCACCACCAGAAGTTATAGAAACTCCTGCTAATTTTCCAGTTATTAATTGTTCCGGAGAGAGCATTGCTCCTTGGTTAAAATCTTCAGATGTTATCAAATCAGCTGCACCAGTTAAATCGTCTTTTTTGATTGATCCATATCCAATTACAACTATTTCATCTAAAACAGAAGAATCTTCAGACATTACAACAGTTAATGTTGTCTGACCAGAATATGTAACCTCTTTTGTTAAATATCCTAGATATGAAAATACTAATACATCACCTGAATTTACACTAATTTTGAATGTTCCATCAAGGTCACTAGCAGTTCCATTTGTTGTTCCTTTAACAAGGATGTTTACACCTGCTATTCCACTAGATGAAACTTCATCTACAACTGAACCACTCAATGAGTTTTGACCAAATATTAATAATGGAAAAAAAAGAAAGAGTAGTATCAGATAATTTAGATTTGTTCTCATACTATGTTTTATTAGTTTTTATTTATTTCAAATGTAAATAATATGATGTGAAACAATCAAATTTTATATATTTTTATTCATATATTTATTAACATTTATAATTAATCTAAATTAAGTGAATTTTGAGGGGTGTAGTAGTTAGTTTTCTAATTTTATTTTCATCATTTTCTTTTAGTCAAATCGAAAGAATTGAACCACCAAATTGGTGGATTGGTTTTAACAACAATGAACTTGAATTATTAGTTAAAGGTGAAAATATTATAGATTATCAACTTAAATTAGATCACCCTGGAGTTTCCATAAAATCTATAAATAAGGCTGATTCTAAAAATTACCTTTTTATTAATCTAAAAATCGACAAGAAAACAGCACCTGGAGAAATAGATTTGAATTTCGTAAGTAAAACTGGCAAGAAACACAACTATAAATATAAACTAGGCAAAAGAAGAAATATAGAAGATCAATCTACTGGATTTGATATTTCAGATGTTGTTTATTTAATTACTCCTGATAGATTTTCAAATGGCGATGAGACTAATGATGCATTTAAGTCACTCAAAGAAAAGACTATTGATAGAGAAAATACATATGCAAGACATGGAGGGGATTTAAGAGGTATAATAAATAGTCTTGATTATCTTAAAAATATGGGTTATACCTCGCTTTGGCTAAACCCAGTTTTAATTAATGATATGAAGATATACTCTTATCATGGCTATGCTACAACTGACTATTATAGAGTTGATCCAAGATTTGGCACAAATGCTGAATACATTGAGCTTGCAAATAAAGCAAGTGAAAAAGGAATTAAAATGATTAAAGATATTATTGTAAACCATAGTGGCTTATATCATTGGTGGATGGATGATCCTCCTTTTAATGATTGGATAAATAATCAAAAAATTTATCAGAATGCTAAATCTATGGAAGACTTTGAAAAAAATATAATTTATTCAAATCATAGAAGAACAACTCATCAAGATATTTATGCATCAGATTATGATTCAAAAGGAATGACTGATGGTTGGTTTGTACCAGTAATGCCTGACTTAAATCAAAGAAACCCATTTATGGCAACATACTTAATACAAAATTCTATATGGTGGATTGAGACATTAAATCTTTCTGGTATTAGACAAGATACATATCCATATCCTGATAAAGATTTTATGAGTAATTGGGCGAAATCAATAATGGATGAATACCCAAAATTTAATATAGTTGGTGAAGAATGGACATACAACCCACTATTAGTAGCTTATTGGCAAGATGGAGCTGAAAACAAAGATGGATATAAGTCAAACCTAAAATCAACTATGGATTTTCCAATGCAAAAGGCAATTTTTGAAGGAATTTCAGAAAAGGAAAATTGGAATTCAGGACTTATAAAAATATATGAAAGCTTATCAAATGATTTTCACTACCCAGATCCTAAATCACTAATGGTCTTTATGGATAATCATGATATGAGTAGAGTTTATACTCAATTCAAACAAAATATAACTCAAACAAAAATGGCTTTGGGATTAATTCTAACAATGCCAAGGATTCCTCAAATTTTATATGGAACAGAGATATTAATGCATGATACAAGTAAACCAGGAGATCATGGACTAATTAGATCAGATTTTCCTGGAGGATGGAAATCAGATAAAACCAGTGGATTTGATCAATCAGGGTTAAGCAATAAGCAAATAGAAATGCAAAATTTTCTTAGAAAGCTTTTAAACTTTAGAAAAAATAACGAGATAATAATTAATGGTGATACTAAACACTTTGCTCCAAAAGACAGTGTGTATTTATTATCTAGAAAATATAGTGAAGAAACTATACTAATAATAATAAATAAAAATGACTCCCCATACAGATTAGACTTGAGTAGATTTGCAGAATTAAATCTAGATGGAAAGAATTTAAAAAATATTGTTTCTGAAGAAATTATTGAATGGAATGATGAATTAATTTTTAATGATCAAGGAGTACTAATCTTAACAACAACATTTTAAATTAAATGAAAATAAAATATATAAGAATCCTATTAATAGCATCTATATTATTAAATTATAATTGCTCAAATCAAGATACACCTAATATTGTATTTATTATGGCTGATGATCATGCTGTAAGTGCAATTAGCTCATATAATGATTGGTTGGCTGATCATATTAATACACCTAATATAGATAAAATTGCTAATGAAGGAATGATTATGAATGCTACATATAATACCAATAGAATTTGCGGTCCAAGTAGAGCAGCAATATTAACAGGGAAATACAGTCATATTAATGGCTTCTTTAAAAATGAAGGTGGTGGTGATTTTGATGGATCTCAACAAACATTTCCAAAACTTTTTCAAAAAGCTGGATATCAAACAGCTGTAATTGGCAAATGGCATCTTGGGACTACTCCAACAGGTTTTGATTATTCTAAGGTAATGGTTAATCAGGGTGGACAAGGAACATATTTTAATACCGTTTTTGTTGAAAATGGAAAAGATACTATCACGGAAACAACTAGACATTCAACTGCACAAGTAGCTCATGATGCAATCCAATGGCTATCTAGTAAAAGGGATAAATCTAAACCATTTATGCTTATGTATCAATTCAAAGCACCACATAGGCCATGGGATCCAGACCCAAAATTCAAAAACTTATATAGCGATTCTGATCTTCCCTATCCTGAAAGTTTTAATGATGATTATTCAGGAAGAAAAGCTGCATCTGAAAATATGTTAGAGATCGAAAACCATATGAATAGAAAAGACTTAAAATTAACACCTCCAGAGGGTCTATCAAAAAAAGAATTAGGAAGATGGAATAGATATGGAAATGCCGGTGAATTTTGGACACCCAATGACTCCTTGAAAGGAGAAGAATTAAAAAAATGGAAATATCAACGCTACATTAAAGACTATTTGAGATGTGTAGCCGGTGTAGATGATGCTGTGGGTAAAATGTTAAAATTTTTAAAAGATAATGATCTTGAAGATAATACCGTTGTCATTTATACATCAGATCAAGGATTTTATTTAGGAGAACATGGGTGGTTTGATAAAAGATGGATGTATGAACCATCATTTAGAATGCCATTTATGGTTAAATATCCTGATAAAATTAAACCGGAAAGTGTAAATGACAATCTTATTGTAAATGTTGATTTTGCTCCTACCCTTTTAGACATTGCTGGAATAAGCATTCCTGATGATATACAAGGTGAGAGCTTTAAAAGCCAACTATATGATAATGATTACAAAAAAAGAGATGCTATTTACTATCACTATTATGAATATCCTTTCTGGCATAATGTTCAACCACATTATGGTGTAAGTAATGGAAAATATAAGTTAATTCACTATTACTTTAATATGGATGAGTGGGAACTGTTCGATATAAAAAGTGACAAAGATGAATTAAATAATTTATATGGATTAAAAGAATATGATGAGATAATCAGCCAATTGAAGGTTCGTCTAAGTGAATTACAAGCTGAATATAAAGATGATATGTCTTTGGAAGATATGAGGAAAATGACAAGAATGAGAATTAAAAGAGTCTATAATGAATAAATATATTTTATTAATATTTTTTTTAATATCTAATTTTCAAAAGGTTTTTTCTGAAAAGAAACCAAACATTGTCATTATAATGCTAGATGATATGGGTTATGGTGATATTGAAAGCTTTGGAGCAATTGATTATTACACGCCCAACATAAATGATTTAGCAGATAATGGAATGCTGTTTACTAATTTTTACTCAGCACAAGCTGTATGCAGTGCATCAAGAGCAGGACTTTTAACGGGTACATATCCTAATAGAATAGGTATTAATGGAGCACTTTTCCCTCAATCTAAAGTTGGATTAAATTCTAATGAAAAAACTATTGCTGAAATTTTAAAAGAAAAGAAATACAAAACAGCTGTTATTGGAAAGTGGCATTTAGGGCATCAAAAGGAATTTCTTCCATTAAATCATGGGTTTGATTATTATTATGGAATTCCTTATTCTAATGATATGTGGCCAGTTGATTTTGATGGAAATCAAATAACTAATAATAATGACTGGAGAAAGAAAAATTACCCACAACTTCCAATAATTGAAAATTATGAAAAGATAGGAGAAGTTAGAACATTAGATGATCAAGCAAAGCTAACAACCATATATACTGAAAAATCAGTTGAATTTATAAATAATAATGCTAATAAACCTTTCTTTTTATATGTGCCTCATTCAATGCCACATGTCCCAATTGCTGCATCAGACAAGTTTAAAGGCAAAAGCAAGCAAGGTCTATACGGAGATGTAATAATGGAGCTTGACTGGTCATTAGGTGAGATTGTAAAAGCACTTAAAAAAAATGATATTATTGAAAATACTATAATAGTTTTTACTAGCGACAATGGACCTTGGTTAAATTTCGGAAATCATGCTGGAAATACTGCAGGATTGAGAGAAGGTAAAGGAACAGTATTTGAGGGTGGGCAAAGAGTTCCTACAATAGTATCATGGCCAAAAGTCATTAAAAAACCATCAATATCTAATAAATTATCTTCATCAATTGATCTACTGCCAACTATCACAGAAATTGTAAATGGAAAATTACCAAAACATATAATTGATGGTGTTAGCATTCTAGATATTTTAAAAGGGAAAAACACTAACCCTCGAGATCATTTTTTTTACTATTACAAAACAAATAGCTTAGAGGCTGTTAGAAAAGATAATTGGAAACTAATTTTACCACACGAATCTAGATCTTATGAAAACGTAATGCCTGGAATGGATGGACATAAAGGGAATTATTCAAAATTAAAGTTAGAATATGAACTATATAATTTAAGAAGAGATCCTGGAGAAAGATATAACGTAATAAAAAAATACCCAAAGATCGCCCAAGAATTAAAAGACTTAGCAGAAAGTGCTAGAATTGATATGGGTGATAACGCCACAGGAAGAATAGGAAAAAATACAAGGGAGCCTGGTAGAGTAAATTAATTCTTCTTTATAAACTAATATAAATAAAAAAGCACCCAAAAATTTGGGTGCTTTTTTTATAGTTAGTTGAATAACTACATAAGATTATCTAACAACTAGTTTAGAAACCTTACTTTGTCCATCAATTGTTACTTTAATCATATAGAATCCACTATTGATTGAACTAACATCTAACGTGTTATTAT
>JAZABS010000076.1:0-11848 GCA_036136835.1 Bacteroidota bacterium
CATAAGGGACAACTCCATCACTTGTACCATGCATTTGTAATACAGAAATTGCTCTTTGAGGCTGACAGCTATAAAAAGTTTGCGGTGTCATTGATCCTGTAACTGATGCTACTGCAGCTATCTTTTCACTTAATTGACATGCAAGCAAAAAACTCATGTAACCACCATTTGACATCCCCGTACTATATATCCTGTCTGGATTAATTGAATAAGAGTCTGAAACTGTTTCAATAATTAAATCAATGAAGCTAATATCATCTACAAAACTGCCTACTGTCCATCCTCCAACATTCCAATGCGTTATTCCATTTAGTAAACTGCCTTGTGGATATACAGCTATAAAATTTTCTGAACTTGCAATCGTATTAAAGTCCGTATATTCCATAATTACATCATGATTACTTCCATAGCCATGTAAACAAAATAGTAATGGGACAGGCTCTGATGGATCATATGTGTCAGGAACAAAAATATTAAAGGATCGGGTAAGGCCGTCATGTTCTATATTAAATTCCTGGAACCCATATTCAACTGGGATAACAGGGTCTGATGAATCTATAACATTTATGGGATCAGGAACAGGAATTCTTTCAGGAGAGCAAGAGAAAACAATAAAAAATGTTATTATAATTTTTTTCATTTTATTTAACATATAATACTATTTTAAAATTTGATTATCCTTTTCAGCATCAAATACATAATCTATAACCTCTTTATGTCTTTTTTCAAATCTAATAGAACTTCCCGCAGCGGTTGCACCATAATTTCTTCTTGATGCAATTCTAAAATCCTTGGCTTCTTTTAAATTCATAAGTAAAAATCCGTATGCTCCCATATTTCTTGGTTCTTCTTGTGCCCAAACAATATCAGATGCATTTGCATATTTCTTAATAATAGATCTTATCATTTCCTTAGGTAATGGGAACAGTTGTTCTATTCTAACAATTGCAAAATTATTATGACCTAGCCTTTCCTTTTCTTCTAGCAAATCATAATAAAATTTGCCTGACACAAAAACTATAGTTTCAATTTCCTTTGGATCTGCCTTATCATCATCTATTACAGGCTGAAAGCCTCCCTTGGTAAATTCATCAACAGTTGATAAAACTTTAGAATGCCTTAATAAACTTTTTGGAGTAAAAACTATTAATGGTTTTCTATAATTGGCTTTCATTTGTCTTCTCAATATATGATACATATTTGCAGGTGTAGTACAATTTGCTACAAAAGCATTGTCTTTTGCACACAGTTGTAAATATCTTTCAATTCTTGCAGATGAATGTTCAGCCCCCTGGCCTTCATATCCATGCGGCAATAGTAAAACAAGTCCATTTTGAGTTTTCCATTTATCTTCTCCAGAGAAAATATATTGATCTATAATTATTTGTGCGCCATTACTGAAATCTCCAAACTGTGCTTCCCAAATAGTCAATGTATTAGGATTATTCATAGCATATCCATATTCAAATCCTAGTACTCCATATTCAGATAATAAAGAATTATAAATTGAGAAGACGCCTTGATTTTCTGAGATATTATTATGTAATATTATTTCTTCTTCACTTTCTTCAACTTTAATTATAGCATGACGATGGGAGAAAGTTCCTCTTTCAACATCTTGCCCTGAAATTCTTACACTATAACCTTCTTCTAATAAACTGCCATATGCTAAATGCTCAGCCATTGACCAATCTAGTTTATCATTATTAAACATCTCAGCTCTAGAGGCAACCAGCTTTTTAATTTTATTTATAAATTTCTTGTCGTTTGGCAAGGTTGATAAAGTTTCGACAATTTTTTCTAGTTTAATTCTAGGATATGTAGTATTAACTGGCATCATCATATCCTTTTGATTAACCCTATCAAATGTCTCCCACTCATCATCCATAAAATCTGATACTTTTGTTTTCTTTACTTTCTTTGAATCTTGAAGTTGTTCTTCAAGCCAATCCCTATAATTCCCCTCTAATTGTTTTACATATGCATCATCAATTATACCTTCTTTAATTAATTTTTCAGCATATATTTTTTTTGGATTAGCATGCTTAGCAATTGCCTTATATAATTTAGGTTGCGTAAATCTTGGTTCATCACCTTCATTATGACCATATTTTCTATATCCTAATAAATCAATAAATACGTCTCTTTTAAATTCCATTCTAAACTCTAAAGCAAATAGCACAGCATGAACTACAGATTCAACATCGTCAGCATTAACATGCAATACTGGAGATAAGGTGACTTTTCCAACATCGGTACAATAAGTACTTGATCGTCCGTCTAAATAATTAGTAGTAAATCCTATTTGATTATTAACCACAATATGTATTGTCCCATTTGTTTGATAACCATCAAGATTTGACATCTGAACCAGCTCATAAACTAACCCCTGTCCAGCAATTGCAGCATCTCCATGAATAACAATTGGTAGTACTTTTTCAAAATTTTCTGGGAATTGAGAATCCTGTTTTGATCTAACAATACCATTGACTATTGATCCTACAGCTTCTAAATGTGATGGGTTTGGGGCAATATTTAAATTAATTTTTTTTCCTTTTAAAGTTTCTCTATTTGTTGTCCAGCCCAAATGATATTTTACATCTCCATCAAAAATCTTTTCTTCATAATCTTTCCCTTCAAATTCACTAAAAATATTTTTAGCAGATTTTCCAAAAATATTTACAAGAGTACTTAGTCTTCCCCTATGGGCCATTCCCATAACAAATTCTTTTACACCCTTATCAGCCGCAATTTCTATTAAAATATCTAAAGCGGGAATTAATGATTCTCCCCCTTCTAATGAAAACCTCTTTTGGCCAACATACTTAGTATGCAGAAAATTCTCAAATGAAACAGCTTCAACTAATTTCCCTAGTAATTGCTTTTTCTGATCAATGGATAATTTTGGATGATTATTGTTAATATTTAACTTACTCTGAATCCAATTAATTATTTCTGGATTTCTAATGTACATATATTCCACTCCAATAGAATCACAATATATTTCGGTAAGATGTTGAATTATGATTCTCAAAGGTTGAGGGCCAATTCCCAATACTTCTCCAGCATTAAATACCGTATCTAAATCATCATTTGATAAATCAAAATTTTCAATATCTAAAGTTGGGCTATAGGAACGCCTGTCTCTAACAGGATTTGTTTTTGTAAATAAATGTCCTCTTGATCTATACCCATCAATTAAATTAATTACATTAAATTCTTTTTGAACATGATCAGGAATTTGTGAAGTAACTCCTTCAACAATCTCGCCTTGAAATAGCTTATTACTACCAAAATCATATCCCTGAAAAAAAGCTCTCCAACTAGGTTCTACAGAATCAGGATCTTTTAAATATTGATCGTATAAATCAGCAAAAAATGCTGTATGAGCGGCGTTTAAAAAAGAAAAATTATCCATCATAAAAATTCCTGTTTTTTCAGATAACAAAGGTAATTAATATTAATTAAAAAGAATAGTAAAACTATATCTTCCTTTGCATTAGAGAATTGCCAAAATTGTGTAGAAATTCCTTTTTTTCTTTAGCTATTTTTAGTGATTCTAAAATTCCCAATGCATTGTCAGTATATTTCTTAATTTCTGCTGCAACTTCATTTTCAATATTGCATTTATTATATAGATCTAGAGTTTTAGATATCTTTTCTTTATCGTTACTATTATATACTGTTATTAAATCCTGTTTATTCTTCTGGTCAAGTAGCTGAAGGGCTTTTAGGTATAAAAATGTTTTCTTTTTTTCAATAATATCCCCTCCAATTTTTTTACCGAAATCATCTTGATTACCATAGCAATCTAGATAATCATCTTGTAATTGAAATGCTATGCCTAAATTCTTCCCAAAGTCATAAATACTTTTTTGATCCTCTAATGTAGCACTAGCAATGATTGCGCCCATTTTCATAGCGGCACCAATTAATTCAGCAGTTTTACATGTAATCATCAAAATATACTGATCAATAGAAATTATATCCTTTTTTTCAAAATCTATATCCAATTGTTGCCCCTCACAAACCTTAATGGCAGTCTTACTAAATAAGCTAGCCATAGGAACAAAAATTTCTGGCTCATAATTTTCAAAGATCTGATAGGCTAAAATTAACATTACATCACCAGACAATATTGCGGTACTATTATCCCATTTTTTATGTACAGTATCATTTCCTCTTCTAAGTTCAGCGGAATCCATTATATCATCGTGAACTAGAGAAAAATTGTGGAAAACCTCTCCAGCTAATGCAGCATCTAATGCTTTATTTGCTGATCCAGAAAAAATGTCTGCAGTCGCTAAAGTTAATACGGGCCTAATTCTTTTACCTCCTAAACTAAGTATATAATTCACAGGGGCATATAGATTTTCAGGAACTGCACTAACTGTGTATGCAGCCAAATGGTCCGAAAACATTTTATGATATTCTGGAATTGTGCGCATAGGATTATTAATATTCCGGATAAATGTATAATAAATTCCTTACTAAAAAAAGGACATTAAAATTATAAGATATGATAGAGTTATAAATAATATCTTATTAAATTTGCAAATGATAAGCTATCATCATGTATAGGACTCATAATTGTGGAGAATTAAGAAAATCAGACATTGGTCAAGAAGTTACCCTTGCTGGATGGGTTCAAAAAATTCGTGATAAAGGTTTTATGATATGGGTAGATCTAAGAGATCGATATGGTATTTCTCAATTAATTTTTGATGAACAAAGAACAAGTAAAGATTTACTTGATCAGGCAAAATCATTAGGTCGAGAATTTGTTATCCAAATTCATGGAGAAGTTATTGAAAGGACTTCAAAAAACGAAAATATTCCTACAGGAGATATTGAAATTCTAGTAAAAGAACTGAAAATATTAAACAGCTCTTCTACTCCGCCATTTACAATAGAAGATGATACAGATGGTGGTGAAGAACTTAGAATGAAGTATAGGTATTTAGATATAAGAAGAGAGCCAATAAAACAAAATTTAGTTTTAAGGCACAAAATCACTCAACAAGTCAGAAAATATCTTTCGGATCATTCATTTATAGAGGTTGAAACGCCATGCCTAATTAAATCTACTCCTGAAGGTGCTAGAGATTTTGTCGTACCATCTAGAATTAATGAAGGAGAGTTTTACGCCTTGCCTCAATCCCCCCAAACATTTAAACAGCTATTAATAGTTGCAGGATTAGACAAGTATTTTCAAATTGTAAAATGCTTTAGAGATGAAGACTTAAGAGCAGATCGTCAGCCAGAATTTACTCAAATAGATTGTGAAATGGCTTTCGTTGAGCAAGATGATATACTAAATACATTTGAAGGACTTATAGTAGATATTTTTAAACAAGTAAAAAATATTGATATTGATAAATTCCCAAAATTGACATATGATCAGGCAATGCAGAAATATGGTACTGATAAACCAGACATAAGATTTGGAATGGAATTCGTAGAGTTAAATGAGCTATGTCAGCATAAAGATTTTAATATTTTTAATTCTGCTGAATTAGTTGTTGGAATTAATATAGATGGAGGAAATAAACTTACAAGAAAAGAAATTGACAAGTACACAGATTGGGTTAAAACTCCTCAAGTTGGTGCTATGGGAATGGTTTATATAAGATGTAATGAAGATGGCACATATAAATCATCTGTTGACAAATTTTATGATCAAACGGATCTGAAAAACATTGCCGATAAAGCTAATGCAAAAAAGGGTGATATGATTATGATATTATCAGGAGATAAAAATACTGTTAGACCTCAGCTTAGTGCCCTTAGAATAGAGCTAGCCAAAAATTTTGGACTTAGAAATTCTGAAGAGTTTGCACCATTATGGATTACAGATTTTCCACTATTAATGTGGGATGAAGAAGAAAATAAATACCATGCAATGCATCATCCGTTTACATCACCAAAGCCAGATCAAATTGATCTATTAGACAAATCTCCTGGTGAAGTAAAAGCAAATGCATATGACCTTGTCATCAATGGAAATGAAATTGGAGGGGGCTCGATAAGAATTCATAATAAAGATATTCAGCAAAAGATGTTTGACTGTCTAGGATTTACAAAACAAGAGGCTGAGCAACAGTTTGGATTCTTGATGAATGCCTTTCAATATGGAGCACCGCCCCATGGAGGAATTGCATTTGGACTGGATAGATTAGTTGCCATATTAGGTGGAAGTGAAACAATAAGGGACTTTATTGCATTCCCAAAAAATAATGCTGGTAGAGATGTAATGATAGATACACCATCTAAGATATCTGAGGAGCAGCTAAAAGAATTAAAGCTAAAACAGGATTTATAAAACATAAATAATGAAGATACTTATTTATGTTTCCCTTATAATCTCAATAAGTTTAATCGTAGGAGGATATATAATCAATGATATAAACTCAGAAAAACTAATAGGTAGTGGCACATTACTTTTTTTCTTCGTTGTTATGCCATTATTCTTATACCATAGAGGGAAGAACAAAAAATTAAAAGATTTCATTTTAAATAGTGAAGATCTTAATAAATTAAACAAAGAATAATTATCTCTGATTATTAACTCTATATTATAAAGGGTAAATAAAATATTATGGATAGAGTAATTTAGTTTAAATTTCTTCTTGCAATAAAAAACTTGTCTAACATTTCTTTTGACTCATTTTCTAATATACCGCCATTTACTTTTGTCTTTGGATGCAATCTTCCACCCATAGCTTTAAATCCTCTTTTAGAATCCTTAGCTGCATAATATAAATTGGAAATTCTGCTCCAATATAAAGCGCCAGCACACATTTGACAAGGCTCCAACGTAACATAAATAGAGCATCCATCTAAATATTTACCTCCAAGATAGTTCGCGGCAGCAGTTATGGCTAATATTTCGGCATGAGCAGTGACATCATTTAATGTTTCTGTTAAATTATGAGCTCTAGCTATAATTTGATTTTCAATGACAATAACTGCGCCAATAGGGATTTCACCTTTTGACAAAGCAATATCTGCTTCTTCAATAGCTTTTTTCATAAAATATTCATTGTCAAACTCTAACTTCATTTACTTAGATTTTAATATTCATTGGCCGTAATTTTTTTATAGACTAATAAGGCTTGGCTATCTGAAAAAGATGCTATATAGTGACATATCTCTAGGATTCTAGTGTATAAGTCTTCTTTATTAATATCTATTGTGCCAGGCAAAAGATTAAGTATAAGCTTATCATAACTATTTGCGTTACCAGCATACATATTATTAGCTGCTGAGATATAACTTTCTAACAAGACGCTTATTAAATTATATCCTGCAATTTCTTTTTCAATTACTTCTTTTGATTCATATATATTCTCAATACTTATTTTAATAATATCATCAATTTGAGCTTTATATTTACTTTTATCTAAAAGTGATGAGGTAAATACTCCTTGCATTATTTGATCTTCATTATTCATAAATATTTCAACACACTCATTGATCAATGTATTAATAGATAGTGCTCTTAAATAGCTTATTCTGTCAGAAGTATTACTTAGCTTATGATATTTTTCGGTATTAATTGAATCCCTTACTAAATTGATTAAGTATTCTAAAGCAAATTCCTCCTCAATTAATCCAAGATTTATACCATCTTCAAAATCAATTATGGTATAACATATATCATCTGCCGCCTCTACTAAATATGCTAAAGGATGCCTGATATAGCTTCCTGTTTCATCCTTATTCAATCCAAGCTCTTCTGCTATATCACTAAACACATCAACTTCAGTTTGAAAGAATCCATATTTTTTGTGTGAAACATTTGATGTGGGTTTTATTGGTAGTGATTCCTTTGGGTATTTTACAAAAGCACCTAATGTAGCATAGCTTAATCTCAATCCCCCCTCGCGACCAATCCTAGATTGAGTTAATATTTTAAACCCATTAGCATTTCCTTCAAAATCACATAAATCTTGATATTGTTTTTTTGATAACTCCTTTGAAAATTCTTTTCCTTTTCCTGAAATAAAAAACTGTCCAATAGATTTTTCTCCTGAATGACCAAAAGGGGGATTGCCAATATCATGAGCTAATGAAGCAGCTGCTACAATAGCTCCAAAATCATTTGCCTGATATCCATATGTATTTTTTAAATCAGGGAACTTCTCTAATATTTTTGTTCCAACCTGTCTACCCAATGATCTACCTACAACACTTACTTCTAAACTATGAGTTAGCCGGGTATGAACAAAATCTTCATTTGAAAGTGGTACTACCTGCGTTTTATCCTGCAGACTTCTGAATTCTGAAGAAAAAATTATTCTGTCATAATCTACCTCAAAACCAAGACGAGTTTCATCTTGATCTTTTCTTTCCCTTTTTTTTGTATCACCAAATCTTTTTAATGATAATAATTTTTCCCAGTTCATTTTTTAAATTCTCTCTAGATAAGGTAGTTTTTTAGATCAATAAAGATAATATTTACTTAACAATTAATTTACATTAGAAATTGATATTTGCATTAATTAAAATTATTATCTATTATAATGAAAAAACTATTTGTAATTGTTTTTATCCTGCTTCCATTTATTAGCTTCACACAAAATGATAAATCAGATGCAGAGACTAAAGGGGAGCCTCATTTTAAAGTTTTTTGGAATTATCATTATGATTATTCAGAAAATCCGCAACAGGTTAGTTCATTTGAATTAACAAGAGTTTATTTAGGGTATAAGTATAAATTTGATGACAAATTTTCTGCAAAAATCACCTATGATGTAGGGAAAAATGATGCAGGCAGTAATCATACTGCATTTGTCAAAATTGCACAATTAGACTATAAAATGGACCCTAGTATTAAAATCAGTATGGGATTAATTGGTGGCAAACAATACAAAGATCAAGAAAATCACTGGGGATATAGATACATATATAAAATGCTTCAAGACGAACATAAATTTGGGCCTAGTGCTGATTTAGGAATAAATGCGGAATTTAAAATTAGCAGCAAATTATTGGCAAATCTATTTATTGTAAATGGTGAAGGATATAAAAATCTTCAAGATGAAGATGGGAATCAAAGATTTGGAATGAACCTAATTTATAATCCAACGGAAAAACTAACTACCAAGTTTTATTATGATACACATCCGTCTGAAAATTCAAACTCATTGAATAATATTGCTTTTTTTGCTGGCTACAAATCCGACTCTTGGAGAATTGGTGCAGAATATAATAAAATGGAAAATGGAACAAACTATAAAACAGCAATTGATGATCATAATTTGGATGGCATATCATTTTATGGTAGCTATGTCTTTAATAATAAAGTTGAAATATTTGCTAGATTTGATGAAATATCTTCAAATATTATAAATGGTCAAGAAACTAGCTGGAACCACAATAAGGATGGAGCTTTAATAATGCTTGGAGCACAATATATAGCTGCTAAAGGAGTAAAGTTTTCAATAAATGCAAGAAATTTTAATTATATTAATGACGATATAGAGGACTCTTCATTAATATATTTTAACGCTGAATTTAAATTATAAAAATTAAGAAATGGAAAATATTTATTTATTAATGTTAGTTGCCCTAGTTGGATTAGCTATTGCGGATCTAGTAGTAGGGGTTAGTAATGATGCAGTTAATTTTTTAAACTCAGCACTTGGCACAAAAGTTCTTTCTTTTAAAACCATTATGATTGTTGCTAGTATAGGGATTGCTGTTGGAGCAGTATTTTCCAGTGGAATGATGGAAGTAGCAAGAAAAGGGATATTTAATCCTGGTGAATTTATGTTTAATGAAATCATGATAATTTTCATGGCAGTTATGATTACTGACATTTTGTTGCTTGATTTCTTTAATACCGTTGGAATGCCAACATCAACTACAGTCTCTATAGTTTTTGAATTATTGGGGGCAAGTGTTGCAATGGCATTAATTAAAATAGGTATGGACAACGGTAGTTTTTCAGATTTAGCAATCTATATTAATACAACTAAGGCAACACAAATAATACTCGGTATTCTGCTCTCGGTGGTAGTAGCATTTTCCATTGGTGCTATTGTTCAATGGATTTCAAGGCTATTGCTTTCATATGATATTTCATCAAAAGCAAGTTGGGTAGGAGCAGTATTTGGGGGTATTGCACTAACTGCAATTACCTATTTTATTTTAATGAAAGGAATAAAAGGAACATCATACGCAAAAGAAAGTTTTGATATAATTGGTGGAATGACAATTAAAGATTATTTAGAATCTAATGTTGTTTCAATTGTTGCAATTAGCTCTGTTTTCTGGTCATTACTTTCGTACATTTTTATAACCGTAATAAAAGCAGATATTTATAAAATCATTATTGCTGTTGGAACATTTGCATTGGCTTTAGCTTTTGCAGGAAATGATTTAGTTAATTTTATTGGAGTACCAATTGCAGCTTGGCAGTCATACGAAGCTTGGGGTGCTTCTGGGCTTGCTGCAAATGAATTCAGTATGCAAGTCTTAGCCTCTAAAGTTCCAACACCAAATTATCTATTATTTGCTGCTGGCATCATAATGGTTCTAACATTATGGTTTTCTAAAAAGGCTCATCGTGTTGTTAAAACATCTATAGATTTATCTGAACAAGGAGAAACTGAAGAAAGATTTAGTCCTAATTTTTTATCAAGATCATTAGTAAGAGCAGGCTCAAATTCTTCCAGTTTTATTTCAAAAATTTTGCCAGATTCCTTTAATAATTTTATTGACAAACAATTTTCAGTTCCTGAAATTCCATCAAAAAAAATAAGTAAAGAAGATACCCCTGCGTTCGATGTAGTTAGAGGTTCTGTCAATCTAATGGTTGCAAGTATTTTAATTTCAATCGCTACTTCTTATAAGCTTCCTTTATCAACAACATATGTAACCTTTATGGTTGCTATGGGGACATCACTTGCTGATAGAGCCTGGGGAAGTGAAAGTGCTGTTTATAGAGTTGCAGGAGTTTTAAATGTAATAGCTGGATGGTTTGGAACAGCAATTATTGCATTTGTTGCTGCAGGCACTATTGCCTATTTAATAAACATAAGTGAATTAATGATTGCCGTATTATTATTCGTAGCTATAATAATAATGATTAGACATTATACCAATAGTAAAGGTAATAGAGATAATGGTATAGATGAAAGCCTAGTAATAGCTGAGAGTAGCTCTTTACAAGGGGTTATTCATGAAAGTGCAAAGAACATAGCTAAACTAATTAAACGTGGGAATAAGGTTTATAATACTACAGTAGAAGGACTTTCTAAACAAGACCTTAATCTATTAGATAAAAATAACAAGCAGATTAATAAATTATCTAAAGAAGTAGATGATCTGAAAGACAAGTTATTTTACTTTATTAGAAACCTAGATGAATCTAGTTTGGGTGCTAGTAATTTTTATATAAATCTTTTAGGATACCTTCAAGATATAGCTCAATCATTAGACTACATTTCTAAAATTAGTTATAAGCATGTCAATAATAATCATAGAAAATTAAGGTACTCACAAATAATGGATTTAATGGAGGTAGATAAAGAGATCAATAAGCTATTTGAAGAGATAAAAATATCTTTTGAAAGCAGATCATTTCATAAAATGGATGTCTTGCTACAAAATAAAAAAGAATTATTTAGTTTGGTTAACAAAAAAATAGAAGCACAAATTTCTAGTACTAGAAGTTCTGAAGAGAAAAGTCCAAAGAATACTACTTTATATATTAGTATTCTCCAAGAGACTAAAGATCTATTAAAAGCAATCATGAGCTTAATCGAAGAATATCATGTTTCTCATGATGCTACTATTGATCCTGTCAAAGCAAATAATAATTCCTAAAATTGTTTAGGCT
>JAZABS010000077.1:0-5599 GCA_036136835.1 Bacteroidota bacterium
AAACAAAGAGGTAAAGCTGTAATTGTTCCATATTCATTACCAATTATATTCCAAGTTCAGGATTAATCATTTCATTTACTTTAATCTTATTTAATTTGTCTAATTGGATATTAGACTTATATTTGAATTCCAAATTTTATATCTTTTGAAATAAATAAAATATGAGTTTGAAATCTATATATGAGTTAACCAAATTTAGATTGACCTTAAGTGTAGTTTTTTCATCTTTCATTAGTTATATGTTGGGAGCTAAGGAATTTGATATTAAGATTTTAATGCTTCTTTTATTTGGCGGATTTTTTGTTGTAGCTGCTTCTAATATCTACAACCAGATTATTGAAAAGGACTTAGATGCATTAATGATCAGAACTAGGAATAGACCTCTTCCAACAAATAGAATATCTGTAAACGCAGCACTAATTCTAGCAATACTTTTTACAATAATTGGGTTAACATTATTATATATAATTTATCCTATAGTTGCCCTGCTTGCTGCAGTTTCTATTTTTTTATACGCTTCGGTCTACACTCCATTAAAACTAATTACTCCTTTGTCAGTTTTTGTTGGTGCTATACCAGGGGCACTACCATTTATGTTAGGTTGGGTTGCAGCAACTGGTGAAGTCGGAATAGAAGCAGTAATTCTATTTTTAATGCAGTTTTTTTGGCAATTCCCACATTTTTGGTCAATTGGTTGGATGCAAAATAAAGATTATGAAAATGCTGGATTTAAGATGCTGCCTACTGGAAAAAAAGACAAGTCTACAACTTCTCAAATAATCTTTTATTCTATATGGGCGGTTCTTATGTCAATAATACCAGCTTTTAATTTAACTGGTGATTTATTTCTAAGTGTTTATGGATTAATTTTTGTTTTACTTATAGGTTTAGTTTTAATTTATTATGCAGTAAATTTATTTAATAATAGTTCAGACATTAATGCTAGAAAATTAATGCTTGCTAGTGTTTCATATTTGACTTTGATGCAAATCGTTTTATTAATGGATAAATTATTAAGATAAATGGAATCTCCAGAGAATAATATAAAAGAGAAAAATTCACGTGCCATAAAAATGATGTTATGGCTTGGTATTGCTTCATTATTTATGACTTTTGCAGGTTTCACAAGTGCTTTCATAGTCAGTAAATCTAGAGAAGATTGGATAACAAATTTTGATTTACCACAGGCTTTTACATTTAGCCTTGTAGTAATTATTATTAGTAGTCTAAGTTTATTTTTAGCAAGAAGAGAACTATTAAAAAACAATTTTAGATTGACTAATATATATCTAGTCATAACATTTTTGTTAGGAGTTATTTTTGCTGTTAGTCAGTTCTTTGGATTTAATGAGATTATTGCAAATGGATATCATTTCACTGGACCTACAAGTACGATAACTACTTCATTTATTTTTTTAATAGCGTTCGTTCATCTTGTCCATATATTAGCAGGATTAATAGTGCTGATATTTGTTATTTTTAGTAATTCAAAAAGGAAATACTCAAAAAATAATATGCTAGGATTTGAATTAGCATCAATTTTTTGGCATTTCGTAGATATTTTATGGATTTACTTGTTTCTATTTCTAGTTTTCTTCAGATAAAATAGTTATTTTTGTGTCGCTTAAAAAAACAGCAATATGAGTTCTGCAGTTAGTGTTTCTTCAAATGAGAATACATGGGGTGGAGGAAATAAGCCAATGAATGCTTCCTATGGAAAGTTAATGATGTGGTTTTTTCTAGTTTCGGACGGCTTAACATTTTCTGGATTTATTGCTGCATATGGATTTGCTAGATTCAAATTCTTAGACTCTTGGCCAATAGCAGATGAAGTTTTTACTCACGTTCCTTTTCTCCACGGTCAAGAATTACCTATGATCTATGTTGCATTTATGACATTTGTTCTGATTATGTCATCGGTAACTATGGTATTAGCAGTAGATGCTGGTCATCAAATGAAACAGTCTAAGGTTGCTTTTTATATGTTTCTTACAATTATAGGTGGTGGAATATTTGTTGGGTCGCAAGCTTGGGAATGGGCTACTTTTATTAAGGGGGACTATGGAGCGGTAAAAACCAAAGGTGGAAATATCTTACAATTTGTAGATTCTCATTCTCATCATCGAGTTGCTTTACATGATTTTGCTCATAAACATCACAGTGATAGAGTTCAACACCAAGAAACCAATGGTCTTTGGTTTTATGATGAAGGAACCTTACCTCCATACACGATTGAGGAAGTAATTGCAGGAATGGAAGCATCACCAAGTTTACTAATTAGAACCCAAATATTAGATGAAAATGGTCATAAAACTGTTTTATCTAGGGAAGAATCATTAAGTGTTTTAAAGACTCATGGAAAGTCAATTGTTACTGGAGCTAATTTATATGAAAATGAGTATGGAGTTCCTTTATTCGCAGACTTTTTCTTTTTTATTACAGGATTTCATGGTTTTCACGTTTTTTCAGGAGTAGTATTAAACTTAATTATATTTTTTAATGTTATTCTAGGAACTTATGAAAGAAGAGGACATTACGAAATGGTAGAGAAAGTAGGACTGTACTGGCACTTTGTAGATTTAGTTTGGGTATTTGTATTTACATTCTTTTATCTTGTTTAATTATAAAATTATAAATGGCACATCAAGAACATGATTTGACGATTTTTAGAGGGTTAATTAGGTTTAAGACTATAACTCATAAGATTTGGGGCGTACTATTATTGCTTTCAATTGTTACAGCTATTGAAGTTGCACTCGGTATATATAAGCCAGATGTTTTGATGACATATTTTTTAAATATGAAAATTCTAAATTGGATTTTCATAATGCTTACCATTGTAAAAGCATATTATATTACCTGGGATTTTATGCATATGAGAGATGAGACAAAATCTCTGAGACGAGTTGTTGTCTGGACTTTTATTTTTCTTGTTTGTTATTTGGTTTGGATATTAATTCAGGAGGCTGGATATATTTTTGATAATGATTCAGTTGATTATATAAAACGAGATTTTTAATTTTTTACATTATTGATTTTAATGACTAAAAAAGTTATTAGAAAATGGTTTTATTTAGGAGTATTATTTTTACTTCCAGTTATTTTTTTACTATTTCTTTATCCATCTACTCATAATTACAATCCCTTAGATATTGTAAAAACTAATGTAAATGATGTCGAAGAATTTAGTTTTTTGGATGATAATAAAAGCTTATTAAATGAAAATATAACTGTGTTATCTTTTTTGGGAAGTGATCCTATGGGAAATATTACATCTGTATTAAATCTAAAAGAGCTTATATATGATAAATTTAAAGGTTTTAAAAAATTTCAAATTATTACTATATCTACAATGGGTACAGAATTGATGTTAGAAGATGTAAAAAAAGAATTACATAAATCAGATGAGTTAAAATATTGGCGCTTTGCAACAGCATCTGTTGATCAGACAAATCAGCTTTTTAATTCATTAAGAAATAATACCCCATTAGATTCTACATTAGCTACAAATCAAGTTTTTCTGATAGATAAAATGAATAATCAAAGAGGAAGAATAGATGATAGAACTGAAGATGAAGTAGATAAAGGAATACAATTACATGGGCTATATTCATATAATTCTATAAGAGTTTCTGAGATAAAAAATAAAATGAGTGATGATATGAGAATTTTATTTACAGAATATAGACAAAAAAGAAAAGGTAAATTTGATTCCAATAATAGAAGAATAAGAAATTTAGAAGGATTTGAAAACTAAGAACAATTCATATATCGGAATATCATTTATTATTTTGATTTTTGGAATCATTTTTATTCCAAGGATTATAGAGAGAATTAAAAATAATGATATTGTTAGAAGCGATAGTAGAAGTGTTAAAATAGATAATTTAGTTATTGATTCAGAACCTTTGGCATATTTGGAAATTGATGGAGAAAAAAAGAAGGTTCCAGATTTTAATTTTATAAACCAAAATGGTAAAAAAATATCTAATCATGATTATAGCGGAAAGGCATATGTTGTAGAATTTTTCTTTACTACTTGCACAACTATTTGCCCAATAATGAACAATAATCTAGTGTATATTCAGAATAACTTAAAGAATTATAAAGATTTTGGAATTGCATCATTTTCTATTAATCCCGAATATGATACAGTTGAGGTTTTAAAGCAATATGAAAATGAGTATGGTATTACAAATGATTCTTGGAATTTGATGACTGGACCTCAAGAAAAAATATATGACTTGGCCAATAATGGATTTAATTTATATACTGCTTCAGGAAATCAATTTGTTGATGGGTTTGAGCATTCTGGATATTTTGCTCTTGTAGATAAAGAAGGTTATCTTAGATCAAGAATAGATGGTTTAGGGAATCCAATGATTTATTATCGTGGTTCAGTTAATGTTAAAGAAAAGTATGATATTGATGGAGAGGAAGAAGAGATATCAATACTTCAGGAAGATTTACTTAAATTAATTATGGAATAATGTCTTCAAATAAATTAAAGCTTTATAATCGATTAATTGTAGTTGTTTCTATAATAGTTCCAGTTGTTGTAGCAATATTATTTACCGTTAGGATTCCTGATGTAGAGCCTTTGAGTTTCTTGCCACCTATATATGCTTCAATTAATGCAGTTACAGCTATTCTGTTAATTATTTCTGTTCAACTCATTAAAAGAAAAAAAGTAAAACTTCATTCTTTACTTATGAAAATTTGTATAGGCTTATCACTGCTTTTCCTTGTCATGTATATCGCATATCATATGACCAGCGACCCAACGCCATATGGTGGAGAGGGAGGCATAAGATATGTTTATTATTTTATTTTAATTACTCATATTTTACTATCAATAACAGTTATTCCATTTGTACTAATTAGTTATGTAAGGGCGATTACCAATGATATAGAAATGCATAAAAAAATTGCTAAGATTACATTTCCTATTTGGCTTTATGTAGCAGTAACTGGTGTTATAGTATACCTAATGATATCTCCTTATTACTAACATGAATAAATTAAAAATTTTAATCCTAATTTTTTTACTAAATATTAATGATGTATTTAGTCAATGTGCTATGTGTAGGGCTGTTTTGGAGAGCCAGGAAGATCAAAGCATTTCAGCTGGATTAAATGATGGTATAATGTATTTAATGGCTATTCCTTATATAGTTGTGGCATTTATGGGGTTTATTATATATAAAAAATTCAAAAAATAATTTTTTTTAAAATTTTAACATGTAACCTTTGCGTATCATTAAAAAAATGTTAAGTTTGCGTTACATTAATAAAAAATATAAAATGGAAAATTTAATACCAATATTAGGAATACTAACAGGAATGGTTGTCCCAATAGCTGTATTTCTGTGGCTATATCATGATGATAAACACAAGAGAGAAACTGTAAAAGATATTGCCAAACATATTGATAACCCAGAAAAAGTAGAGGAGTTATTGAATATTTTTGAGGAGAGGAAAAAAGAGCCTATAGATTATCGTAGAAATGGAGTAATAACAACTTTTGTAGGAATTGGTCTTTATCTTCTTGGAGTTTATGCGCTTGGAAGTGTATTAAAAGGAGTTGGAGCTTTGGTAG
>JAZABS010000078.1:0-16541 GCA_036136835.1 Bacteroidota bacterium
GAAAAAAAATATTTAGGATTAATCCCTAATCCAATTAATGTAGATAAAATAAAGTATAAGAAAATTGAGATACATGATAAGATAAAAATCCTTCATGCTGTTAATTCAAAAAATTATTTAAAAAAAGGAAATATTTTCTTTGACAAAGCTTTAAATTTTATAAAAGAAAAATATAAAGATAAAGTTGAAATAATAAATACGGTAGATCTAAGTTATGTTGATCACATTGAGTCTGTTGAAAATTCTCACATAGTTTTAGATCAAGTTTATGCTTATGACCAAGGATATAATGCCCTTGAAGCAATGGCATTAGGTAAAATTGTTTTTACTGGTGCAGAAAAAGAGTGGTTAGAAATGTATAATATAAAAGAAAATTCAGTGGCTATTAATGCATTACCTGACCACAAAAAAATAATTAAAAAGTTAGAGTGGTTAATTGAAAATCCAAAATATATTTTGGAAATATCAAATAATGCTAGAGATTTTATAGAAAATAAACACAACTATATATCAATTGCAAAACAATACGATATTATTTGGAGTAAGAATTAATTATATATTTGAATTATGCTTCATTTTAAACCAAATTTATTTGTTCCAGGAGCTGCAAAATCTGGTACTACAACTTTACATAACTTATTAAATCAACATCCAGAAATTTGTATGTCAAAAGTTAAAGAACCTGGTTATTGGAAAAATGAAAATTTTCAAGAATTCAAAACTCTAGAGAAACAAAATTATTTAGATTTATTTGATAAATCTAATTGTAAAATTTATGGGGAGTCATCTACAGCATATATGTATAATCAATCTTTTATAAAAAATATAAATAACAATTATGAAGTTTCTCCAAAATTTATTTTTGTTCTTAGAAATCCTACTGATAGATATGTATCGCACTATTGGTGGATGAAAGGTTTAGGATTAGAAAAAAATGAATTTAATAAGGCGATAAAACTAGATGTAGAAAAAAAAATTGAACCATATAGCTATTACCCAAAGTATTACTTTCAATTTGGATTATATTCAAAATGGTTAAAAGAATTCTATAATTCCTTTGGGGCTTCTAATATAAAAATTATAACATTTGAAAATTTAATAAATAATCAATTAGAAACAATCAACTCATGTTTTGAATTCCTAGGTTTAAATAAATTGGAATCTATTTCTACACATATTTCTAATGAAACATCATTTCTGAAAAATCCCAAATTATATCATTTTATTAATAAATCAAATATTGGCAAATATTCATACACGAAAATTGCTAAGTATTTTCTGCCAAAAAAAATAATTATTAAGATTAAAAAAAGAATAAAGATTAATCTTGAAAACTGGCAAAAGAAAAAAATTAATTATCCAAAACTTTCAAAAGAAAATAGATCTTATTTAAATTCACTATATTCTAATGATATATCAGAACTTAGAAAGTTAACGAATCTAAGCTATAAAGAATGGGAAGACTTTAATTCAGAAGAATGAATTTTATAAAAACATCATTATACTCAGGAATAAGTACTGCAATTAGTTTATTAGTAAGACTAATCTCAAATAAAGTAGTAGCTGTATATCTAGGAACTAATGGAATTTTTCTTTTAGGACAGTTAAAAGATTTTCTAAGATTAAGTAATGTAATTAGCGGATTTGGAATAGAAAATGGAATAATTAAATACACATCAGAATTTCAAGAATCAGAATTGGAACTAAAAAAAATTCTTTCAACAGGTTTAAAAATTCATCTATTTTTTTCATTAATTTTTTCAACTATAATTTTACTATTTAGAGATATTATTTCTGAATATTTATCACTAGACTTTGAATCAAAATTTTTCTTTCTTATACTAACAGTTTCAATTGTTTCCTTTTCAATTCATACCCTTTTAATGTCAATTATTAATGGTATAAAGAAGATCAAATTATACGTTAGTATTAATGTCATATCAGTAATTATTTCTGCTGCTTTAATGATTACTCTGGTATTAAAATATGCTGTTATTGGTGCATTGTATGCTTTAATAATTACTCAAATAATGACATTACTAGTTACTATTATCCTTTTTTATATATATAGACCATTTAATTTCAGTCTACTATTTTCAGATTTTAAATTTGATTACTTTAAAAAATTGTCAAGTTTTTCAGTAATGGCGATAGCAGGTCCAACATGTCTAATAATTTCAACATTTATTGTTAGATATTATATCTCAGACAAATTTGATACCAATTTTGCTGGTTCCTGGGAAGCAATGTGGAGGATTTCTGCTATCTATCTACTTTTTTTAATAAGTACATTTAAATTCTACTTAATACCAACATTTTCTAAATTAAACAATGATAAATTAAAAGATGAAGTATTTAAAATATGGAAAGTAGTAATACCTATAATTATATTAATTACCGCAGCAGTTTACTTATTAAGAGATGTAATTATTACTATTTTATTATCTAAAGAATTTTTTCTTATAAATGAAATTATATTTCTACATCTTTTAGGAGATATCATAAAAATTAATTGTTGGGTTTTAGGAAATATTTTAATTTCAAAAGCAGATACAAAAGCATTTGTATTCTTTCAGATTGAATGGTCAGTGATTTTTGTTCTATTATCTTATTTCTTTATTAATGCGTATGGTTTCTGGGGAGTTTCATTAGCTTACTTTATCACATATATTATTCATTTTTGCTTATTAAATTTACACCTTAGAAAATTATTATGGATAAAAAAATAATTTAGATCATTATATCATCCAAATTTTTATAATTAGAAGTTTTAATCTCATAAAAATCTTGAGTTATACTTCTAGCTCCAAATCCTTCTTTCCAATACAATAAACCCTCATTTATATTCTTTCCATTATTTTCATTAGAAATTCCAAAATCAAAATACTCTTTGTTGCTAAATACTTCCTCTATTAAGTGCGTAAATAAATAATCTAAGCTTCCTAACTTATTTTTCTCTTTATTTCCGGATATGTATTGTACATGAGCAGTAGTCTTTGTTTCAAAAATAGTAGCTCCTGCGACAATTCTGTCTTCTAAATAAACATTGAATTGCCGTATGTTTTCTGGAAATAAACTATTTAATTTAGAAATCTCTTCTAATGAATGTACTGGACTTATATTGTGCTTGCTTTCTAGATTAGGAATTAAAATAGTATTCCAAAATTCTTTAAAATCTGTAACTTCTCTTACATCAAGATTAAACCTTATTCCTCTTTTATTTCCTTGTATTCTATCTCTAGAATAAGATATTTTACCAGTTTTAATAACAGACAAAATATCCCTTCTAATTAAATCTGCATTTGTTTTATGAAGCAGGTATTTTACTTCATCACTTGGTGAAGTATTATATATCTCAGGTATTTCTTTGATGATTATACTTGCAAAATTATTGTCATGTAGATGTGAAAGGAGTAGTTTAAAAACTTCAAGTACATCCGAAAATTTAATATCATTTTTAAGAACCAGCCCACCATATGTTAATCCCTTATGGGAGTATATCTCATCTTCTAATTTATTAGCAGGTAAAACAGCAATAGTCTTTTCATTTTTATAAAATAAAATAGAATAATCCTCAAATCTATCTTTATGATATTCTAAAAAATCTCTATAAAACAAAAATGTTCCATTTTTAGATTCATTAATAAAATTATCCCATTGAGATTTTAAATCAGATTTGTAGAGAGCTATGGAGAACATATTATGTGATTAATAAAAAAACGGAAGGTACAGTTGTTTAGTATTTTTAAATCAATTTTTAAAAAAAAAGGTAAAAAAAAAGGCCCCTTGATCATAGGGCCCTTTTTTTTAATTTAAACTTTAAATTACTTTGTTCTCATAGGTAAGTATGGATTACTTATAAAGTTGAATAAAGTATTTAAAATTGTCCAGATCCACTTATAGATTGCCATTACAATATATAATTTAGCTAGAATAACAGCTACTTGAACAACACCCCACAGAGAAAGAACTACGTCTCCACCCCATGAACCGTCAGATGATCTACCAGAAGTGATATCCCATCCCCAAAGGTCATTAAGTCTGTCGCCTACCCATTCTAGACCGAACATATTAGTTAAAGCGTCCATAGCCGAAGCAGGAAGTGCATAGAAGTAGTCCATATTAGACAACCAGCTTGTATCCATGCTACCAGTCATATCAAGATGACCCATAGTAACAGCAGATATAACACCAAGCAATGCAGCAACTAAAGCAACTAAGGCAGTAATATAACCCCATGCTTTAATAGATTCTAGGGCAATGTCATGCCAAAGAAGAGTAATAACATCACTTTTTGAAGAAGCGATAGCATCACCAGCATCTCTAACAATTTGTGCAACTGGGAAAGCAACATAGATCCATACTAAGCCACCCAATATACCCATTACCATTCCCATACCTTCGCCACCACCCATCATTCCTTGGACAGATGCCCAAACAGAACAAACAAGCGTTACAAAAGCTCCAACTCTAAATACTTCACCTGCCCATTTAGCCAGGTTACCCTCTGAATCACTCATACATCCGTTCCAGCAATTCCAAGGTAATTTTCCGTTGATCTCATTTGGAAGATCAAGAATACGATTTAAAATTTTTTCCATAATACTTAATTAATTAATTAGTTAGTTAAGCCACAAAAATACAAATTAATTTGTATTTAGGGAAATTTGTAGTTTTATATGAGTAAAACAGGCTATTTTTTATTAAAATTTCAATTTTTATCTCTTTTTCATAAGAATTATTTAAACGATCTGAAGAATAAGTATATATACTTCAATGATTTATCTTAAAATAAGGTTAAAAAAACTAGTTATTAGGCAAATAATAATAACTTTGCTCTAAACATTTTAGAATATTATGGAATTAAATAATATACCTAAACTAAAACACACTAATTCAAATAGTTTTTTTCTGATCGCTGGCCCCTGTGCAATTGAAGGTGAACAGATGGCAAATAAAATTGCAGAAGAAATATTAAAGATTACAAATAAACTTGAAATCCCTTTTATATTTAAAGGAAGCTTTAAAAAAGCCAACAGAAGTAAATTAGACAGTTTTACAGGTATAGGAGATGAAAAAGCTCTAAATATTCTAAAAAATATATCTAACAAACTAAATATCCCAACATTAACTGACATTCATCAGGTATCTGATGCAAAATTAGCATCAGAATACGTTGATATTCTTCAAATACCCGCTTTTCTAGCAAGACAAACTGACCTACTTACAGCAGCTGCAAAAACAGGTAAGATTGTAAACATAAAAAAGGGACAATTTATGAGTCCTGATTCCATGAAACATGCAGTTGATAAAGTGATTAAATCCGGTAATAAAAATGTAATGGTAACAGATAGAGGGAGTATGTTTGGATACCAGGATATGATAGTAGATTTTAGAGGGATTCCAACAATGAAAGAATTTGCGACTACCGTTCTAGATGTAACACATTCTCTTCAGCAACCAAATCAATTATCTGGTGTAACAGGGGGTTTACCTAAAATGATTGAAACTATTGCAAGAGCAGGAGTTGTAAATAATGTAGATGGTTTATTTATAGAAACTCATTTTGAACCTGAAAATGCTAAAAGTGATGGAGCAAATATGCTAAATCTAAGTAATTTAGAAAAGTTATTAACAAATTTGCTTGAAATAAGAAAGACAATTAACAAAATTGATTAATCTTCGTTAACCTTACCTGTAAATACACTTATTTTCTTACTAATCGGGTTCCCACTTGCTCTTCTAAATGCAACAATTTGTCCACAATGCCATACAGCATCTTCAATTGGGCCATTTAATTGGTTCCAAAATGGAAATTCAGTGGTTTTAGAATCTCTTAAAAAAATAATTCTTAATTCTTGAAAATTATCTGTTTCCTTAAATATATCTGACGCCTTTTTAAGATTATTCAGTGTATTTTCTCTAATTTCTTTAAATTCCATTCCTTTACTATCATTTCTCTCAATTGGTAAATTTAAAGCAGTATTTAATATCATCTTTGAAAGATCGTAGATATGAAGAAGAGTCTCATAGGACGACCTACTATCATTTGGAAGCCTATAACTTAAATCTTTCTCAGTTAGGCCTTCTGTTGCCCAATAATATCTAAATCCAAGACCATCAATCATTCTTCCAACTATAGCTGCCTGAGAATAAGATTCAGGATAATCTGAGATTTCATAAAAAGGTAATTTCTCTTGTGAATTCATAATTAATGGGGTTAAAATCAAAAATAAAAAGATTTTTTTCATTAACTATAACTTAGGATTATTAACTAAACCATATTTATCAATTAAATAAACTAATGCAGTCATAGTAGCTGCGCCCAATTCTAATTCTCTTTTATTTACAGCATCAAAAGTATCACTAGATGAATGATGGTGGTCAAAATATCTTTGAGAATCAGGCTTTAATCCACTAAGCACATTAGTTGGAGTTTTTAAAGGTCCCACATCAGCTCCACTGCCTCCTAATTCAAAAAAATGAATTAAATAGGGCTTGAACAGACTTTTCCAACTTAAAATCTGATCAAAATTATTTTTATCGGTATCAAAATAAAATCCTCTAGGGGTAAATGCTCCAGCGTCACTTTCCAAAGCAAAAATGTGATTTTCACCTTTTGCAAATGATTCTTCTGCATATTTTCTTGCCCCTCTTAATCCATTCTCTTCATTCATAAATAAGACAACCCTAATACTTCTTTTTGGTTTAACTCCTGACAACCTTAATAATCTAATAACATCCATTGACTGAACACAACCAGCACCATCATCATGTGAACCATCTCCTAAATCCCAAGAGTCTAAATGGCCTCCTACTAAAATATATTCATTCGGGAACTCAGTTCCTGTTATTTCACCTATGACATTATATGATAGTACATCATCCATTTGTTTACAATTTTGCTTGAAGTAAAACTTAATATTTTTATCCATTTTAAGCATAGAACTAAGTATATCAGCATCACTAGTACTAATTGCAGCAGAAGGAATTCTATTTTTAACTGGTATATCCTCATAAGTCATACTTCCTGTATGAGGTAAATCATCTATGGCTAAATTCATTGATCTAACAATAACACCAACAGCACCATATTCAATAGCATGAACAGCTCCTTCATATCTTTGGTTAACACAACCTCCATATGCTTTAAAAGTATCAATTAAGGTTTCATCCATTGGTCTGTTATAAAAAACAATTTTTCCCTCAATATTTTTTCTGCCAATTTTTTCTAATTCTTCAAAATTTTTAACTTCAATTACCTCAGCTTTAAGTCCTGATGCTGGAGTTGCTATCGAACCCCCTAAAGCACATATATTAACTGAAGTAGTTCTACCAGGAGCTGTTTCAATGTATGCAAATTCAGGATTTCCCCTTACCCATTTTGGGACCATAACTGGTTGTAACCAAACCTTATCTAATCCTATTTTTTCAAGTTCTGACTTTGTCCAATAAACAGCTCTTTCAGCATTTAATGATCCTGATAGACGGCCACCAATTTTATTTGAGAGATGATCTAGCCATTCATAGCTTTTGCCATTTGAAAGAGAATTATTATATATAGATTTAATAGTCTCAGCATCAGTTTGAGATAACATATTTATTGATATAAAAAATACAAATACAATCTTTTTCATCTTAATAAAATTTATTTTGCAAATTGTTTAACATTCTTTTCAGATATCTCCTTTTCATCACCTAAAATTATTAATCTTTCAACTACATTTCTCAATTCCCTTACATTACCGCTCCAATCCATTGATTTCAATAATTTTAATGCAGGTTTTGAAAATTTCTTCTCCTTTATTCCTTGAGATTTACATATATTTTTACAGAAGTAATCTATTAATAAAGGTATATCTTCTTTTCTTTTATTTAAGGAAGGAACATCAATAACAATTACAGCAAGTCTATGATATAAATCCTCTCGAAATTTTCCATTATCTATTTCCTTTTTTAAATCTTTATTAGTAGCTGCGATTACTCTTACATCAATTCTTATATCCTTACCACCTCCAACTTTTTGAATGCAATTATCCTGTAAAACTCTTAGAACTTTAGCTTGAGCTGAAAGGCTCATATCTCCCACTTCATCAAGAAAAATCGTTCCACTATTAGCTGCTTCAAATTTACCCGTTTTATCTTTAACTGCACCTGTAAAAGAACCCTTTACATGACCAAACAACTCGCTTTCTATTAATTCACTTGGAATAGCGGCACAATTAACTTCTATTAAAGGATTATGAGCCCTATTACTTGAACTATGAATTGATCTAGCAACAAGCTCCTTTCCTGATCCATTAGGACCACATACTAATATTTTTGCATCAGTAGATGCGACCTTTTCTATAAGATCTTTAATTTTATTTAATTCCTTACTATCTCCTATCATTTCATAAGAGTTAATAATTTTTCTTTTTAATAATTTGTTTTGGGTAATTAAATTTTTCTTATCAATGGCATTTCTAACAGTATTTAAGAGTCTATTTAAGTCAGGAGGCTTGGATATATAATCATAAGCACCTTTTCTCATTGAATCTACCGCTGTGTCAAGGTCGCCATGCCCAGAAATCATAATTATAGGAATCTCTGGCTTAATTTTCTTGGAGAATTCTAAAACTTCTATGCCATCCATTTTTGGCATTTTTATGTCACATAATATAAGATCAAAATTTTCTTTTTTGATCTTATTCAAAGCAGAAAGACCATCTTCAGCCTCATAGATCTCATGGGATTTATCTTCTTCAGATAGAATTTTTACTAAGACTCTTCTTATTGAAGCCTCGTCTTCTATTATTAAAATCTTTGACATAACTTAATTTAATATCTAAGCCACTTAATTAATTCTTTAATACTTGGTTTTTTCCCGTACATAAGGATTCCAACCCTGTATATCTTAGCTGCAAACCAGATACATAATACAAAAGTAAAATATAAAATTATTATTGAAATAATTTGTTCATAAACTGGAACACCATTTGGAATTCTCATCATCATAACAACAGGAGAGGTAAAAGGAATGTATGAAAAAATAAGTGCAACCGTTCCATTTGGATCTTCAGGAACAGTAAACATACCTACATAAAGAGCAAGAATAAGAATAATTGTAATTGGCATCATGAATTGCTGAGCATCTGTTTGATTATCTACTGCTGCTCCTATGGCTGCGAATAATGAAGCATATAATAAATACCCACCAATAAAATATAAAAGAAAAGCAACTAATATATTTAGCAACGGAAGGTTTAGAAATGCTGAAACCATATCTAATGCTTCTTGATTCATCGATACATTTCCAGAAGAACTTAGTAACATCTCATTATTTTGAACAGACGATTCTATTCCAAAAATAGCGGTAAAAACATATGACAATATCACTAGTAGTATACTCCAGGCTAAAAATTGTGTAAGGGAAGCTAGTGAGGTCCCCAAAATTTTTCCCATCATCAATTGAAATGGTTTTACCGAAGAGATCATAACCTCTACAATTCTACTAGTCTTCTCTTCTATTACACTCATCATAATCATTCCGCCATATGCAAAAATGAAAATATATAGAAGCATACCTAAAAAGAAAGCAAACGCCATTTTAACTATACCATCCATCTTTGTTGTTTCTTCACCTTCGAAACTCTCTTGATATAAATTTATATAGATTTTTGATTTGTTAATCTTATCAATATCTAGTCCTGCATTTTCAAAGTTTTTATTTGTTAAAACTTTTTCTAATTTTCCTTCAATTCTTGATATTATAGTTATTGAAGGAGCATCTTCAGAAATAAACATTGTAGAATCTGCAATTCGGTCTAAATCTGAATAATAAGGTATATATAACAATCCATAATCAGCTTTAGTTTTTGATACTAGTTTAGCTTCTTCTAGATCAAAATCATTAATAAATTCAAATTTTAAATCATCAGAACTATCCAATGAATTTGTAAAGTAACCTGTTTTATCAACTACTGAAATAACCTTAATAGTATCATTGTTTATACTTGTTAAATATGATATAAGAAATATAAATAACGTTATAATAATAGGGGTTAAAAATGTAGCTAGAATAAAGGATTTGTTTTTAACCTTATTTAAATATTCTCTTTCTGTAACTAATCCAAGATGTCCCATTTTCAGTTTTCTTTAACAGATTTAATAAAAATATCATTTGCACTAGGAATCACCTCTTTAAAATGCTGAACTTTAGCTTTATTTGAAATAAAATTTAGGAGCCCATCAGAAGTTTGAGAATCCTTTAATAATACATTTAACATTAAATTATCACCTAGCCCCTTAAATGTTGGCTTTAAAGTATTATAATTTGCTTTTATTTCTTCTTCTAATTGAGATTGATTATTAGTTTCCAATCCAACTTCAAATGTATTGGTGCGGAATTCCCTTTTTATTTTATCTAGTTTACCATCTAAAATCTTATTTGACTTATGAATTAATGCTATATAATCACACAATTCTTCTACCGACTCCATTCTATGAGTTGAAAATATAACAGTAGCACCTTCATTTCTAAGATTAAGAATTTCATCCTTAATTAAATTTGCATTAATAGGATCAAAACCAGAAAATGGCTCATCAAATATTAATAGTTTTGGCTTATGCAAGACAGTAACTATAAACTGAACTTTTTGTGCCATTCCTTTTGAAAGCTCAACTACCTTTTTATCCCACCATTCAGATATACCAAACTTTTCAAACCAATGCTTTAGTTGTTTTCTTGCATCTAATTTTTTCATACCTTTTAATTGAGCTAAATAAAGTGCCTGCTCTCCTACCTTCATTTTTGGATATAAACCTCTCTCTTCTGGCAAATAACCAATGTCTTTTATGTGCTCTGGATTAAGAGGGTTTCCATCTAGGAAAACTTTTCCAGAATCAGGCATGGTAATTTGATTAATTATCCTAATTAGAGTTGTTTTTCCTGCACCATTTGGACCTAATAAACCAAAAATACTCGACTTAGGAATATTAATTGAAACACTGTTTAATGCTCTATGATCAGCGAAAGTCTTTGATACTGAGTCAACTACTAATAAATCCTCCATATTCAATTAAAATCTAGTCAATAAAGATAATAGAGTACAACTGAATATATTGTATTATAAGGAAGAATTATGAAAAAATTATGAAAAAATTAGCTAAGAAAACATATCCTTTACTCTATCGAAAAAGGACTTATCAGAACTTTCAGGTTTTGGTTCAAAATGCTCGTCATCTTTCATTGACTCAAAGAATTGTTTTTGCTTTTTGTTTAATGTTTTTGGAGTCCATACATTTACATGGACTAAAAGATCTCCTGTTGCATAACCATTAATATTTGGTATGCCCTTGCCTCTTAGTCTCAATATTTTTCCAGATTGCATACCTGAATCAATCTTTATTCTAACTTTCCCTGTAACTGTATTTATTTCCTTGTTTGTCCCTAAAATTGCATCTGGCATACTTACATATAATTCATAATGAAGGTTATCTCCTTCTCGTTGAAGTTTATCATGAGGGATTTCATTAATTACAACTAAAAGATCTCCATTAATGCCATTTCCTGGAGCTTCATTTCCTTTACCGCTTACCTTTAGTTGCATTTCATCTACTACCCCTGCAGGAATAGGAATATTAACAGTCTCTTCTTTTACAATAAGACCATGTACATCTGCACCTTTTGGTCTATTATCAATAGTTTGTCCAGATCCTCCACAAGATTGACATGTTGTTGAAGTTTGCATTCTTCCAAGAATTGTACTTGTAACTCTTGTAACTTGACCAGTACCATTACAGGTTGAACAGGTTTTAAAAGTTGCTCCTGGAGCTTTAATTTTTCTTTTGACTTTTATTTTCTTATCTACACCTTTGGAAATTTCTTCTAATGTTAACTGAACTCTTACTCTTAAATTACTTCCCTTAACTATTCTCTGTCTTTGTCCTCCAAAACCTCCAAAACCTCCTCCAAAGGCACTCCCAAAAATATCTCCAAATTGACTGAATATATCATCCATATTCATTCCACCACCAAATCCTGCACCACCATTTTGAAAGGCTTGATGTCCAAATTGATCATATTTGGCTTTTTTATCCGGATTACTTAATACCTCATATGCCTCAGCTGCTTCTTTAAATTTTTCTTCAGCAGCCTTATCATTTGGATTCTTATCAGGATGGTATTTTATAGCCATCTTACGATAGGCTTTCTTTATTTCCCCTTGACTAGAACTTTTAGTAACTCCCAGTGTTTTATAATAATCTTCTTTCATTTTATTTACCAATAACTACTTTAGGATACCTTATAATTTTATCTCCTAATTTATATCCCTTTTCAATTACATCAATAATTTTACCTTTAAGCTTAGCACTAGGTGCTTCTATTTGAGTAACGGCCTCGTGATCATCTGCTGAGAACTCATCACCTTCTTTAACTTCGATCAAACTTAATCCTTTAGATTTCAATGCATCAGTAAATTTATTTTGAATTAGAATGATGCCCTTGAATATTTCATCATCCTTATTTTTTTCAATTTCAGCACTAGCCCTATCAAAATCATCCAAAATTGGCAGTAATGAGGTCATAACTTCTTCACTAGCTGTCGAAAATAGTTCGATTCTTTCCCTTGCAGTCCTTTTCTTATAATTTTCAAATTCTGCAAAGAGTCTAAGATATTTTTCTTTCTCTAATTGTAATTCATCTACACTAGAATTATCTTCAACTTCTTGATTTATTTCATCCTTAAGATGATCATCGTTTTTTGATGTTTCCGTTTTCTTAGATTTTTTCTTACTCATTTTAAAATAAATTATACTTATTTAACTATTACATAGCAAAAGTACTGCCAATATTTGATAAATGTCAAATTGTCACCCTATTAAATTTTTAACGGCATAATCAAGATTTTCAAATTTAAAACGAAATCCAAGGTTTTGAATTTTTCTTGAAGAAATATTATGACTTTTAAATAAAATTTCATGCATCTCTCCAAATATCAAACTGAAAAATATTTTTGGAATTTTAATATTAAAAATTGCCCTTGAATAATTTGATGAAATTGTCCTAGTGAATTCTAAGTTTGTTAAATTATTATTTGAAACAGCATTATAATTTCCTTCTATTTTTTTTTGCATAATAAACAAGAAAATTCTGGAAAGATCATTTATATGAATCCATGATTGTATTTGATTTCCAGAACCAAATATAATTCCAAACCCAAATTTCATAGGCATTATAGTTTGTTTTAAAACACCTGCCTTTTTTGATAAAACCAGTCCAATTCTAACTATTGAAACTTTTACACCAATAGTACTAAATGAATTTGCTGCAGTTTCCCATTTCATTATGACATTTGATAGAAAAGAATCATCAAAAGTTGACTCGTTTTCATCATACTTAATTTTCAATGAATCAGGATAAAGACTAATTCCACTTGCTGAAATTAATTGACTGATTTTTATATCATTATTTTCAATAGATTCCTTCAAAAACTCAAGGCTCAAGACTCTACTGCTAATGATTTCTTTTTTTCTCTTTCTAGTCCATAAGCTAAAAATAGATGAGCCAGACAGTGCAATTATTGTGTCAATATCAATAAAGCAATCTAAATCTATAACCTTTTTACTAGGATTCCAGTAATATCCATTAACCATATCAGATTTGATTATTTTTCTTCTAGATGTAGTTAAAAAATTTACAGATATATTGGATTTGATGCAGTCTTCAATTATTTGAGATCCAATAAGACCGGTAGCTCCAGTAATTAGTACTTTCATTAATCAAAAATAAAGTAGGTAAATATATAATTTCAAAAATTGTTTCTTAATAATTTAACTCATTTTTTTAAATATAAATATGTAATTTTGCAAAAGTTTTTTATTTCAAAAATTGAGTTTAGATATACACATTTCAAAGGCAAGTAAAAGCAAAATTGATCAAATTGATTTTGATAATTTTTCATTTGGATCGGTATTTACTGATCATATGTTTGAATGTGATTATATAGAAGGGAAATGGCAAAATCCAAGAATATTACCCTATCAATCCATTTCAATTGAACCTTCAGCTAGTGTTTTTCACTATGGTCAAGCAATTTTTGAAGGAATGAAGGCTTATAAAGACTCTAATGACGGAATTTGGCTATTTAGACCAAAAGAAAATATTAGTAGATTTAATAAATCGGCCATTAGACTAGCTATCCCTGAATTTCCGGAAGACCTTTTCATCGATGCATTAACAAAACTCTTAAATCTTGAAAAGGATTGGATAAAAAAAGATGAAGGAAGTGCATTATATGTAAGACCATTTGTTATTGGTAATGAATATGCTATCCAGGCTTCACCATCAAAAAATTACAAGTTCATGATTATATGTGCACCTGCCACACCTTATTACATTGGAAAAGTAAAGGTTGAAATAGCAGATAAATATAGTAGAGCGGCAAGTGGCGGTATTGGCTATGCAAAAGCTGCCGGGAATTATGCAGGACAATTTTATCCAACTAATCTAGCAAAAGAAAAAGGTTTCCAACAAATTATATGGACTGATTCAAATGAGCACAAATATTTAGAGGAAGCTGGAACAATGAATGTTTTTTTCAGAATTGGAGATAAATTAATTACTGCACCAACAACTGATACAATTCTTGATGGAGTAACAAGAAAAAGCATAATTCAGATTGCAAAAGATTTTGGGATAGATGTAGATGTAAGAAGAATTACAGTTGAAGAAATCAAAGAAGCTGCAAGAGAAAATACGTTAAAGGAAATTTTTGGAACGGGAACAGCTGCAGTGGTTAGTGAAATCTCAGAGTTTGAGCATAAACAAGAGCATTTTGTCTTGCCTGATATTGAAGATTCTTATGCTAAAAAACTAAAAAAGAAATTGGTTGATATTCAAACTAATAAATCTGAAGACCCTCATAATTGGAGATACAAAGTATAGCTATTTACTTAGTATTTCTGCTATCTTAGGCTTAAAATAATTCGGACCTTTTAATACTTTTCCATCCTCCCTATATATAGGAGATCCATCTTCAGCCAATTTACTCATATTGCTTCGCTGAATTTCATCAAAAACCTCTTCAATTTTGTATTGTAATCCATGTTCAAGTATTGTTCCGCATAAAATATATAGCATATCCCCTAATGCATCTGCTACCTCAACTAAATCACCGTTTTTTGCTGCATCAAAATATTCATCATTTTCTTCTTTCATCAATCTATACCTAAGGGAGTTTTTTTCAATTCCCAAATCTGCTTTAGGAGAAGTCAGGTACCCTATTTTAAAAGCCTCATGAAACTCTTGTACTGCTAAAATTTTATCTTTCATTTTTAAATAGTTTTTATATTAATTTATTAGTTTCGCTAAAAAATTTATGTTTAGCGAAGGTCAAATAATATTTGCAATTTGTTTTATAATTGGTTTTTCTATACTACTAGCTATAGCGTATAAGAAAGACTACAAACTTCATCAACAATATTATAAAGGAAGCATTTGGGTATTGCTTGCTTTTATTTGTTTTATCGCTTTAATAGCTGCAATAAAATATTATTTTATTTAAGCACTAATTTTTTGTCAAAAAACCAAAGTCTTTAGAATATTTCATCATTTGATATTCAAAAGTCTTTACATACTTCACTTCAATATCAGTTATTTCACCAGAGCTATCAGTTATTGGCACTAATTCAGGATTAACAAATCCACTATATGGAGCACCTTTAAATTGTTTATTTCTCTCTAGAATTTCAGCATGAATTTCTTGATCTACCTTTACTCCATATCCTTCAACTAAATCTTGAGCTGCTTTAAAATCTCCTTCAGATTTAATTCTTTGGGTTTCCCTTAATAGCTCACCAAAAATTTCTCTCAATCTTTCATAGTCATTAATGTTATAATATGTCTTCCCATCTTTCTTGACCTGTTCAATAACATTTTCGTCTTTTCCTCTTGCAAAGCTCCAAGCACTTACCCATTGTCTATTTCTCATATGAGCTTGTTCAACATCAGCGCCTAGTTTTAATCTAATTAACTGAGTCATTAAACCATTTCTTATATAGCCATCATAAGCAGCCATTCCAACTTCTTTCCAATCCTCTACTAAACCAAGCTCCTGAAGTTTTGGACTATACAAATAATATAGTCCTACTAGGTCTGCTCTTCCTTCTTCCATAGTAGAACTATAATTTTTTAAAGTTTCTTTTGGCTCTCCCACTCCAGGATTAAGCTGACCCGATGCATGTCCAATTACTTCATGCAATGCAGTATGCATTTTGTCAGCAAGTTGCCCATGTTTAACTTCTAAATCATATTCCTGATTATCATACGAAAATTCTTTTAGCCTTCCAGAAGATCCGGAATTATTATATGCGTTAATTATATTTCCAAGCGAAACTGATTTACTACCAACTTCAGCTCTAATCCAATTTGCATTTGGAAGATTTACTCCAATTGGTGTACTTGGAGATGCGTCTCCAGCCTCACCAGCTACATTAACTGTCTTATAACTAATCCCAACAACGTTTGCTTTTTTATGCTCTTCCATAAGTGTAGAGTT
>JAZABS010000079.1:0-5893 GCA_036136835.1 Bacteroidota bacterium
TGTTTAAAGTCACCTATTATATATTTACTATCCAATTCGTTAAAACCAGATGAATAAATTCCAGAAATTTCAAATTTTCTTATAGCCGAATTTTCGGAATTTCTTGAGAAAAGCATTTGAAAACTATCTCCAACTTCTAATTGCAATCTATTTGCTAACAATTCTGAAACTAAAACTTGATTAGATAGTACATTAGAGATTTTTGGAAAATTACCGTTAATTAAAAAATTACTAATTCTATCCCAGTCATAATCTTTATCAACACCCTTAAAAAGCACACCATCAAAATCCTTCTTTGTTCTTATTAAACCAAATTTGCTAGCAATTTTTTGCGTTTTTACTACACCTTTAATTTTGGAAAGATTAGCAGAAATTTCCAAGTCATAGTCCATAGGAACATTTGAATCTTCATAATTTGTACTTTGAAAATTATAAATTGAAATATCTCCATTGAATGCTGAAATTTTCTTTTTTATTTCATTTTGCATCCCTAGACCTGTTGCAATAGAAATTAGCATAACTATAATTCCTAAAGCAATCGCAAAAATTCCAATTTTTATAATTGGGCCTGAAATACTATTTTTATAGGATCTAGTACTTATGATTCTTTTCGCTAAAAAATATTCGAAATTCAAAATCTAAATATGAATTTAATTTACTTTATAAGATACTTAATAGTAGTAATATTATTTCAATCAAATATATGGAATATTCATTCTACTAACATATATATTAAAAATAAAAAAAGTGAAATTTATATTGATAATATCATAGTTGGGGCAAATCAAATAACAGAGTATTTAGATAATTTAAAAGGAAAAAATATTGGAATTGTTGCAAACCATACAAGTGTAATTTTTAAAAAAAATAACAACTATACTCACCTAGTCGATTCTTTACTTTCATTAAGAATGAATATAAAAAAAATATTCACACCTGAACATGGATATAAAGGTGAAAATTATAATGGAGAAAATGTTCCTGATGACATAGATAAAAATACAGGAATTAGTATTATATCTCTTCACGGAAAAGAAAGAGAATATGGAAAAATATCTGATGACGATTTAATTGATATTGATGTTATGATTTTTGACATACAAGATGTTGGAACACGTTTTTATACACATATATCGACATTGCATTATGTAATGGAGGCTTGTGCCAGAAATAATATTCCATTATTAGTCTTTGATAGACCAAATCCAAATGGGAGTTATATTGATGGCCCAGTTTTAGAAGAAGAAAATAAAAGTTTTGTAGGAATGCATCCCGTTCCAATTGTTTATGGGATGACAATTGGAGAATACTCGCTAATGATAAATGGTGAGGGGTGGTTGAATAATAATTTAAAATGTAACCTACAAGTAATAAAACTTTTAAATTATAAGCATGATTACAATTATAGCTTAATAATTAAACCATCTCCGAATCTGCCAAATGACAGGTCAATATTTCTTTATCCCTCACTTTGCTTGTTTGAAGGAACCAATGTAAGTGTAGGGAGAGGCACATCTAATCAATTTCAAGTTTATGGCAGCCCATATTTAAATCCAAAAATTTATAAATACACATTTACACCAAAACCAAATAAAGGATCAAAATTCCCTCCTCATAACAATAAAAAATGCTATGGTATTGATCTTAGAAATAATTTATTGGAAAGAAAGTTAAATTTAAGTTATATTATTGATGCATATAATAACACTCAAAATCAAGATAAATTCTTTAACAACTATTTTATAAAATTAGCTGGCACAGAAGATTTAAAAAATCAAATTATAAATAATGTTGATGAAGAAATAATTAGAAAAAGCTGGAAAGAAAAAATAGATAAATTCAAATTAATAAGAAACAAATACTTAATTTATAAATAAAGATTAAATGAGCAATGCTATTCTAAAGTTAGAAGATATATCAATTATTCAAGACAATAAGAAAATCCTTAATAGTGTTCATATTGAAATTGAAAATGGAGAATTTGTCTATTTGATTGGCAGAACTGGCAGTGGTAAAACTAGTTTAATAAAAAGTCTATATGCAGATATAAAACTTAATAATGGAACAGGATCTATTGTAGGTTTTGAACTAAATAATTTAAAGGATAGTCAAATACCACTTCTAAGGAGAAAACTGGGAATTGTTTTTCAAGATTTTAAACTTCTTAGTGATAGAAATGTTTGTGACAATCTAAAATTTGTTCTAGAAGCTACAGGCTGGAAGGATAAATTAAAAATTAGCAATAGAATAAATGAAGTGCTTGAAAAGGTTCACATTGAAAATTTAATAAGTAAATTTCCAAGTCAATTATCTGGTGGTGAACAACAAAAAGTAGCAATTGCAAGGGCTCTTCTAAACAGTCCAAAACTTATAATTGCTGATGAACCTACAGGAAATCTTGATCCCAAGACTAGTATTGAGGTAATGGATATATTAATTGAACTAAATCAAAAGGGTAATACAATTTTGATGGCCACCCATGATTTTATCTTAATTGATAAATTTCCTAGTAGAACATATATATGTGAACTAGGAAAAATTTCTGAAATTGACATAAAAAACAAAAACATAAATTCAATATATAAATGATTTCTATTCTAATTCCATGTTATGATTTTAATGCACTTCCTTTGGTTAAGAAACTTGAGAAACAAGCATTAATTTTAGGAATCACCTATGAAATTATATGTATAGATGATGGATCTTTTTCACCTTTAAATGAAGGTAACCAACAAATAAATGCATTGACTAACTGCCAATTTATTGAGAGTAAAAAAAATATTGGCAGAATTGCCAATAGAAAACTATTAGCTGAAAAAGCTCAATATAATTGGCTAATATTTATCGATGTGGATACTATTCCAAAAAATGAAAATTATTTAGAAACTTATTTAAAATATATCGACACAACCGATGTAATTTTTGGAGGATTTAGTTACAAAAAAGACAGCTATTCTGAGCAAACTTCATTAAGATATACATTTGGAAGAAATAGAGAGCAAGTATCAGCAAAAAAGAGGATGAAGAAGCCATTTAAATATATTATATCATCCAATTATATGATAAATAAGCAAATCTTTGATAAGATAGAAATACCTATTGGTATTAACGGATATGGATTAGATTACTTTTTTGGTGCTTCATTAAAATATAATAAATCAAAAATAGTACACATAGATAATGAAGTTTATCATTATGGGCTAGATGAAAACCAGTATTTTATAGAAAAAACTAGATCTGCATTAGATAATTTGAAATACATGTATAAAAACAATTATCTAAGAAGACATGATATTTCAATTTTAAAGTCATATAAAATATTAAAAGGTCTTTTACTGACTAAAATGTTTTATGCAATAATTAATACTATAAATAGTAAATTGGAAGCTAATTTAATTAGTAAAAAGCCTAATATGATTGCTTTTGATCTATACAGGCTTGCATATTTATGTAAAGATTAGGCTTAGTTTTTTTTATAATCTTGGAAAGAATTATAATCTCTAAAATAGTCTGATTCATCATAAACTTCAGAGGCAAGAACTAAACAAACTGATCCGGCTGAAAAATTATCCATTTCCCTCCATATTCCACTAGGTATTAGAAGACCTTGATCTGGCTTATTTAACATGATCTTTTTACTATTAAAACCATCATCAATACTTACTTCAAAACTACCACTCAAAGGTATCATAAATTGATATAAATCCTTATGTGCATGACCTCCGCGAAATGCATCACTTGGAACATCATATAAATAATAAACCCTTTTTATTTCAAATGGAACTATTGATTTTTCAATTACAGAAAGTTTTCCTCTTCCTTTATCATCAACAATTTTTGGTATAGAAATTATTTCAACGTTTTCTATCGATCTACTTTTCATGATACTGATTTATAATTTCTAATTCCTTTTAATCCAACTTTATATTTTGAAAAAAGTTCTCCAAATTTAATTGCATTAATTTTTAATAACAATAATAAATGATGAAACAATTTTATATATGATATAAAACCATAATATTTATAAAATATTGCGGCTCTTGCAAAAATAATTTTATCATTTGTTACATCCTGTCCTGAACTAAGGGATTTATGAGAAAGTATAACTCTTGGGCAATGAATAACATTTAAGTTTTTATCCAAAGCATTTCTCAAAAATATATATTCATCACCTGTTTCAAAAGTTGACCCTAATCCAAATCTACAATCAAATTTAATTCTATTCATTTGAATGCTTTCACGCCTAAAGGCTATTAAAAATGAATTAATAGTTGATATTGATCTCTTATTATGCTTTTTTACTTTTGGATAATCTTTAAAAGATTTTCCTAAATCACTAATTGCTTGAAAAGTAATCAAATCAGCATTCTTGTTTTCATTAAATGCATTTACAATAATTTGAATAAAATCTGAAGTATATGTTACATCATCATCAGCAAGCAAGCAAATTTCTCCTTTAGAATTATTAATAGCCAGATTTCTACTGTTTGAAAGACCAGCTTGATCAGTATTAATTATCCTAAAATTATTTCGAGTAAAATTTATTTTTTTTTTAGACTGATTAATGACCAATACTGGATTACTAAAATTTGAACAGTTTTTAAACATTTTATAAATAAATTCATCGCTATCCATCACATTTGTAGATACTAAAATTTCCAAACTATCGTTTTTAATGGCAACGTTGTTCATTAATAATTATATTTAAACTATTGCACACAATATAATGAAAATCTTACTGATTGGAGAATATAGTAGACTACACAACTCTTTGAAAGAAGGGCTTGAAAAAAATGGACATCAAGTTACATTAGTTGGCTCAGGAGATGGTTTTAAAAATTATCCAGTTGACATAAAATTAGATTCATACTATTTCAATCTAAAATTATTAAAACCAATTGCAAAATTATTTGACAAACTCTTTAAAATTAGTCTAAATGAGATTGAAATTTATTTTAGAGCAAAAAAAATAATTAACGATCTAAAAAATTATGATGTTGTACAATTAATAAATGAAAATGCATTTAAAACGTTGCCTAGCCTAGAAATATCTCTAATTAAAAAATTAAAAAAAAATAATAAAAAACTATTTCTACTTTCATGCGGAGTTGACAAAAAAAGTGTCGAGTATGCTTTAAATAAAAAATTTAGATATTCAATTTTAAGTCCTTACTTAGAAAATCCTAATCTTAAAAAATCATACAGATATATACTAAAATATACTAGCAAGAATTACATTAAACTTCATAAGTATCTGGAAGAAAATGTTAATGGTATAATTAGTTCAGATATAGATTATCATATTCCATATCTTAATGAAAAAAAATATTTAGGATTAATCCCTAATCCAATTAATGTAGATAAAATAAAATATAAGAAAATTGAGATACATGATAAGATAAAAATCCTTCATGCTGTTAATTCAAAAAATTATTTAAAAAAAGGAAATATTTTCTTTGACAAAGCTTTAAATGTTATAAAAGAAAAATATAAGGATAAAGTAGAAATAATAAATACCGTAGATTTAAATTATGTTGAACACATTAGGTCTGTTGAAAATTCTCACATAGTTTTAGATCAAGTTTATGCTTATGACCAAGGCTATAATGCACTTGAAGCAATGGCATTAGGGAAAGTTGTTTTTACTGGCGCAGAAAAAGAATGGTTAGAAATGTATAGAATAAACGAAAATTCAGTAGCAATTAATGCATTACCTGATCACAAAAAAATAATTAAAAGCTTAGAGTGGTTAATTGAAAACCCAAAAAATATTTTGGAAATATCAAATAATGCTAGAGTTTTTATAGAAAATAAACACAACTATATATCACTTGCAGGACAATACGATATTATTTGGAGTAAGAATTAATTATATATTTGAATTATGCTTCAT
>JAZABS010000080.1:0-9762 GCA_036136835.1 Bacteroidota bacterium
GCTTCAATAGTGTTTTCAGCATTAAAAATATCCGTTTCAATAATATTATCATGCTCAAATACTGCAATTTTTGTGTTAGTATTTCCTATATCAATAATTAAATTCATATTATAACTTGTGCATCAAATTTACAAAAGGATTATTTATAATAATTATTTTGCTCAATAATAAAAATGCATCTATATTTGAGGCTCATTTTAAGGTACCTTAGCTCAGTTGGTAGAGCAACGGACTGAAAATCCGTGTGTCCCTGGTTCGATTCCTGGAGGTACCACAAACCCCCTTTCAAGGGGGTTTTTTGATTAATTATGTTTAACTTTAGCGTACACCTAATAAATATACAATGGATTATACTATAGGATTTTTAAGTACCGAATGGATGATAACAGTATTAGCTAGTTTGGCCTTTATATTATTCATCTTATATATGGGTAAAATCAGCAAGCAAGAGAATAAAATTAAATTTATCAAAATCATTGCTTTAATAATGATATTTTTTACCATTACTAATCATGTAATTCATTTATATGATGGTACTTGGTCAGAAGTAGACCAACTTCCAATTCATCTATGTGGTATTTCTGCCCTAATATGCTGTTTTATTGTTTTTATTCCAGAGAATAAAAGACAATTTTTATTTGAATTTCTTTTTTATTGTGGAATAATTGGAGGTACTGTATCTATACTAACTCCATTAATTGATAATACTGAGAAGGACTGGTTTACTATTATTGAGAGAAATGAAGGGTCAGTTAACTTTTTTTATATCCAATTTTTTGTAAAGCATGCTATTATTCTTGCTTTTCCACTTTATTTAAGAAATGTTATGAATATGGAGTTAAAAACATATTCATGGCTAAGAACATTTATCGCTTTGAATGTTCTTTTAGCTATTATTATGCCAATAAACCATTTTCTTGGTTCTAATTACATGTATTTAGCAGAGGCACCTGCAGTTGATAATCCTCTTATTTTGACTAGAGAATGGCCATGGTATGTGCTAACTTGGGAACCTATAATTTTAATTTTAATTTTAATTGTTTATTACTTTTCTAAACCAAAAAAAGTTTAATCTTCAAAAACAATAAAATGAAGATAGTACACAAATTTATTTTAACCAGTTTGATTTGTTGCTTTAGTTTTTTTTATTGTTGTGACAACCAAGAAAACAGATCTTTCAATAAAAATAATTATGAAAAGGTAGATATATATACTGATTCAATTACAAATATCAGAATAGATAATATAAGTTTAAATACAATAAATGTTTTAAACAATTGGATAGAATATCAAGAATTAAAAGAAGTAATTAGTTCGCTAAATAATAATGAACTTTCCTTTTTTAAAGACAATAAAGACTATATAGTAAGATTTTTTGATGGTTTAAAAAAAAGTACGCCAAAGTCAATTAGGAAACCAGGAATTATTTCTAGAATTAATGTTTTAGAAACAAAATTTCTAATATTAGAAGCCCACTACTCATCAAATGAAATGGATAAAAAGCTAGAAAAAAATAGAATAAACGATATTATATCTGCTAATTCAAACTTTATCTATCAAATAGATAAGTTGATTGAAAGATCAAACCAAATAATTGAGAATTAATCAGTTTTCTTCTGTGCGTTTAATGCATCCTTACTAATCTTAGCTAAATTAAAATTAGGAGCTATTGCTAGTGCCTCATCCATAATAGCAATTGCAGCATCAATATTATCTTCTTTATTCTCCTTAAATTTTACTAAACCTTTTAAATAAATAAAAGCAGCTTTCATTGGTACATTATACTGGCCTTGAGTCTCATAATAAGTCCTCATAATATCACTGTTTGAATTGGCAATTCCGAAAGTAATATTCTTAGTGGCACCCATTAAATCATCCATTTGAATTTTTATATCAGCTAATTCATATGCAATCAGCGGATTAGGTTTTCTTTTAAACAACTCCTCATAATGAACCAAAGATCTATCAAGTTGATTTAAAAATTGAAGTGAAATAGCTTTTACCTCAACTGCCATATCTGAGTCATTTTCATTGCTTTCAATTCCAATGGTATTTAAAGCTTGGACATGCCTTCCTTCATTCATATATAATACTGCAAGTGTATCAGCCCTAGCCTGACTAGGTTCTAAAACATTTAAGTGAGTTAAACCATTTATTACTCCTTGAACATCACCTTGAGATTTCATCTGCTCATAATATTTTTTATAATGGTCTAGAAGAGAATTATCATTCTGACCATAAGCTATAGAAGCAGTAAAGAATAATAATAAGATGTATAAATTTCTCATGATTTTATTTTTTTATTATGACGAAACTAACAATTAATTTTTAAAATGCAATTTGAACTAGGAATTCTCCATATACTATTTCGTCTCCAGAATCATAATCTGCCTTATAGGCACCTAACTGCATTTTAAGATTATCTCCATTGAAATATTTAGAAATACCAAATCCATAACTATCAAATGATTGTAACAAAGATTCAGAATTCATGTCAAATTCAGGGTTTGACATTTCATATCTAAAATCTAATCCTAAATCATTTTTAGTCATATATCCAAAATGCAAATTATAACTATCACCTAGATACAAATATTCACTAATTTGCTGAGGCACAAGAATATTAAATGCATTTTCATCCGTATAAGTTTGATGTAAATTACCTGCATATGAATCAGCATATTCCAGCATTAATGAAAAGCCATTGTATTTTAACAACAAATCAAAAAACAATTGAGAATAGTCAGGTAAATTATGATTTCCATTATTATCATACAATAAGAAGTCTCCGTGTCCGTCTCCCATTGAATTGCTTACTCCATGATTTTTAGAATATGCAACTCCAAATTGTAACTTTAGCTTTTCCTCTCCAATTAAATCAACGGATGAATTTTGATTTCCCTCACTAAATGCTCCAAAAGGATAAATATTTAACCTAGACCCAAATTTAATACCTCCTAGATCTGAATCCCTTGAATCCTCACCAAATGAATTTTTTCCATCCCCAGAAGTAATAGCTAATTTTGGCTCTATAACAAAACTATTTCCAAAGCTACTCTCAATAAATATTCCAAATTCTTCACCACTTTGAGTATAATTTTGACTGAGTAAGCCTCTATCAGTAAAACGCAAATTATTTTCATTGTGAGTCATCTCTAAATTATTATGGAACACCTGCATTTGACCAAAATATATTGTAGTTGAATTATTTAAATGATATCCAATGAATGCTTCCACTAATGGCTGGGGACTACTATAATCCATCTGAATTGTAAAACTAACTTTTTCCTTAAAGGCTCTACCTTCAATAAATAAATTTGAGTTTTTAGACTTAAATTGTCTATAGACTTCATTATAAATTCCATTATCCATAGTAGTTTGCATATCATTATATATATAGGTTGGTCTTATAAAACCATATATATTAAAGAGGTAGTCTCCATCATTAAATGAAAATGATATACCATTCCCGAAATTATAATCAGCACTATTTTTGTCGCTTTCTTGAGCGGTAACAATAGCTGAAAAACATATTGTGAAAATTATTATTAGACTTTTTTTCATATTGTTAATTTATTTATGTTATAATTTTATTTTTTTAATCTAAATATTGGCAAAACGTCATCAATACTTGTTTTAATTAATCCAAAACTTACAAAACTATTAGGTGCTTCGGGTTCCATAAGTTCAGCAATTAAATTAGATCTACGTTGTTTCATATAAATTATATAATCCCCCTTAGAAAATTGAATTACATCACCAACTAATTCAGATTCAACTTCTTGAAGTTTCATTTTTTCATAAACTAGAAAATTATCATTGTAATCCTTAATCAGATACTTATTTATATCAATTACAGTATCATTTTGAATTTGACTCATTTCTATTCCTAAATTCTTCAATTTCGATATAATTGAGCTATATTCCTTTTTTATTATATATCCCTGAGGTCTAACCCTTTTTAGCTTAACTATTGGTTTCTTAGCATCCCTCATCATTACATCTAATTCAATTAATTCATTTGTATCGATATCAATGACTTGAATCTTATCACTATATATTGACTTATCAATTTTTACAATAATTTCATTGCTCATACCATTAGCAACTTCTATTTGTTCTTTTATTAAGTCTGTATTGTTATAACTAGTTTTTAAATATGATAATGCTAGAGTTAATCCGCTATTTACTCTTCTTTTAAATGAAGTTTTTGCAATACCAACTCCCCTTATTTCGAATAGGGATGCAAAAACATTATTTAATGCAAATGAATTAGAACTAGACCTAGCTGTTGTAGTGCCTTGACTAAAATGAATTTCACCTGAAATTTTTTCAGATTTCATATAATTTCTATGCCTTAAATTTATTTTATCTAATTCATCTTTAGCATTTTTTGTAAATAATGTATCGATCATTATTCTAATATTTTCAGGAATATTCAGATTAGATGAATTATGGAACATTACATCATAAGCTGAACAGATCCCAAAAGTACTTAGCTGTGCAAAATCTTTTCTATATGGTCTATATTCATGAAAATCAAGCGCTACATCAGGATTAAATTGGACAAATGCATCCTTAATTAATCTAGTTTCAATAGCCATTAGCTTAGTATGATCTCTATTTAAGTCTAGCCCATTTGCTGCATATCTATTGTTTTTTAGAAAACCATCAATATTTGCCATAGGCAGAATTGCTAAATCTATCTTATCTAATAAATAAGTGTATTTTGAATCATTTAACAGCGTATGTATAAGATATAACATTGCTTCTGTTCCTGCAGGTTCATCACCATGTAAGCCTCCTTGCATCCAAATATTTAATTTTTGTTGATTTAATGAATTATTAGATAAAAACATAATAGGAATTTTCTTTCCTTTAGCTGATTCTCCAATATATTTAAGTGAAATTTTATCTGGATGGGTAGTAGAAATATTATTTAGAAATTCTATTAATTCCTTATAATTAGTATATCCTTTTTTCTTTTTTAATGCAGGAGTTATATTTTCAAGTTCTTCATATTCTTTGAAAAATTTTTCAGTAATCTTTTTTGATTGTGGGCTTAGCTGAGCAGAAACTAAGTTAAAGCTTATAAGAAATAGGATAAATAAATAATATTTTTTCATAATAAAATTTAAAATGAAATTGTAGTTATTATTCTAGTTAACCATTCATTTCCTTGAATTGGGCTTCCTTGAGTATTATTAATTCCCAATGATCCATCTACATATGTTATAGATGCCTGAATTTTTGCACCATAATTTTTTGCTAATAATTTTCCAACACCAATAGTATAATAGTTAGGTCTATTATAGAATGTGGCATTGTTTAAAAAAGAATTTTCATCAGCTTTTAAATGTGTATACCTTGTGTCAACTGAATATCCACTTTTAAAAAGATACCCCATTTGTATATTATAGGCTTGGCCTAACATCATTCTTCCTTTAACATATCCATCTACATTTTGCAATCCATCAACTAAAAAGCTTTCAGATATTGAACCATCATTTCTAACTCTTTGGGTAATATCATCTGGAACTACAGCGGTTGATTTAATATACTCACCCAAGGCTGAAAATCCTTTATACTTAAATAGAAAATCAATCCCATATTTAGTATAGTCAGGTAATGATTCTTGATCATTTTCATCTAAATAGATTATAGCTCCACTTGCCCTGCCTCTTCTACTACTCATACCCGAATTATGGCTAAAATGAACACCTAAAACTAATTTTGGTGCCTGTTCTCTCATCACATCAATTTGTCTAAACTGTCCTAGGTTTGTGAATAGACCAAATGGCAAATAATCTAACCTTCCTCCTATTTTTAGTCCTCCGCGATCCTTGTCAAAAACATTAATTCCATCACCATTAGTTAAAACAAAGTAAGGTCTTAAATAAGATCCTTTCCCAGCTCTAAGTCGTCCACTTATAAATAATCCAAATTCTCTAATAGAAGCAAAAGCAGAGGTTAATCTACTTCTTTCTACAAGTTGTAAGGAATTAGAATTCATAAATAACTCCCTATTATCTGTATAGGTTGCTCTTTGTCCAAATAATATTGAAATTCTATTTGTAACTGCATAAGAAACATATGCGTCTAATAAATAGTCTCCAGTGTCTTCTCCAGTTTCAGAAGTTCCACTAAGATCAGCTTGAAATCTATAGCCAAATTTTTGATTTTTTGATTTACCATCAACTCTTAATCTTAGTCTTCTTACTCTATATCGAGACAAAGATGAGTTTTCTTCAACATCGCTATAATTTTTTAAATCAATCATAGGCTGGGCATAACCCGTTAGTCTGATTGAATAACCACTCTCATCATTAAATCTTAGGCCTTCACCAAAATTATAACTTTCAAGACTTAGAGATTGAGAAAATATTGAAGTTGAAATTAATAGGGTAATAATTAAAGATAATTGCTTCATTTTTTTAAGTTTCAATCTAATTAGTTAAAATTTGTTCCATCTAATTTCGTGCCTGGAGAAAATAGCCTTCCATCCGCTTCGGGAATACCTGCATGCTGAAAGAAAATCTCACCATTTTCATTTGGAATATCATTCAAGTCAGGATATCTAGTATAAGACTCATTAGGGTTGTCTGAAAGAGGTTCGACATCAAATGTCAAAACAACTTCCCCATTAGTATTATAAAGAGTTACAAAATCACCACCATTATTCATGTTTATTAAACCTGTAGAGGCTGTTTGAACTATTGCTCCACCAAAACTTCCTGTTGGAATTCCTCCTCCAAAAAGAACTAAAACCCCATTTGCTGGTATTATACTTCCCGATGGAAAGACATGTCTTTCTTGTGCAGCATCAGAAATTGTATAACCTGAAATATCTATTTGACCTCCCATATTATAAAACTCAATAAACTCATCCTCATTATGAACATATTCTCCATCTCCATTAGCATCTCCATCTAATCCTTGATTAGATGGGTCATATAATACTTCATTAATTATAATTAAAGGCTGAGGGCATCCATTATACTCTGGATATCCAGCCTCTTCTGGACAATCATCCTCTGCATCAACAATTCCATCCCCATCCGAATCAGAATCATCATCCAATAAATCTATCGTGATATCAGATGAAAGCACCATTACGTCATTAGCACTTACTATACTAATTGTTATTTGCTCAACATCCTCTGTTTCATTATCCTGAATACTAGTTATCAAAATAGAACCTTGTACATTTCCAGCTGAAATTTGTATCTGATTAGCACTTACAGAAAAATCTACTGATTCATCTGCAGTCCCAGAAAATGAAATTGGTATAACTATTTCATTATCTACGGTAGAATTTAAAACTGCCATTAATTCAACTGTATCATTGTCTTCACTTAGTTGAATATTATTTACAGATAATGTAACAGTTGGTAATATATCATCAGTTGTACAAGAAATTAAAAAAAATAAACAAAGTATGGAGTAAAATTTAGCTTTCATTTTGATGTCTTTAAATTTTAAGTATTATATGGTATAATTTTCACTGCAAAAGTATAACATTAATTCAAATTAGATTAAAATTTTATTATACTTTTACGAAAATTAAAACAAGTATAAATTGAGAATAAAATTCATTCAAATTTTTCTTATCGCTACTGTTTTTTCTTGTAGTCCTGCTGGTGTAGATTTTATTCCAAATCCAATAGTTATTGAACCAGTTGAACTAGAGTCAGGATCAGGCGTTTTTATTTATGAGTATCTAGATAAAGACATTGAGGTTTTCTATTATACACCTGAAAATATTAGTCAAAATACAACAGTCGTTTTTACAATGCATGGTGCTGGAAGAGATGCTGAATCAGCTCGTGATGCTATGGTAAGCAAAGCTATAGAATATAATTTTATAGTAGTTGCACCAAAAATCAGTCAAGAAAATTTCTCTGGTGGAGATGGTTATAATTTAGGAAATGTATTTGAAGATGGTGATAATCCTTCTGATACAACAATTAATCCTGAAGAGGATTGGTCTTTTTCAATAATTGAACCCTTGTTTGATCAAATAATTGCCTCCTCAGAAACAAATGTTGACTCCTATCATATAGTCGGATTTTCTGCAGGTGCTCAATTTGTTCATCGATTTATGTTTTTTAAACCTGATGCTAGATATGACAAAATAGTAGCATCAGGAGCTGGATGGTATACAGTAATGGATAATAATATATCCTTTCCATATGGATTTAAAAATAGTCCATTAACCAATCATTCTATTCAAGAATTATTAAATAACTCACTACACATTCAAGTTGGATCTTTAGATAATGATCCAAATGATCCAGGTGTCAGACACAATGTTTATGCAGATGCCCAAGGGCTACATAGGTTAGCTAGGGGAATTCATTTTTTTGATACAGCTCAGATGATTGCTCAAAACAATTCATATAATATTAATTGGACTTTTAGTATTGTCAATGGGATAGGTCATAATTTACAAGGTTATACTGAAAATGCATGTAATTTAATTTTTAATTAATTATGAAATTATCAAAAAACATTATTGGTTTATTCTTAGGCCCTATAGTATTCACTTTTATACTTCTTTTCTTTAATCCCGAAGGGTTAAATTATGAAGCTAAGTGCATATTGGCATCAACTGCATGGATGGCAGTATGGTGGGTAACTGAATGTGTACCAATAGCAGTAACGGCCTTACTACCAATAGTTCTTTTTCCTGCATCTGGGGGATTAGATCTTCAATCTACAACTGCATCTTATGGTCATAAATTAGTTTTCTTATTTGTTGGTGGGTTTATTATTGCACTTGCAATTGAAAAGTGGAATTTACATAAAAGATTAGCATTAAATATAATTCGAGTAACTGGATCAAAGAAATCAAAGGTTATTTTAGGATTTATGATTGCAACTGCATTTTTATCTATGTGGATTTCAAATACAGCTACTTCAATTATGATTCTGCCAGTTGGTTTGGCAATTATTGCTCAACTAAAAGATGACCCAAGGACTATTGAAAATGAAAATTTAGTTTTTGGTAAATCTCTTATGATAGCTATTGCTTATAGTGCTTCAATTGGAGGAATGTCTACACTAATTGGAACACCTCCAAATATGGTTCTTGCTGGGGTTGTAGAACAAAGCTATGGTATTAAAATAAACATGTTTGATTGGATGAAATTCGGAGTACCAATCAGTGCAAGTTTACTAATTATTTGTTGGTTGTATCTAACTAAAATTGCTTATAAATTTCCTAATGAAGAATTTGCAGCTGGCAGAAAGGAAATACTAAATCAAATTAAATTATTAGGTAAATTTTCACATGAAGAATTTAGAGTGCTAATTGTTTTTGCTCTAACAGCAATTGGTTGGATTTCTAGAGGTTTTCTTGAAGAATTTATTCCAAAAATTGATGATACGATAATTGCAATTGCATTTGGAATAACTTTATTTATAATACCAACAAAAAATAAATCGGATGACAAGACTCTTTTAGTTTGGAAAGATACAGTTAAACTTCCTTGGGGCATATTATTATTATTTGGTGGTGGTATGGCAATTGCTACTGCTTTTGGTAAAAGTGGCCTTTCTTTTTGGATAGCTGATTTACTAAGAAATCTTGATGGTATACCATTAATTCTTATAATATTAATAATTGTTACATCAATTAATTTGCTTACTGAGGTTACCTCAAATATGGCAACTACTGCAATGCTTCTTCCAGTTTTAGTAACTATTGCTCTTGCAATTCAAGTTCATCCTTATTTCTTATTGATTAGTGCAACATTAGCT
>JAZABS010000081.1:0-9641 GCA_036136835.1 Bacteroidota bacterium
TCTGAAATACCTGAATGGGTTTATAGTCTATATGATATTTCACATAGTCTTGTTATAGCCTCAATTTTTATTTTTATTGCTTATAAGATCAATAAAGAATTTGCATTTCCAATGCTGGCATGGCCTGCTCATATAATATTGGATTTTTTCACCCATAGCATTGAGTTCTTCCCTACACCAATACTTTGGCCGATATCAGACTTTAAATTTGACGGAATACCTTGGTCAAACCCAATTGTATTCTTTGCAAATGTTATCTGTATATTTTTTCTTTTTGTATATAGATGGAAAAAGTCTAAATCTTAATTTAAAAAATTCATAACACCCGCTTTAATTTCTAATGGCAAATAGTTTTCTGCAGGTACAATTGGACAAGAATATTTTTCATCATAGACACAGTAAGGATTGAATGCAGAGTTAAAATCAATTATTAAATTATCAACTTGAGGAATACTCAAATTAATATATCTTCCACCTCCATAAGATTCATTACCATTTGTATCATCTAAAAACGGAAGAAATAAATTATCTCGTTCATTTGGGTCTTCTAAATTTTTGTAAATATCTAAACTATACTGATTATTAAGCAATTCAAAACTTACTGTTCCATACTTAATATATTCTACCACCATATCAGTTGTAGTTAGCATCATAAAAGGCTTTTCTTTTGGAGTTTTTGTCAATTTAGCTGTAACTAAATAGGTAGAATCATAAGTAAAGAAGTCTAAACCTCTAAAATTTTTTAGATCTCTCTTTTTTAAAGGTGAGACAGATGCATCCTTGAAAAAATCATTTATTTCCCTTTGAAAAGGAGTTAAGTCATTATTATATCTCTTTCTATTATCACAATTTAACAGAAGAAATAAGGTAAATAATAAAATGCCGATTCTATTCATCTTATGATATATACATCAAAAATAGCATACTTTTGAATTTTCAATTAAATATAATTAGTATTTTTATCGTTACCCCTAAAATTTAAAATTATGCATTTAAGAATATTTATTTATTACATATTACTAGTATTATTTTTTACAAATACTGTAAATAGTCAAGACTATTTCCTAGAAAACAATGGGCCTTATGACTCATCAATTAGTAGTCCTGAAGAATTTTTAGGATATGAAATTGGTTTTGAACACACAAGACACGACCTAATTGTAGCCTATTTAAATTATCTTTCAAACGCCTCATCTAGAGCTAATTTGATAAACTATGGTAAAACTCACGAAGGAAGAAGTCTTGTTATGCTTACTGTTTCATCAGAAAGCAATTTAAATAATATTGAATCTATTAGGCAAGAACATTTAAAATATACCGTTCCAGGAGCCCAAATGGAATTAAATAAAGATTTACCTATAATAATAAATTTAGGATATGGCGTTCATGGTAATGAACCATCGAGTGCCGAGGCTGCAATGTTAGCGGCATATACACTAGTAGCATCAAATAATATAAAAATCGAAAGATTTAGAAATAACTCGTTGGTTTTTATTGATCCAACAATAAATCCTGACGGTAGGGATAGACATTCTCAATGGGCAAATCAGTATAAATCTATAAATCTTGTTTCAGACAGTAACGATGCTGAACATAACGAAGCATGGCCAAGGGGAAGAACTAATCATTATTGGTTTGATTTAAATAGAGATTGGTTATTAGGAGTTAATCCTGAAAGTAGAGGGAAATTAAAATGGTTTCACACATGGTATCCAAATGTTGTTACAGATTTTCATGAAATGGGAACCAATAGTAATTACTTTTTTGAACCAATGAAGAGAAATGCATCATTAAAACCTCTAATTCCCGATGAAAACTATAGTGTATTGAGTCCAATTTTTGCGGAATATTATGTTAAATCTTTGGATAGTATTGGTTCATTCTATTACACAAAAGAATCTTTTGATGAAACCTATCCAGGTTATGGATCTTCCTATCCTGATGTACATGGAGCTGTAGCAATATTATTTGAGCAGGCAAGTTCCAGAGGACACTTACAAGAAACAAATTATGGGACAATGTCATTTGGATTTACAATAAGAAACCAATATTTATCAAGTATAGCCACTGTAGAGGCGGCAGTTGACAATAAAAATCTTTTAAGAGATTATCAAAGAAGATTTTTTAATTCATCAGTAACGGAATTTAAAGATGAGAAGGTAAAAGCATATGAATTTGGGGATAAGAATGATCAGAATAGAAACAAGGCTTTTATTGATAAATTATTGTTGCATAAAATCAAGGTTTATAAAAGTAAGGACAGGTATGTTGTTCCTGTTAATCAAGCCCAGTCAAGAATGGTGAAAAATATCTTTGAAACTTTCGATAAGTATATTGATAGTGTGTTTTATGATGCATCTGCTTGGAGTGTTTCAAACATATACAACATGAAATCAAAGAAGCTAAAGAATTTTAACCTAGGAGCTGAAGTCACAAGCACTGAAAATTTAGTTAATAATAGTTCAGTCAAAAAATCCAATTATGCGTATATATTGGATTGGGATGATTATAACTCACCCGCAGCTTTAAACCATTTACAAAAAAATGATATTGTGACTTATTCAGCGTTTAAGCCTTTTGAAATAAAAGTTAATGGAGCTAATAGCTCTAAGAAATTTGACTATGGATCAATCTTAATTCCAGTGAGTAAACAAACTGTATCATCTGATAAATTATTTGATCTTGTAAAAACAATGCAGGAAAAATTTGATGTTCCTGTGTATAATTCTGAATCAGGGTATAGTATGAAAGGCATTGATCTTGGAAGCAACAATTTCAGAATTAATAAACCTGTGAAGGTAGCATTGCTAATTGGTGATGGAGTTAATTCTTATGAAGCTGGAGAAGTATGGCATCTCCTTGACACTCGTATTGGTATGCCATTAACAAAAATTAGACTAAACCAATTCTCAAGAACTTCACTAGATAAGTATACAACCCTAGTTATGGTATCTGGATCTTATAGCCAATTGAATAAAAATCAAATTGAAAAAATCAAAAATTGGGTTGGGAAAGGCAACACGCTTATTACGATTGCTAGAGGATCAAGCTGGGCTATAAAAAGTGAGCTCATCAAAGAAACATTGGTAGAATCAAAAGTGGATTCAACTTATTCAAGAAAAAGATATGTTGATGCAAGAGAAAATATTGGAAGAGAAAGAATTGGAGGGGTAATTCTTAAGACTGATTTAGATTTAACACATCCACTTGCTTTTGGATACAATGACACATCAATCCCTGTTTATAAAAATAATAATGTATTCATTAATAAAACTAAAGATGACTACTCATCTGTAGCAATATACTCTAAAGATTTTCATATTGATGGCTATATTTCTGAATCAAATAGAAAGGATTATATTCCTGGATCAGCTTCTTTAATTGTTTCTAAAATAGGATCTGGTAGAGTTGTTGTTTTTGCTGATAATCCAAACTTTAGAGGTTCATGGTATGGAACAAATAAGCTATTTTTAAATGCACTATTTTTGGGAAGTAATATATCTGTACCTGGACAATAATAAATTAAATAATTATGATAAAAAATATTAAATACCTGATTTTAATTCTCCTATGTAATCTAACATTCTCTCAGGAGTCATATCTAGGAGATGGACCATATTCTCAATTAATAATAAGAGGTGTAACCCTAATTAATGGTGATGGTGCACCGCCAAGAGGTCCTATTGATATAGTAGTAGAAAACAATGTTATTAAAGACATAAAAGTCATTGGATATCCAGGTGTCCCAATAAATGAAAATTATCGTCCAAAACTAAAAAAAGGAGGTTATGAATTAGATGCTACTGGGATGTATCTACTTCCAGGGTTTGTTGATATGCATGGACATATTGGGGGTAATGCTCAAGGAGCTGGCCCAGAATATGTTTTTAAATTATGGATGGCTCATGGAGTAACTACAGTAAGAGAACCAGGTGGAAAAGGAGTTGATTGGGCATTAAATCTTAAAAAACTTAGTAGCCAAAATAAAATTGTTGCTCCAAGAATATTTGCTTACACTGGATTTGGACAAACAGGCAAAAATTTTAATCCTCTTAATGATGCTCCAATAAGTACTCCAGAGATGGCAAGAAAGTGGGTTAGAGCAAATGCTGATAAAGGAGCTGATGGAATTAAATTTTTTGGAGCTGAACCTGAAATAATGGAAGCTGCTCTTGATGAAAATAAAAAATTAGGCTTAGGATCAGCCTGTCATCATGCACAATTAAGTGTAGCTAGATGGAATGTATTACACTCTGCTAGAGCCGGTCTTACTTCAATGGAGCATTGGTATGGTCTACCTGAAGCATTATTTGATGATAGAACAGTTCAGGATTATCCGTTAGATTATAATTATCAAAATGAACAACACAGGTTTGAGGAAGCTGGAAAACTTTGGAAACAAGCAGCTGAACCATTCTCTGAACATTGGAATAATGTAATGGATGAATTAATTTCTCTTGATTTCACCTTAGATCCTACATTTAATATTTATGAAGCAAGTAGAGATTTACACAGAGCCCGAAGAGCAGAATGGCACGAAAAATATACATTACCATCGTTATGGAAATTTTTTGAACCCAGCAAGATTTCACATGGATCATACTGGCATTATTGGGGGACAGAACAAGAGATTGAATGGAAAGAGAATTTCAGACTTTGGATGACTTTTATAAATGAATATAAGAATCGTGGTGGAAGAGTTACAGCTGGTTCTGATTCAGGATTTATCTATCAATTATATGGATTTGCTTATATAAGAGAACTAGAATTGCTAAGAGAAGCTGGATTCCATCCTCTAGAGGTTATTAGAGCTGCAACATTAAATGGAGCAGAAGCATTAAATATGGATCATAAAATTGGCACAGTTCAAATTGGGAAACTAGCTGATTTTGTTATTGTTGAAGAAAACCCATTAGTTAATCTTAAAGCACTATATGGAACTGGTGCAATTAAATTAACAGATGATAATGAAATTGTAAGAGTTGGTGGAGTAAAATATACAATCAAAGATGGTGTTATCTATGATGCAAAAAGACTACTTAGAGATGTCGAAGAAATGGTTGATAAAGCTAAAGAAGAAAATAATTGGAAGCTTGTCCAACCAGGAATGAATTAAAATTTTATTTTAGCAGCAATAAGGTGAAGAGCATTGCTCACATGAACAATTTTTGCAATCATTTTCAATACATGCTTCACATTTACAAGTACATTGATTTTCCATAGTATATAATCTTAAGATGTAAAGTTAATCATTTTAAGTCACAACTCATATCTATCTCCAAACTTAGCAAAGTTAAATCCTAATTTTATTATACTATCTCTTAATGAGATTTTTTGATTTAACACAGGGTTTGTATGATTGAAGTGAATAAAATAGATTTTATTTTTAGTTGATAATTCCTCATCTTCAAAGATTTCTATAGTTTCTGAAATAAAAGGATGAGGAATTTCAGACATAGATCTATTTATCTCTTCTCCGCTAAAAAAAGTAGCATCTAAAAATGCATAATCAACAGACTTAACCTCTTCAATTATACTTTTTTCCCATAAATACCATTTATCAATGTCAGGAATAAAAAGAGCAGATCTGTTTTTGCCTAATATTTTATAGCCAACAGTTTCAGAAAACTCATCTCGATGAGGAACAGTAAATGGTATTACTGTTAATTCTTTGGATAATGAAATATTTTGATTATGATTAATTTCCTTTATATCAATGTTTCCTAATGACACCAACTGACTCCATGGTCCATTCTCCTTTAAAAAGTTTTTCATTCTTGGCATAGCATAAATTGGAACATTTTTAGCTCCTAATGCTTCCCTTCCTAAATACATTAATCCGCTATAATGTCCAATATGAGCATGCGTTAAAAATATTCCATCAACAATTTTTTGGTTTTCTGTTCCATCTTTTAAATATCTTATTTGAGAACTTATATCTGGAGTTGCTTCAAATAAATAATATTTATCATTATTAATATCAGTAAGTCCAATACTTGTGACAAAATATTCCATATCATCCGAAATATTTTTAACACAACAATCCTTATTACATCCAATATGAGGATAACCCGCATCTTGGGCTGTTCCAAGAACAGTTAAATGATTTTCATTAAAGCTTGGCTTATATTCAACACAAGAAAAATTAGTAGTTATGAATATTAGAATTAGTACTTTGTATTTAAACAGGTAATTAATCAAATTAATTTAGATTTAATTAATATTTCCTCCATTTGATTTTTTAAAACTATTGCTTCTTTTTCTGCTGCCTCAGAAAAAGATTCATCATTTGAAGCATATATAATACTTCTTGAAGAGTTTATAATTATACCTACGTTTTTATTTATTGTCTTTTCACAAACTTCCTTTAAATTACCTCCCTGTGCACCAATTCCCGGAATTAAAAGAAAATTATCAGGAATTATTTTTCTAATTTCTTCTAAATATTCTGTTTTTGTAGCACCAACTACATACATGAGGTTTTTAGAATTAACCCAATTTTTTGAAGCTTTAATTAAATCAATGAACACATAATCATTTGAGGTCTTCCTTAATTGTAAATCACTTGATCCTTCATTAGAAGTAAGACCTAATATAATGGTGTTTTTATTTTCATACTCTAAAAATGGTTCAACAGAATCTTTACCCATATATGGATTTACAGTTATGCTATCAAAATTTAATTCTTCAAAAAAAGACTTAGCGTACATCTTACTTGTATTTCCAATATCTCCCCTTTTAGCATCAGCAATTGTAAAAATTTCTGGATGATTTTCATTTAAATAATTAATCGTTTTTTCTAAAGATTTCCATCCTTTAATTCCAAATGCTTCATAAAAAGCAATATTAAGTTTATATGCAATACAATGCTTATGGGTACTGTCAATAATAGATTTATTAAATGAGAAAATAGGATCCTCATCTTTTAGTAAGAATTTCGGAATCTTTTCTAAATCCACATCAAGACCTACACATAGAAAAGACTTTTTAGATTTAATCTGACTAACTATTCTTGTTTCTTCCATTATTTTTCGTTAGTTGCATTTAATATTTCTGAATTTTCAGCTAACATTAATTCGTCTATTATCTTTTGTATGTCTCCATTGATTACTTTAGGCAAATCATAAAGAGTTAGTCCAATTCTATGTTCCGTAATTCTTCCTTGAGGATAATTATAGGTCCTAATTTTTGCACTTCTATCACCAGAAGAAACCATGCTTTTTCTCTTCAATGATTCTTCAGATCGCCTTTTCTCAACTTCCAATTCATACAACCTCGTTCTTAAAACTTTTAAAGCTTTATCTAAATTTTTGTGTTGGGACTTTTGATCTTGACAACTAACAATAATACCAGTTGGCTCATGGTGAAGTTTTATAGCAGAATAAGTTGTATTTACTGATTGACCTCCAGGGCCAGTTGATGTAGTCCTTTCTATTCTTACATCCTGCATATTTAAATCAACGTCAAATTCTTCAGCTTCAGGTAATACAATTACTGTTGCAGCACTTGTATGAACTCTTCCTTGAGTCTCAGTTTGCGGAACCCTTTGAACTCTATGAACTCCTGCTTCAAACTTTAAATTAGCATAAACCTCTTCACCGCTTATATCAAAAATAATTTCTTTATAACCACCTGAAGTTCCTTCATTGCAATCAACTAAATTTACTTTCCATCCTTTTCCTTCAGAATATTTGGAGTACATTCTATACAAATCTCCAGCAAATATACTTGCTTCATCACCACCAGTACCAGCTCTTATTTCCATTACTACATTTTTTGAATCATCAGGATCTTTAGGGATCAACATAAACTTTAACTCTTCCTCAATTTCAGGTAATTTGTCTTTAGATTCAGTCAACTGAAGTCTAGCCATCTCTAACATTTCATCATCCTTTTCATTTGAAATTATTTCTTGGGCTTCTGAAATATTTGAAATTAATGTTTTATAGACTTCTCCTATATCTATAATTTTCTTTAAATCCTTATATTCTTTTGATAGTTGAACGTACTTTTTTTGATCTGAAATAATTTCCGGTTTAATTATCAAATCATTTAATTCATTGAATCGATTTTCAAGATTTTCTAATTTTTCTAACACATCAATATTCTTGAATTGTAAAAATACAAATAAATTATGGAGAGAGATTGGTTAATCACCTAATATTGAAAATCACCAAATTGAGATTTTATTGTAAGTTTTTTTGAAGCAGATTTTTCAACTTTTCCAATAATTCTAGCCTCAACATTAAATCTATTGGAAATATTTATTATTTGCTGAGCAATCTCTGGGTCTACATAAAGCTCCATTCTATGTCCACAATTGAAAACTTTATACATTTCATCCCAACTAGTATTTGATTCCTTCTGAATTAATTTAAATAACATTGGGGGATCAAACAAATTATCTTTAATCACATGTAAATCATCTGAAATAAAATGTAATATTTTTGTCTGAGCACCACCACTACAATGAACAATTCCTTTAATCAAATTTTTATCACATTCATTCAAAACAGATTTTATAATTGGAGCATAAGTTCGAGTTGGTGATAAAACTAATTTTCCTGCATCTAAATCAATGCCATCAAAAATTTGATTTAAACTTATTGAACCAGAATATACTAAATCATCTGGGACCATTGGATCATAGCTTTCAGGATATTTTTCAGCTAAAATTTTATTAAAGACATCGTGTCTAGCAGATGTTAAACCATTACTACCCATTCCGCTATTGTACTGATCTTCATATGTAGCCTGACCAAATGATGATAATCCTACTATAACATTTCCGTCAGATATATTTGAATTATCAATTACATCAGATTTTTTAATTCTACCAATTACTGTGGAGTCAACAATAATTGTTCGAACTAGATCTCCAACATCAGCTGTTTCACCTCCAGTTAATTTAATATTAATTCCATGTTTTCCTAAATCATTAACTAGTTCTTCTGTTCCATTTATTATTGCCGAAATGACCTCGCCGGTTATCAAATTTTTATTTCTACCAATAGTAGATGAAAGCAATATGTTATCTGTAACTCCTACACATATTAAATCATCAATATTCATAATTAATGCATCCTGAGCAATTCCTTTCCATACAGAAATATCACCAGTTTCTTTCCAATACATATAGGCTAAAGAGCTTTTGGTTCCAGCTCCGTCAGCATGCATTACTAAACAATAATTTTCATCATTCGTTAAAAAGTCTGGAACCACCTTGCAAAAAGCTTTTGGGAAAAGACCCTTATCAATTTTTTTTATAGCATTGTGTACATCTTCCTTACTTGCTGAAACACCTCTTTGAGAATATCTGTCTATTGATTTTTTTGTGTCCATTATTGAAGATATGCCAACAAAAGTATTAAAGAAATTTTTAAGATCCTTCTGAATTAGACATAAGATTTTGTAAAAGATTTTATGAGGTTAATTCTTTATTAACATTTGTATAATACTTTTTGCATAAAAAATATTATTTATATCTGGAAAACAATTTTCGTTTAATGTTTATAAAAAATTAAAAACATATTCTATCCTTTACATCAATCAACAAATTATTTTAATATTTTTAGAGAGAATTAACATCATTCACAACTATAATTAATAATTAAAAAAATGAGTAAATCAAAATTAGAATA
>JAZABS010000082.1:0-11645 GCA_036136835.1 Bacteroidota bacterium
GACAAATTATATGGATTCATTTAGTATATAAATCACCAAGTTTATTACATTTGCTTTTCTAATATTTAATTTATGAATTTACATGAATATCAGGGAAAAGAGATCCTAAATAGCTTTGGGGTTAATACACAAAGGGGTATAGTTGCATCTAGTTCTGATGATGCTGTAATTGCAGCAAAAAAATTGGCTAGTGAAACTGGAACGGATTGGTTTGTAATAAAAGCACAAGTTCATGCAGGAGGTAGAGGTAAAGGTGGAGGTGTGAAAGTTGCTAAAAGCATTGATGAAGTACGTGAAATTTCAGATCAAATCATTGGAATGAACCTAATTACACCTCAAACATCTGCTGAAGGTAAAAAAGTTAATCAGGTTTTGATTGCTGAGGATGTTTACTATCCTGGAAATTCAGAAATTAAAGAATTTTATATGTCAGTACTTTTGAACAGACAAACTAGTAAAAATATGATTATGTATTCTACTGAAGGAGGTGTAGATATTGAGTCAGTAGCAGAAAAAACTCCAGATTTAATACATACTATTGATGTTGATCCAGAATTTGGATTAACTGAAGATGAAGCATCCAATATAGCTACTAATTTGGGTTTAAGTGGTAATGCGCATAATGAGATGATTAGTTTTGTTAATTCTCTATATGATGCATATGTCAAATCAGATTCATCATTATTTGAAATAAATCCTGTAATTAAAACTAGTGATGATAAAATTTTAGCAGTTGATGCTAAGGTTACAATTGACGACAACTCATTATTTAGACATCAGGATTATTTAGAATTGAGAGATATAAGAGAGGAGAATCCTATAGAAGTAGAAGCAAAAAAAGCAGGACTAAATTATGTTGATTTAGACGGAAATGTAGGTTGTATGGTTAATGGTGCTGGACTAGCTATGGCTACAATGGATTTAATTAAACAAGCTGGTGGTGATCCCGCAAATTTTTTAGATGTAGGAGGAACAGCTGATAGTGAAAGAGTTGAAACAGCTTTTAGAATTATATTAAAAGATCCAAATGTAAAGGCAATTCTTGTAAACATATTTGGAGGTATTGTTAGATGTGATAGAGTTGCTAATGGAATTGTTGATGCATATAGTAATATGAAAGATGATATTAATATCCCTATAATTGTTAGACTTCAGGGAACTAATTCTAAAATAGCAAAAGAAATAATAGATTCTTCAGGGTTAAATTTTTATAGTGCAACTGAATTTAAAGAAGCTGCTGATAAAGTTCAAGATGTTTTAAGCTCTAACTAGTTTTTTTTGACTGAAGTAATTTTTTCAATTTTTTAATTTCATCTCTATATTTTGCTGCAATAATAAAATCCAGATTTTTTGCAGCTGTCTCCATTTTTTTTCTAGATATTCTTATCTCTTTGTCAATTTCTGATTTTTTTGAATTTAAATTAAATTTTTGATGTATTAATTTAATTTTGTTTTCCTCTCCAATCAATATTTTTTTGCTAAGCGGATTATCTAATCTTTTTGTAATTGCTTTTGGTTTAATTTTATGTTTTTTATTATATGAAATTTGATTTTTTCTTCTATAAGTAGTTTCATTAATGGTTTTTTCCATACTTCCAGTGATTTTATCTGCATATAATATTGCAGCACCATTAATATGTCTTGCTGCTCTACCAATGGTTTGGGTAAGAGACCTACTTGACCTTAAAAAACCTTCCTTGTCAGCATCTAAAATTGCTACCAATGAGACTTCAGGAAGATCTAGCCCTTCTCTTAATAAATTTACCCCAATAAGTACATCAAATTTATTTTCACGTAAACCTTGCATGATCTCAACTCTTTCAAGTGTATCAATATCTGAATGGATGTATTTACATTTAATATTCAATTTGCTTAAAAATTTTGTTAATTCTTCTGACATCTTTTTTGTTAGAGTAGTAACTAGTATTTTGTCATTTTTATCTATTCTAATCTGAATTTCATGAATTAAATCGTCTATTTGATTTTTTAGAGGTTTAACAGTTATAGTTGGATCTAATAAGCCTGTAGGTCTTATTATTTGCTCAACATATACTCCTTCACATTTTTTTAATTCATAATCAGCTGGTGTAGCACTAACAAAAACTACATTTTTTTGCAGACTTTCGAATTCTTCAAATTTTAAAGGTCTATTATCTAATGCTGCAGGAAGTCTAAAACCATAATCGACTAGGTTTTCTTTTCGGCTTCTATCTCCACCATACATAGCTCTTACTTGAGGTATAGTTACATGACTTTCATCAATTATAGTTAAAAAATCATTTTGAAAATAATCAATTAGACAAAATGGCCTCTTTCCAGCTTTTCTGCCATCAAAATATCTTGAATAATTTTCAATTCCTGAGCAATAACCAAGTTCCTGTATCATTTCAATGTCAAACTCAGTCCTTTCTCTTAATCTTTTTGCCTCTAGATGTTTTCCACATTCATTGAAATATTCATATTGTTTAATTAAATCTTCGTTAATTATTTTAACAGCATCTTCTATGATATTTGGGGAGGTGACAAAAATATTTGCTGGATAAATTTCAATTGATTTATGTGAATCTAATACTTTATTTGTTTTAATATTAAATGATTCAATTTCTTCAATCTCATCCCCAAAAAAATGTATTTTATATCCAAAATCAGCGTATGCAGGAAATATATCTATAGTATCTCCTTTAATTCTAAAATTACCCTGCTTAAATTCTTCATCATTTCTTGAATATAAACTTTGAACTAACCTATTCAATAGAATAGTTCTAGAAGTATTTGAATTAATTTGAATAGAGATAACATTCTCTTTAAATTGCTCTGGGTTTCCCATGCCATATATACATGAAACGGAAGCTATAACAATAATATCTTTTCTTCCTGAAAGTAATGATGATGTTGTACTGAGTCTTAATTTTTCTATTTCATCATTAATAGATAAATCTTTTTCAATATAAATACCAGAAGATGGAATATAGGCTTCAGGCTGATAATAATCATAATACGAAACAAAATATTCAACTAAATTTTTAGGAAAAAAATGTTTAAACTCTGAATACAACTGTGCAGCCAGCGTTTTATTATGAGCTAATACTAGTGTAGGTTTTTGAATTTTTTCAATAACATTTGCTATTGTGAATGTTTTCCCAGAACCTGTTACACCAAGCAATGTCTGATATTGCTCATTGTTTTGTATTCCTTCAACTAATTGATTTATTGCCTCTGGTTGATCACCTGTTGGAGAAAAATCAGATTTTAGTTTGAATCTCATAGTTTAAATTATTAATAGTAATCCTGTTCTTCATTATAATTTTCAAAATCTTCATCATTTACTATTTCATCTTTGTCTGACTCAAATTTTCTTTCAGGTGCTTTTTCAGGAATATCTCCCTTACTGAAAATTATGTTTGGGTAACTAACTTCATTTACTTCTTCTGCTATTTCTATTAACTCAATAAGAAATGTCCACATATTTAAAAAGTCGTAGATATAGATAAGTTTATTATTTTCAATAGTTACTACTTCATCAATGGATGTTTTACTCATTAATTTCTTTTTTTCATTTTCATCACCAAAATTAAATAGTGATATTTCTTCTCCTTGAGCCCATTCATTATCAGAAATGTAGAATGAAGCAATTTCATTATTATTAAAACCAAATGAATTGAAAATAGATTTATGAAAATCTTCTAAAGTACTATTTTTAGTTATTTCAATATCTCTAAAAATATCATCTTCAGTATCATTATCAAGGATTATTCTAAATCTGTAAATCATCTCTCTATTATATTGATTACAAATGTATTAAAATTTGTTACTTGCTAAAGCGATGCAATGTAAATGTCATAGAACCTAGTAATAAGAATGCACCAACCTGATGAGCAATACCAAGCCATAATGGTACTTGTAATAAAATAGTGAATATTCCAAGAAGTGATTGAATTCCAACTAATATTAGTAATAGATTGAGGCCATTTATTTGCTCAATTGAGTTAGCTATTTTTTTCCCTATTGAATAAATTATTATTACTGAAACAACGACAATAATTGCTAAAATTCTATGAACAAATTGTACTCCACTTCTACCTTCAATAAAATTTTTATAGACAGGTGTCTTTTCTATTAAAACGGTTTCATGCATAAATTTTCCCTCGCTCATCATCGGCCAATGATTATGAATAAATCCTGCATCCAGTCCAGCAACAAAAGCTCCATAAATTATTTGTAATAAGAGTATAGCTAATGAAACTCGTATTATATTTCTGAACTTTTTATTTATAGCTTTTTTTATAGGATAAATTAGATCTAAAGCAACCCATAAAGTAAAAGCGAAGGTTATAAAGGCCGTTATTAAATGTGCTGCAAGTCTATAATGACTTACATCAGGTTTATCTACTAATCCGCTTTTGACCATATACCAGCCAAGGAATCCCTGAAATCCACCAAGTATTAATAATACTATAGTTTTTTTTATAGTAGTTATATTTAGTTGTTTTGTTATTAAGAAATAAATAAATGGAATTATAAATACTAAACCTATTAGTCTTCCAATAACTCTATGTAACCACTCCCAAAAGAAAATTCCTTTAAATTCTTGAAGGCTTATATCGCTATTTAGTTTTTTATATTCAGGATATTGTTTATATAATTCAAATGCCTCATTCCATTGTTCAGCATTAATAGGAGGAATTGTTCCCGATATTATTTTATAATCAGGCATTGATAGTCCTGAATGAGTTAATCTAGTTATACCACCAACAACTACCATAATAAAAATCAAGGCACAGCCAGAAAAAAGCCAGTAAACTACTTTTTTATTATATTTTTTCATTTGTCTTCAAACCTAATCTTTCTCCTTCTTTTATCATAAGGTTATATGCAGCTTCATATTCGTTTTTAATATCACCTTCCAGGATTGCTTCTTTAATTGCCTCTTTAATTTGACCTATATATCTACAAGGTTTAAGATTAAATGTTTTCATAATCTCCTGTCCAGTTATAGGTGGTTGAAAATTTCGAATATTATCTCTCTCTTCAACTTCAAGAATTTTAGTTCTTACATTTTTAAAGTTTTGACGATATTTTTTAAATCTTTCTTTGTTTTTTGTTGTAATATCAGCTTCACAAAGAGTCATTAAATCATCTATACTTTCACCTGCATCAAAAATTAGTCTTCTTACAGCGGAGTCTGTAACATTATCTTCTGCCAATACAATAGGTCTTGAGCTCATTAAAACAATCTTTTGTACATATTTCATTTTATCATTTAATGGCATCTTTAATCTTTTGAATATTTTATAAACCATTTTACTTCCTTCGAATTCATGTCCATGAAAAGTCCAGCCTATTTTTTTGTTAAATTTCTTTGTAGGTACTTTGCCAATGTCATGAAGAAGAGCAGACCATCTTAGCCATAAATTATCTGTTTCTTTACTTATATTATCAACTACTTCTAAAGTGTGGTAAAAATTATCTTTATGTGTTTGTCCTTCAATTTCATCTATTCCTTTTAATGCTGAAATTTCAGGCAATATGATATCTAGAAGACCAGTCCTTTCTAATAATAGAAAACCACCTGAAGGCTTATTGCTTATTAGAATTTTATTAATTTCCTCTACTATTCTTTCTTTTGTAATTATCTCTATTCTAGTATTCAAATTGGAAATAATATTAACTATTTCCTTGTCTATAGTAAAATCTAGACTGCTTGCAAACCTGATTGCTCTAAGCATTCTTAGGGGATCATCATTAAATGTAATTTCTGGATCAAGCGGAGTTCTTATAATCTTTGATTTTATGTCATCTAATCCATTATGATAATCAATCAGTTCTCCATAATTATTTTTACTTAATCCTATTGCAAGACTATTTATTGTAAAATCTCTTCTATTTATATCATCTTCTAATGTTCCAGTTGAAACTTTAGGATTTCTACTATTATTACTATAAGATTCTTTTCTCGCACCAACAAACTCTACCTCATAATCTAAGTATTTTAGCATTGCAGTTCCATAAGTTTTGAAAATTTTTATTTTGGAAGTATTTTTAAGTTGTTTAGAAACTGCTTGAGCCATTTCTATTCCACTACCTATTACCAGAATATCTATATCCTTGGATTCCCTATTAATAAAATAATCTCTTACAAACCCCCCAACAACATAACAGTCTAGTTCTAATTGATCTGCACAATCAGATATAGTATTAAAAAGTTTATCATTAATAGCCTCTTTAAATTTCATTACTATGGTGTTTTATCGTATTTTATTTATCTCTCCTTTATCATTAATATTAACTATAGAAGAAGGGAGTTTGCCAAATGATTCGTTAGGCAAATTTACGATATAGTCTACACCTTTTAAAATACAGTCATCTATTTCTTTATAGCTATTAGGATGTCTTTTATTATGAATATTAGCTGAAGTAGAAACAATAGGCTTGTTTAATCTATCTATAAGTATATTGCAGAAATTATGATCAACGATTCTAAAAGCAACTGTATTATCTTTTGATATAAGTAATTTGGATATATTTTTTGGATTTTTATATATAAAAGTAGTTGGACCATCAAATTCATTTAATATTTTATCTAGATCATTAGGTTTTTTGTACAAATAGCTTTCAAGCATTTTAGAGCTATTAATTAAACTAAGCATAGGATTCGAATTATCCCTTTTTTTAATATTATTTAATTTAATAATAGCTTCATCATTAGATGCATCACATCCTAATCCCCAGATAGTATCAGTGGGATATAGTATTACGCCACCACTAATTAAAACCTTATAAGCTTTTTCAACTTCATTTATAATTTTTTCCATCTATTATAGATATATTTATATCAAATATAAAAATAAGCAGTTGAATAAGTCTATTCATTTTAATCCAAAATATATAAACTACCGAGATGATATTTTAGGTATAATTAGAAACTTTAATACATCTAATGGTCAGACAATAAAGGAACATAGAAATACTATTAGAATTTTTGGATTAGAAAATTTTGATATTAATATAAAATCATTTGGAAGACCAAATTTTATTAATGGATTAATTTATTCATATTTTAGGCCATCTAAAGCAAAAAGATCCTTTAGTTATGCAAATAAGCTATTAGATTTAGATATAAACACACCAATTCCTATTTGTTCTTGTGAATTTAAAAAAAATGGAGTTTTAAATGATAGTTTTTATGTTTCAAGGCAATTGAAATTTGATTTCCCTATAAGTGAAGTAATTAATAACCCAAATTTCCCAAATCGCATAAAGATTTTAAATGAATTCGTTTTATTTACATTTAAGCTACATGAAAATGGAATTAATTTTTTAGATCATTCTCCTGGTAATACTTTAGTTAAAGTAAATAATTCTAAATTCTTGTTTTATTTAGTTGATTTAAATAGAATGAGATTTGAGAAAATGAACTTTAACAGCAGAATCATGAATTTTAGAAGACTTACTAATGATAAAGAGGTAATACAAATACTTAGTATGGAATATGCTAAATTATGTGATAGAAATGCTAATGATGTATTCAATTTAATGCATAAGTACAGCAATCAATTTATTGCTAGAAGATCATTTCGAAAAAAAATTAAAAAAGCCTTTAATTAAAATACTCTATTTATTTACATCAAGTTAAGTGTTATCTTTGCCTTATGTCAATAATTTTAGCTATAGATTATGGAGAAGTAAAGTCTGGTATAGCAGTTTCAGATGAATCTCAGGTTTTTGCTTTTGGCTTAACCACAATTCAAACAAAAGATTTAATTGATTATTTAGAACAATACAGTACTGAAAATGAAATATCTGAGTTTGTAATTGGTCAGCCTAAAAAAATGAATGATCAATTTTCTGATATAGAGGAGTTAATTAAAATTTTTATATCAAAATTGTCATTAAAATTTTCTGGGATTCCAATTTATAGATATGATGAGCGTTTTTCTTCAAAACTTGCATTTAAAGCAATGATAGATGCTGGTATTAATAAAAAAAATAGAAGAGATAAATATATTGTTGATAAAATAAGTGCAACGATAATTCTTCAAGGATATTTAAAATCTAAAGAGAGTTAGTTAATGAATAATCTATATATTGTAATTTAAATTATAACATATGATTTTACCGATAATTGGATATGGCAATCCCATCTTAAAAATAACTTCTAAGGATATAAATAATTCATATCCAAATCTCAAAAAACTGATTAATGATATGTATGAAACCATGTATAATGCAAATGGAGTAGGATTAGCTGCGCCACAAATCGGCAAATCAATCAGATTATTTATTATTGACACAGCTCCATTTCTCAACATTGATGAAAATGAAATTGAAGGAATTAAGGTTGAAAGTATAAAGCAAACATTTATTAATCCAGTTATTATTCAGGAATCTGGTGATAGCTGGTCTTTTGAAGAAGGCTGTTTAAGTATACCACATATAAGAGAAGATGTAAAAAGAAAATCTGATATAAATATTGAGTTTTATGATGAAAATTTTACTCTTAATAAGAAAAGCTTTTCAGGTATTGTTGCAAGGGTAATACAGCATGAATATGACCACATTCAAGGAATATTGTTTACAGATAAATTAACTAGTTTCAAAAAAAGGTTATTAAAAAATAAATTAAATAATATTGAAAAAGGAAATATAGATATTGATTATTTAATGGACTTTAATAAAAAATAAACTGGAAATTGAATTTATCAAATTATACAAAGGAATTTTCATATAATTTAAAATTATCTACTCCCGTCATTTTAGGATTATTAGGTCATACCTTGGTTGGAATGATTGATAATATAATGGTGGGTAAATTAGACCCAATAAATTTAGCAGCAGTATCTCTTGGGAATAGCTATATTTTTGTTGCCATGTCCCTAGGTATTGGTTTCTCAGCTGCAATTACTCCTATAGTTGCTGAAGCGCATTCTGAAAGGAATAATGAGAAGTTGAAAACTTCTTTTATTAATGGTTTTATTTTATGCTTATTCCTTGGAATATTTTTATATGGTTCAATTTTATTGTTAAAGGGGACATTAATATATTTAGACCAACCTCAAGAAGTTGTTAGATTAGCCTTGCCATATATTGATATTGTAGCAATATCATTAATTCCCTTATTGCTTTTCCAAGCACTAAAGCAATTTGTAGATGGACTTTCAAAAACTATTTATCCAATGTATGCAACAGTTTTAGCAAACATCATTAATGTAATAATAAATTATATTTTAATTTTTGGAATGTTAGGCTTCCCAAAACTTGGAATTATTGGTGCTGCTATTGGAACGCTTATCTCAAGATTCATAATGTTTTCCTTTTTATTTTATATGCTAATGAATAAGGAGATTATCTATGATTATATTTCAGATTTAAAGTCATTTATATACAATAGGTTTATGATTAAAAAAATCCTAAGTTTAGGATTTCCAACTTCGTTGCAAATGTTTTTTGAAGTAGGATTATTTACTTCTGCAATTTGGCTTAGTGGCCTTTTAGGAGAAATACCTCAATCAGCTAACCAGATAGTATTAAATATTTCTTCAATGACATTTATGGTTGCTAGTGGCTTGAGTGTTAGTGCCGCAATTAGAGCTGGTAATCAAAAGGGGCTAAAAAACTATAAGGAGTTAAAAAGAATCTCATTATCTATATTGCTACTTGGAATATGTTTTGCTTCTATTTTTTCATTAGTAATATATTTGTTAAGAGATTATCTCCCTTATATTTATATAGATATAAATAATCAGGAGAATTATTTTGAAAATATTAGAATTGTATCGATTGCATCTAAATTATTTATAATAGTTGCTATTTTCCAATTAGTTGATAGTGCTCAGGTAATTGTTCTTGGAACCTTAAGAGGAATGCAAGATGTAAAAATTCCGACCATTATTGTATTTATAGCATATTGGATTATTGGATTCCCAATAAGTTTTGTTCTTGGTGATGAATCATTAATGGCAGAATCAGGTATTTGGATAGGATTACTTTCAGGGCTAACTTTTTCTTCTCTATTTTTGTATCTAAGGTTTTTGTATTTAACTAATAAGATGATAAAAAGGCACTATAAATGACATTAGAAGAAATAGATATACAATTATTAATTTATTTAAACTCACTAGGCTCAGAATTTTGGGATCCACTATGGATTGTCTTAACCAATAAGCTGACCTATATACCTTTGTTTGCTATTATTGTTTTTTATTTTTATAAAAAATTTGGATTTAAGCAAGCTTTGCTTTTGCTTTTTTTTATTGCATTATTAATTCTATTCACAGATCAGTCTACTAACTTTTTTAAAGATAGCTTTCAGAGATTAAGACCTTGTAGGGAAGATTTTTTAGGTTTACGTGAAATTGATATCTATTGTGGTAAATATGGATTCTTTTCAGCTCATGCATCTAATTCAATGGCAGTTTCACTATTTATTATTAAAATAATGAGAGAAAAATATAGTAGTATTTTCTCACTTATTTTATTTATTTGGGTGGCTGTTTTTTCTTATAGTAGAATTTACTTAGGATTGCATTATCCATTAGACATATTGTTTGGATTAATTTTTGGGACAATTTCTTCAACTATTTTTTATAGCTTATATTCAAAAACAAATAATTATTTCCTTGAAAGAATATAAAGATTTGTTTTTAGCCTATCTCTATATCTTTTATCTTCCTCATCTGAGGTTGTATTAAAATTCAGTTTAATTTTTTTGGTTATTATTAAGTCGTTATCTAAAATTTTATTGTTTTTATTATCAAGATTTGCATTGGAAATTAATCCAAAAATTGAATCATCTATTATTGTTACATCTAATTTTTTTATCCTTTTGTTTACATTCCATATAAGGTCTGCAGTTACTTGATAATCTGAATATAATTTTAACTCATTTATTTCATTTTTCAACTCCTTTATATCAGTAAAATCTTCATTAGTATTTGCATATGTTTCTGGAAGAATAATATTTATAATACACAAGAATAAAATTATTTTTAGATAAACAGCTTTTTCAAACTCCTTTTTATAAAAATTATATATAAAATAAGATGTTATTAAAATTGAAAGGATTGAGAAGAATTCAAATCCAGAATTATAGAGACTAATACTAGGAATAATAATCCCTGATATTGATACTATTATAAAATTCAAGTAGATAGGCCATGAGACAGAGTTTATTTTATCACTAGAATATTTAATAATATAATTAATATAGAAGCCAGTATTTAGTGCCAAAGGAATTAGAACAGGCATTAAATATCTTGTCTTTTTTTCAGGAATTAATGATAATAAAATAACCGAAAAAATTGCCCAATAACAGGTTAGAAGATGGGTTTTCCTTATTGTTATACTATTTTTTGTAAATGGCAGGATTAAACTTGTTATTGCAGGTATTGCCCAAATACCACTATTTATAAAAAAATCCCAATAATAGTAAAATGGTTTTACATTATAATTAGACCAATTTTCTGTTTCTTGAGAACTAATTTCCATTAATGTTTGATAGTCTTGCGTATATACATAAATATACCAGGAGCTACCAAAAATGATTGAAATTAATAGAACCTGAATTATATTTTTGTAATCCAATTTTCTGTAAACCAAAAAGTATGACAATAAAAAAGGTGTTAAAAGTGCGTAAATTGATATAGGCC
>JAZABS010000083.1:0-4911 GCA_036136835.1 Bacteroidota bacterium
GATTTAAACATTGAAACATTTGCATTACAGAAGGCTTCCATTTCTACTTTAAAATCATCCAAAGGATGTCCTGATATATATATTCCTATAACTTCTCTTTCTCTAGCAAGTTTTTCAATTGTATCCCACTCTTGTACATTTGGTATCTCTAATTCAGACTGCTCCACATCTGAATTTGCAAATAAACTTACCTGTGCTGAATTTTTATTTGATTGAAACTTACTTCCGTATCTAATTATTTTCTCAATAAAAGTTATTCCATCTCCTACATCATAAAAATACTGTCCTCTATGGATTGAAGTAAAACAATCAAAAGCACCTGCAGATGCAAGACTATCAAAAGCTTTTTTATTTGCAGCCCTTAAATCAACTCTCTTGGAAAGATCAAAAATTGATTTGTAATTACCATTATCCTTTCTTTCAGATACTATTGCATTTACAGCAGATGCACCTACTCCTTTAATTGCCCCCATTCCAAATCTAATTGCATTGTCTTTATTAACGGCAAACTTGTAATATGATTCGTTTATATCTGGGCCTAATACATCTAATTTCATTCTTTTACATTCACCCATAAAGAAAGTAATGGATTTTATATCATTCATGTTATTAGATAGAACAGATGCCATGTACTCCGCAGGATAATTGGCTTTTAAATATGCTGTCTGATAAGCTATCCATGCGTAACAAGTAGAGTGAGATTTGTTAAATGCATAACTGGCAAAAGCTTCCCAATCTTTCCATATTTTATCAATCTTATTTGTGTTTAATCCTTTTTTCTTAGCGTTACTGATAAACTTAGGCTTCATTTTGTCAAGAACATCTTTTTGTTTTTTACCCATTGCCTTTCTTAAAATATCTGCCTCACCTTTTGTAAAATCTCCTAATTTCTGTGATAACAGCATCACTTGCTCTTGATATACTGTAATACCATATGTGTCCTTTAAATATTCTTCCATCTCTGGCAAATCATATACTATCTTTTCATCTCCATGTTTTCTTCTAATAAAACTCGGTATATATTCCATTGGGCCTGGCCTATAAAGTGCGTTCATAGCAATTAAATCATCGAAAACTGTAGGTTTTAAATCTTTCAAATGCTTTTGCATACCAGGTGATTCATACTGAAATATTCCTACTGTTTCACCATTCTGGAATAATTTAAAAGTTTTCTTATCATCTAAAGGGAAATTGTCTGGATCTAAAACAACTCCATATTTTGCCTTGACTATTTTTACAGTATTCTTGATAAGAGTTAATGTCTTAAGACCTAAGAAGTCCATCTTAAGTAGTCCAGCCTGTTCTACTACAGCATTATCAAATTGTGTTACATTAAGATCAGAATCTTTTGCTGTTGCTATTGGAACAAAATTTGTAATATCATCTGGAGTAATTATAACTCCACAAGCATGAATACCGGTATTTCTTAATGAGCCTTCTAAAATTCTAGCCTGTTTAATAGTTTCAGATTCAAGATTTTCATTGTTAGCAATCATTAGCAATTGATTTACTCTATCTAAATCATCAGGTCTAAATTTACTTCTTAATTCTTTCTGGTTTGTTTCAAATATAGTGCTGAGCTTTGCCATATTTGGAACTAATTTTGCTAATCTATCTGCATCATTTAACGGCAAGTCTAATACTCTAGCAGTATCTCTAATAGATGATTTTGCTGCCATTGTACCATATGTAATAATTTGTGCAACTTGGTTTTCTCCATATTTTTCAATTACATAATCTATAACTTTATTTCTTCCTTCATCATCAAAATCTATATCAATATCTGGCATACTAATTCTATCTGGATTAAGAAACCTCTCAAAAAGCAGATCATATTTAATTGGATCTATATTAGTTATCCATAAAGAGTATGCTACAACTGAACCGGCGGCAGATCCCCTACCTGGTCCAACAGAAACATTCATTTCTCGTGCTTTTCTAATAAAATCTTCAACAATTAGAAAATAGCCTGGATAACCAGTATTTTTAATAGTATTTAGTTCAAATTCTATTCTTTCCTCTAACTCTGATGATATTTCTCCATATCTTCTCTTTGCTCCTAAGTAGGTTAAATGTTTTAAATAATTATTTTCACCTCTTTTTCCTCCATCTTTTTCATCCTTCTTGTCAATAAAATCAGAGGGGATATCAAATTTTGGAAGAAGAACTTGATTCGAAAGTGTATAGCCTTCAATTTTGTCTACAATTTCACTGATATTATTAATTGCATCAGGTAAATCATAAAATAATTCTTTCATCTGCTCATCAGATTTATAATAATATTGCTGATTAGGCAAGCCATATCTAAACCCTCTTCCCCTACCGACAGGTGTTGAAAGCTTCTCCCCCTCCTTAATGCAAAGTAAAATATCATGTGCATCAGCTTCTGATTTTTCTTTATAAAAGTTATTGTTTGTAGCTACAATCTTGATATTATGCTTTTTTGAAAATTCTACAAGGACATTGTTAACTAAATCTTCATCTTCCTGGTTATGTCTCATGATCTCAATATAAAAATCATCCTTAAAAATTTTCTTCCACCAAAGCAAAGCTTCTTCAGCGCTCTTCTGACCTATATTTAATATTTTATTTGATATTTCTCCCATAAGATTTCCTGATAAAACTATCAGATCATCTTTATACTCTTCCACTAATGATCTGTCAATTCTTGGGACATAGTAAAATCCTTTTGTATAGGCAATTGATGAAAGCTTTGATAAATTATTATATCCATTTTTATTTTTTGCTAGAAAAACGATTTGATATCCATTATCTCTGTGGTTTTTGTTTAAATGATCTTCACACACATAGAAAACACACCCAACTATAGGTTTTATCTTTTGCTTTTTATCATTTACATCCTCTGCTTGCTGATCTATAGATTGATTATATTTCTGGATTTCATTAACAAATCTAAACGCTCCCATCATATTTGCATTATCGGTTAATGCAACTGCAGGCATATTCATTTTACTAGTAATACTTACCAAATCAACAATGCTCATAGTTGATTGTAATACTGAAAATTGAGTATGATTATGGAGATGGACAAACTTTACATCATCTAAATCTGAAGAAATCTGCTTTTCAGTATGTACTGGTTCATCAATTTCTTTTTCATTGGATTGTTTTAGTTTTTCTGATTTTTTCTTAAGATTTACATGCTTAATTCCGGCCTTTTCAAATACTGCTGAATTCTTGCTAATATATTTTTCAAAATAATCACTTGTTACACCCAATTGATCCTCCGAAAATTGTTTATTTCTAACTAATTCTAAAAAACATCTTGCCGTAGCTTCAACATCAGCACTAGCATTATGAGCTTCTTTAAAGGATTGTTTAAATAAAAATTCATGGAGCTCAATTAATGTAGGAAGCTTAAACTTACCTCCTCTTCCTCCAGGTAATTTGCATAATAGAGCAGTTTCTTCCGTACAAGTATCTAAAAATTTTACATTATTTAATATGTTTTCTATTCCAGTTCTATAGAATTCACAGCCAATTACATTTATATCAAAATCTATGTTGTGACCAATAACAAAAGATGACTTCTTAATTGAAGAATTAAATTTTTCCAATACTTCCCTTAGGGACGCTCCTTCTTTTATAGCCAGCTCAGTGGATATACCATGTATTTTTTGAGATTCATATGGTATCTCATAATCATCAGGTTTAATTAGATAATTTTGATCTTCAATAAGCTCGCCCATTTCATCATGTAATTGCCAAGCAATTTGAACACACCTTGGCCAATTATCAGTATCTGTAATTGGGGCTTTCCAGTTTTTTGGTAAACCAGTAGTTTCTGTATCAAAAATTAAATACATACTAGAAAAAAATCAAATAAATTTTTTATTAATTTTCTGAATCAACAGAAATTGGCAGCCTATAAAAAACGCCTTGAGATATATTAATATTATATTCTCCAGTCTCATCATAAGCATCAAAATTAAATGTGCCTGTTATAGTATTTTCTTCAGAATTAAATTCTTCAATAGTAATTTCTCCATCACTTAAGTATGCAATACTTCCAATACCATTAAAACTTGTTGAATAATAAGTAGTATCCTGATACACTGCACTAGAAATCTCTAAACTTCCAAAATCGTTTGTGCCCACTTCTAATGATGGAATATGCATTAATATAGACCCAGAAAGATTATTTCCGCTTATAATAGTTCCCGAAGCATCTGTAGTTATAGCAAAAGAACTAGCCTCCCAAAACTGGATGCCATTAACATATGCCTGAAATGCTGGAATTCTATCTTCTATATTGTTTTCACAATTACTGAACAATAAGAAGATTAATAATAAATATTGAATTCTATTCATATAGAAAATAATTAACCTTATAAATGTAAAACAAAAAAATAAAACATTTAGTTAAGAATTAGAAAATTATATTATATTTGCCCACTCATTAATAACCGAGGTCGTGTACCTCAAAAATTAATTAATTATGTCTGTAAAAATAAGACTTCAAAGACACGGTAAAAAAGGTAAGCCCTATTACTGGATTGTTGCCGCTGATTCAAGATCCAAAAGAGATGGTAAATATTTAGAAAAATTAGGATTCTATAATCCCAATACAAATCCTGCTACTATTGAAGTAGATATGGAAAAATCATTAAAATGGCTTAAAAATGGTGCGCAACCAACTAAAACAGCAAGGAATATACTTTCATATAAAGGTATAATGCTTAAACATCATCTATTGGGTGGTGTAACAAAAGGAGCATTTACTGAGGAAGAAGCTGAAAAACGTTTCAATGCTTGGTTAGAAGAAAAAACAAAGAAAATTGATGATAAAAAAGATAGGCTAAGCAAGGAAGAAGAAGAAAGAAAAGCAAAAGCATTAGAAAATGAAAAGCTAGCAAATGAGGCTAGAATAAAAGCTCAAAATGAAGCTCC
>JAZABS010000084.1:0-26775 GCA_036136835.1 Bacteroidota bacterium
TAAATAAGACTTCTGAAGGAGATATTTTGTGTTTTAAAAATGCTGGCGCCTATTGTTTTAGTATGTCTAGCAATTATAATTCAAGATTAAAACCTGCTGAAGTATTAATTTCAAAGAGGGGAATAAGACTTATAAGAAAAAGAGAAGAATTTAAAGATTTACTTAAAAATCAGTTATAATTTATAGGGCTGTAAGAAAAATAGATATTATTCCTATTGTTATAATAAATCTTAATATGTTATGAAGAAATAAATAGTCATGAATATTTGATGATTTATACAATTTTATTAAAAATAAAAATAATGTTACAATAGATAAAAAATAGAATATCTCCATTAAGCCACGATTAAAATTTAAATATAAATTTAATACCAAAATTATATTTACTGTTGTAATTAATGTTATTATAGCCTTTGTAAATTTCTCTCCAAAAACTACAGGAATTGTTTGATAATTTAAACTAAAATCTCCAACTAAATTTTTTAAATCCTTAGTTATATCTTTCAATAATATTATAAAGAATAAGAACAAGGCATATGCAACTATTATTAGGTCTATGTTCTTATAATATAGAAGTATTGCAAAAAAAGGAGTAACTGTTAAAATTGAATAAAACAAATTACCTATGAATAAAATTCTTTTTAGTTTGTGAGAGTATAGCCATAAAAAAAATATATATAAGGAAAAAAATATTATGGCCCTATATGAAATGACAAATGCTAAAGCAATTACAACAAAATTTAAGAAAAGATAAAATTTTAGCTTAGTATTTTTTTTAACAGCCTTATCAATATTATATTTTATAGGCCTATTTATAAGATCTTTTTCCTCATCATAGAAATTATTAATAATATAGCCTGAACCGATAGCAATAGAGGAACATAAAATTATTAAAAACAAATATGGATCAAATATTATTTTTATAATATCTGTATTGGGAGATAGAATAAAAATTGAAGTTAAATACTGAGCTGTTACTATTATAAGAATGTTATAAATTCTTATAACTGAAAACAAACTGAAGAATTTAAATAAGGTTGATTTCAATATTAAACATGAATTAGAAATAATATACAACTTCTAACTTATGATCTTTTAATTGCTCTTTTGCTTCTTTAAAATTTTCTGTAAATCCTAATATGTAACCTCCACCACCTGAGCCGCATAATTTTAAAAAATATGAATTATTTTCAATTCCCCTCTGCCACACATTATGAAATTCTTTTGGGATCATAGGTTTAAAGTTATCCAATACAATTTTCGATAATTTTTTAGTATTATCAAATAGAGATTTTAAATCACCTTTAAGAAAATCATCAACACATAAGTTTGTGTGCTTAATAAATTTTTCATTAATGATTTTTCTAAAACCATCCTTTTTCATTTTATCCATAAAAATGCTAACCATTGGAGCAGTTGAACCAATTTTTCCGCTATCCATTAAAAAAACAGCTCCATTACCATTACTTTTTTGTGATGGAATTCCTGTTACTTTAATTTCTCTTTTTGAATTAATTAAGATTGGTATACTTAGATAACTATTTAAAGGGTCCAATCCTGAAGATTTACCATGAAAAAAAGATTCCATATCAGAAAAAATTTTCTTTAGTCTCAACAACTTTTCTTGAGTTAAATTTTCTAATACAGTAATTTTTTCAAATGCATATTTGTCGTAAATAGCTGCTACTAATGCACCGCTACTACCTATTCCATATCCTTTAGGGATAGAAGAATCAAAATATAAACCTTTATCTAGATCAGAAGCAAATTTGACTAAATCTAAATTTATTTTTCTTTGTTTAAGGTAATTTAGAAAATCTTTAAGAATATCATTTGAAGATTTAGATATAGAGTTTTTTTTATTTGGAATCTTTAAAGCTCCCTTATAGAAATTATAAGGAATAGATAATCCCTTAGAATCTTCTATAATTCCATATTCTCCAAATAGCAATATTTTAGAGTAAAATAATGGTCCCTTCATACAACAAATATATTATAAAATTACAATTGTATAGGTCCTGATCCGATTTTATCTATTATATAGGAATTATCCTTGCAAAATTTCTTAAGTTCAGATTCTATAAATAATTCAACTTGATCCATATCTTCTTTAGGGAATAATAAATGGACATTTGCACCAGCATCTAAAGTGAAACAAACTGGTATTTTAGAAGTTTCTCTATATTTTTTTATTCTATTAATAATATCTAAAGTTTCAGTTTTAACTAAAACATATGATGGATTTCCTGTCATCATCAATGCATGAAGCATCATTGCCTCCTGTTCAATTATATTTGCAAAGGAATATAGATCTCCATTTTTTAAAATGGATTTTAATTTATATGCATTTTTTTGAGCTATTTCATATCTACTATCTGCATAAATATGATTATTCATCAATTCATGGCCATCAGAGCTAGAAACTTGCTTAGCCTTTTTATCAACCAATAAAATAGCATCATTATAATCCTTAAATTTATCAGAAACATCATATGGATATTTGATTGAATATAAATCAGTACTACCTTCAATCTTTTCATGCTCTCCCCACACATTAATTCCACCATATATACTTCTGCAGGCACTTCCAGAACCAATTCTAGAAAGGAATGAAGCCTTCTTATTAAAATAATCATTTTCAACCGCTGGATTAAGCTTTTTTTCCAAAGACATTATACACAAAGCCAATGCACTCATTCCACTTGCTGAAGAAGCAATTCCACTGCTATGGGGAAAAGTATTGTTAGTTAATATTTTTAAATTGTATTCCGATAAATAGCTACAATATTTTAAAATTTTATTTAAAAATATATGGATTTTTTCCCTGAATGAATCCATTTTTGAATTCTCATAATAGACATCAAAAATTATATCAGAACTAGATTTAGTTTTTTTGCTAAATTCAACCTTTGTAATTGTTCTTGAATTATTTAAAGTAAAACTAATTGATGTATTCTTAGGAGTCTGATCTTTGTTTTTACCCCAATATTTCACTAAAGCAATATTACTAGGTGAAGACCAAGTTATGTCAAATTGATTAGGAAACTTCTTAAAATTTTTAGCTATAAAACTTTTTTCTGACATAAAATAAAAGTAAAAAATTAAAACTACTTTTTATCTATTGGCCTTATTAAACCTTCCTGAGCTACTGATGCAATTAGCACGCCTGCTCTAGTATATATATGACCTCTTGTCATGCCTCTTGCATTTGAAGCACTAGGGCTTTCAATGCAGTATAATAACCAATCATTAAAATCAAAATCTCTATAAAACCACATAGCATGATCCAAACTAGCAGTCATAGTATTAGCAAATTTGGTTTTATGTAAATGTGGATTTAATGCTGCTCTTAAAAGATTGTAATCTGAAACATAAGTTAGAATCTGCTGTTTTAATTCCATAGATAGTTTTGGTATTTCTCCTTTTAGCTTAAACCAAAGATCGTAACTCGGTGGCAAGCCTTCCTTATAAAGTAGTTTTGGCATTTTGGTTGGCTTAAATTCTATTGGTCTTTCAATTTCTAAAAAATTCTTTAATTTTTGTGGCATTAAAAAACTATACTTTTTATATAACTGACTCCAACTCAAAAGATCTTCAGGCTCTTTTACTTGCTTTTCATATTTAATAAAATGCTCATACCCTTTTTCTTGCTTATGAAATGAAGCAGCTAAAATAAAAATTGTGGCATCATTTTGTTTTGCCGTAACCCTTCTAGTAGAAAAACTGCCTCCATCTCTTATTTGATCAACATAATATCTAATTGGTAAATTTAAATCTCCTCTTTCAAGAAAATAAGAATGTAGTGAATGCAAATTTCTGTTATTGATTGTTTTATAAGCTGCATTTAATGCCTGTGCTAAAACCTGACCACCAAAAACATTTTTACTTCCAACTGTTTTACTTGCTCCTAGATAATAATCTCTTTCTTTATTTAAAGTTAAAACTGCAATAAGGTCATCAACTGAATTCATTAATTTATTATAATGGATAGCTTATTGTGCGGGCGGAGAGACTCGAACTCTCACACCTTGCGGCACTAGATCCTAAGTCTAGCGTGTCTACCAATTCCACCACGCCCGCTAAATGATGTGCTAATATAAACAATAGTTTGAATATTTAGATTATTCATATGATTAAAAAGTATACACTGTTTTTGTATTTTTACTATATGTCAAAAAATGTGAATTCTAATTTTAATCTATCCAATAAAGAAATTAAAAGTTTGGTTTATAATAATTATGGGTTTACTTGTAGTATAAGAAAATTAGATGGAGAAAAAGACTTAAATTTTAGACTATTAACAAAAGCAAAAGAAAAATTTTATTTAAAAATTTACCCAAAGAAAACAAAATTAAGTTTTATTATTTTTCAAACAAGATTATTAGATTTTTTATCTAAAAAAGGTCAATTAAAAATCCCTACAAACATTCTGTCTAAAAAGAGAAAAAGATATTGCTCATATATAGACACAGAAGGTGAAAAAAGATATTTTAGAATTAACTCTTGGATAGAAGGTAGGCTATGGTCAAAAGTAAGTCCTATAAAAAATAAATTTAGATTTGAATTAGGTAAAGAAGCAGCTCTAATTACAAAGAAACTAAAAACATTTAAAAGTAATTATAATGATATTGGAATGCAGTGGGATATTTCAAATTCATTATGGACAACTGAATACTTAAATTATATTAAAGTAAGTAAGGATAAAAAAATAATAAAGTCATTTCAAGTTCAATTTAAAAATAGTTTATCTGAATTTAAAAATTTAAGAAAATCATTTATACATAATGATGTAAATGATAATAATATAATTGTATCCAATAGTTTATATAAACCTAAAATTAATGGAATTGTTGATTTTGGAGATTCAATAAATTCTCAAATAATAAATGATGTTGCTGTAACATGTGTCTATGCAATGATGGACTGTGAAAATCCACTTGAAGCTAGCACAAATGTCGTTAAAGGATATAATTCTGTTTTTAAACTTAAAGAAAATGAACTAGAATTTCTATATATAGCAATAGCAATGAGACTCGTAATTTCTATAACGAAATCATCGATAAACAAAATCCATAATAAAGAAAATAGTTATCTGACAATAAGTGAAAATCAAGCAATTGAGTTGATTAAAAAATGGCACAACATCAATAATGATTTTGCAACATTTTCATATAGAGAAGCATGTGGCTATTCAGCACATCCAAATGAGAAAAAATTTAATGAATTAGCAAAAAATATATCATTTAAATTAAGTAATATTTTTCCTAATATTAATAAAAAGGGTTTTTCTAATGTTGATCTTAGTGTTTCTAGCAATTGGTTAGAAAACAAATTAATTCAAGACAATAAATTATTTGAAAATAAAATCAAATGGATGCAAAAATTAAACAATGAATCAATTATTGCAGGAGGATATCTTGAGCCAAGAATTTTATATAATTCAAACAACTATTCTAAGATTGGCAATAATGGAATTGAAAATAGAACAATTCATCTTGGAATAGATTTGTGGCTTGAAAAAGGAACACCAATACATGCTTTCATAGATGGTAAAGTTGTTGTAAAAACAAATAATAATTCTGAAAAAGGATATGGAGGTCTTGTTATTCTAGAACATAAAATAAAAAAACTAAAATTTTATAGTCTATATGGTCACCTTTGTAACGTTAAAAAATTAAAATTTAAAATTGGAGATAAAATTAGAAAAGGATCTAAAATTGGATATTTAGGGGATTACCATGAGAACGGGAGCTGGTCGCCACATTTGCATTTTCAGTTAATGCTAAGCTTGTTAGGATATAAAAATGATTTTCCTGGTGTATGTTATTATAGTGAGAAAAGTATTTGGGCTAGTATTTGTCCTGATCCTAATAAGATATTTAAATCTAAAAATCTTAAATCAAGTAATAAATTTTCTAAGAAAGAAATTATAAAGTTTAGAGAAAAATATCTTGCAAAAAATTTAAGTTTAAGTTATAAAGATCCCATAAAAATTGTGAGAGGAATTGGTCAATATTTAATTGATGAAAATGGTAGAAAATATCTTGATACAGTAAATAATATTGCTCATGTAGGTCATGAAAATACAAATGTTGTTAATGCTGGTCAAAAACAAATGGGGATACTTAATACAAATACAAGATATCTTCACCCCAATATAATTAAACTAAGCCTAGAAATACTTAAAAAATTTCCAAAAAAATTATGTAAAATATTTTTTGTCAATTCAGGTAGTGAAGCAAATGAACTTGCTATTAGACTAATGAAAAACTTTACTTCTCACGAAGATATAATTGTATTTGAAGGAGGCTATCACGGCAATACAAACAGCACTGTTGAAATAAGTAATTATAAATATATGGGACTGGGTGGCAAAGGTGAGTCAAAACATGTTCATTCAATTCCTATTCCTGATTCTTTTAGAGGAAAATATAGAGGAGAAAAATCCTCTGAAAAATACGTTGATGAAGTATCTAAAAAAATAATGAAAATTAAATCAAAAGGTAAATCAATATCAGGTATGATTGTCGAACCCATAATTAGTTGTGGAGGACAAATTGAACTACCAAATAATTTTCTAAAAAATGCATATCAAATTATAAAAAAAAATAAAGGCTTATTAGTTTGTGATGAAATACAAACTGGTTTTGGAAGAGTAGGTGATAAATTTTGGGGGTTTGAATTACATAATGTATTACCTGATATAGTTACTCTGGGAAAACCTATGGGAAATGGTCACCCTATAGGTGCTGTTGTTTGTTCTAAAGAAATTGCAAATGCATTTGATAATGGTATGGAGTTTTTTAGTTCTTTTGGAGGAAACCCTGTATCATGTGCTATAGCAATTTCTGTTTTAGATGAACTTGAGAAAAACAAACTTCAAAAAAATGCTAAGATCGTAGGCGATTACATTAAATATGAATTAATAAAACTTAGTAAAAAATTTAATATTATATCTAATGTAAGAGGCAAAGGTCTGTTTATAGGATTTGAACTTACATCTAAAGAGCTAATTCCATTCCCAAAAAAAGCAAATTATCTAGTAAATAGAATGAAAGAATTTGGTATTCTAATGAGTTCAGATGGTGTTGATAAAAATGTAATTAAAATTAAGCCACCATTAATATTTAGTAAAAAAGATGCGGATACATTAATTTACTTTATGAAAAAAGTTTTGAAAGAAGATGCAATGAATATGTAATTTGGACTAATATTTTCTTTCGGGATTATAAACAGAAACATCTATACTTGTCTTCTTTCCTGAAATTAAATCTGACACTAATTTTCCTGTACCAGTGCTCATACTCCATCCTGTCATATTATGGCCAGTAGCAATAATAATATTCTTTATTTTATTTGATCTACCAATATATGGGAGACCATCAGCTGAGATAGACCTTAATCCAAAAGAAGCTTTAGATCTTACTTCTTCATTAATTTGTAAATTAGGATAATAGGAAGAAACCGAATCTGCAATTGCATTTACTCTATTCTCTCTTATATTATTATTAATAGATGCTATTTCCATTGTTCCAGAAAATCTAGTAAATCCATTCATTGGAGTAACCGCACATTTTGATTCTACAAGTATAGCAGGTATTGATATATTTGTTTCATCCTTAATATTCATACTATATCCCTTGCCAGCTTGTAGCAATAATTTAATTCCTATTTTTTTACATAAATAATTTGTCCACGGCCCTGCAGCAAATACATATTCATCAAATTTAATTGACTTATCTTCAATAAATAAATTAATTATTTTATCTCCCTCCAATTTAAAATCTTTCACTGAAGCATTCTGAATTATTGTAACTCCCTTAGTTAATAGAAATTCTTTCATTTCAGACATAAATTCACTAGGATTTGTATGCTGATCACATTTAAAATATGCTCCTCCAATTGAATCTATCTCTATATTTGGTTCAAACCTTTTTATATCAGAATGATCAATCATTTTTGCTTCTAGACCATTTTCTATCGCCAATTTAACTGTATGTTCTTCGTGAATCATGGATTTCTCAGTTTTGCATAACATTAAAAGCCCTTTCTTTTCATAATGAAATTTAAAATTATTACTCAATTTAATTTCTTGAAATAACTCTTGACTTAAAATTGAAAGGTTTATTATTGCAGGTATTGATTTTTTTACATTTTTGTTTGTACAAGATTTATTAAAAGCATATATCCATTTAAAAAAGTCTAAATCAATTCTAGGCTCAATATATAATGGACTTGCAGAATTAAACATCCATTTTATCCCTTGTTTTATAGTACCTGGTGCTGCCAATGGAACAACATGTCCTGGACATAAATATCCAGCATTAATATATGAAGCACCTGAGTTTAAATTTGATTTATCAATAATAGTAACATTATGACCATCTTTTATAAGAAAATATGCAGAACATAATCCAACAACTCCTCCACCTATTATAGCAACATTTTTAGACATAACTATACAACTTGAAATCCATAGGCATAAGGATCATCCTTATCAATTATAATTTTATTATATCCATGAATTCTTGCCCAGCCTTTAATTTTTGGGGTAATGGATCTATATGTGCCTAGTTTAGATTCCTTTATTATAGTGCCAATAAATTTAGAGCCAATATAACTCTCATGAATAAATTCTTCATTAAGTTTTAAATTTCCTTTAAAATATAGTTGAGCCATTCTTGCAGAAGTACCCGTACCACAAGGTGATCTATCAATCGCTTTATCTCCATAAAAAACAGCATTTCTTGAACTAGATTCTTTATCAATTTTATCACCTATCCACAAAATATGAGAAACATCTCTAATAGTACTATCGATCGGATGAATGAATTTGCTTTTATATTTTAAATTAATTTTTTTCCTAATTTCATTTGAATATTTGATAATATCATTGGCGGAATAATCCTGAATTCCAGAAAAATTATTTTGATAGTCAATTATAGCATAAAAATTACCACCATATGAAACATCAAAATTTATTTCTCCCAAATCACTAGAAACTATAGATAAATTTTCAGAACATAAATAACTTTCAACATTTGTAAGCTCAACCCATTCCACTTTATCATTTTTTTTGGAATAAATTACTTCTATAGCTCCTGCTGGAGTTTCAATTTTTAATAAACCATCTGTTTTTGGTTTAACTATATTTTCTTCAATTGCAATTGTAACTGCACCAATAGTTCCATGACCGCACATTGGCAAACATCCTGAAGTTTCTATAAATAAAATACTACAATCATTTTCAGGATTATGAGGAGGATAAATAATAGCTCCACTCATCATATCATGACCTCTTGGTTCAAACATTAATCCCTTTCTAATCCAATCAAAATTATTTATAAAGAACTGTCTTTTTTCACTCATGTCCTTTCCTTCTAAATCTGGTGCTCCATCAATAACTAATCTAACAGGATTCCCACAAGTATGGCCGTCAATACAACTAAAACTAGTCCTGTTCATCCCTAGTTGTATTTATATAATTGTTAATCCTTTCCTCCATAATGGACAAAGTAACCGTTCCTTGGGATAAAATAACTTCATGGAAATCTCTTATGTCAAATTTATTTCCAAGAACTTGTTTAGCTTTTTTTCTTAATTCACGTATTTTAATTTCTCCAATTTTGTATGACAATGCTTGACCAGGCCATGAAATATATCTATCGACTTCAGTATTTATCTCATGAAGTGATAATGCAGTATTTTTTGACATATATTCTACAGCTTTTTCCCTAGTCCAACCCATTGCATGTATTCCAGTATCTACAACAAGCCGACAAGCTCTCCACATTTCATATGTTAATTTTCCAAATTGTTCATACTCGTTTGTATAAATCCCCATATCATCTGCCAAAAACTCACTATATAATCCCCAACCTTCTCCATATGCAGATAAATATAGATTTCTTCTAAACCTTGGAATACTATCCCCTAATTCATTATTTAAAGAACCCTGTAAATGATGTCCAGGAACACCTTCATGTGCAGTTAATGCAGGAATAGTATATAAAGTTCTGCTTTTAAGATCATATGTATTAACCCAATAATACCCTGGCTCAGTACTATTTTTAGATGTACCAACATATCTTCCCCCAGTATATTTTGGAGCTATTGCATCAGGAACTGGTGCAACTCCATATGGTTTTCTTGGTAGAGTTTTGAAAAATTTTGGAAGTTTGGCATCTATTCTTTTAGAAATATCTCTTGCAAACATTAAAAGTTCCCTTGGAGTTTTTGCATAAAATCTTTCATCAGTTCTCAAAAAATCAAAGAAATCATCAAAACTGCCTTTAAATTTCAAATTAGAAATAATTTTTTCCATTTCTTTTCTTATTCTACTAACCTCATCTAAACCAATTTTATGAATAATATCAGCATTATAGCTGGTACTAGTTGTATAATAATTAATTCTATTTTGGTAATAATCTAGTCCATTTGGAATATTAGAAACTCCTATTGTAGTTCTAGTATTAGGGAAATACTCTTCTTCAAAAAATTCTTTGATTCTTTTAAATTCTGGTATAACTGATTCTTCAATTGCTTTTTGACCTTCATATAAGATTGAATCAATTTGATTCTCTGATAAATCATCCGGCAAATTCATAAATGGGCTATAAAAATAATTTTCTTTATAACTATTAGTAATGTGATCATTATATGTTGATTCATATCCTTTGAATATAATTAAAGGCTGTGAAACTCCTTTTGTTAATCCATCTCTAAGATTAACAAAATGCTGATCTACATAATCTGGAATAGCATTTAATTTTTTAATATAATTTTTTACTTGTTTATAATTATAAAGAGGCTTAACCATGTAACCAAAACTACTGTGAAAACCAGCATCAGACAATAAAGGATTTAAATATCTTTCATAATTATAATAATCAACAATATCTTGAAGTTTAAAGCTTAACAATTTAAATGATATTTTATCATTTTCCTCTAAAAAGGTTGTATCAATTAGGGATAAATTAGCTAGAAGATCGTTAGCAAAATCTGCTTCCTTTTTATAGTATTCTTTTGTAACTAATCCTAATGGGTATTTTTTTGAATCATAACCTCTATGATTTTGATAAGCATCAATTATTGTATTCAAACTATTTGAATTTTTGCTACTCCTATATTTATCGCAAGATTGTATAGTTAATAGAATAAAAATTATTGTAACAATTCTAAAGAAATTCATATTAAATTTTATTTTTCAAAACGACAATTTCATGTCCTACTCACAACTCCATTTATATTGCGTTTTATATTTAAAGGATTATTGTTTTTTAGTTCATCTGGAAGTGCCTCATCTGGAAAATCTTGAAAGCTAAAAGGCCTTACCCACCTTTTTATGGAGTGAACTCCAACAGCAGTATATCTACTATCAGTTGTAGCTGGATATGGTCCGCCATGAAGCATTGAAGAACACACTTCTACGCCAGTAGGGACTCCATCAAAAATTATTCTTCCAACTCTAGAACCAAGTAAATCTATAATATCCTGGTTGTCTTGAATTTCATCTTTTTCACCAATAATGGTTCCTGTTAGCTGACCTTGAATAGACCCAACGACATCTCTTAAATCATCAAGATCTTCACACTGTATAATTAAAGAAAAGGGTCCAAAAATTTCGTGATGTAATTTTCTGTTTTTAATAAAATTATCTGAGCTAACACTAGCAATTATATGTTTAGGATAGTTTTCCTTACTACTATCATCCGAATTAAATAATATTGCAACATCTTGATCAGATGTTGCTAGATGAGCATTTGATTTATAAGCAGATAAAATATTTGGATGCAACATACATGAAGGCTCAATATCATTTAATTCAGATGATAAAGATTCAATAAATTTATTCATTCCATTACCTTTAGTAGATATTATCATTCCAGGGTTTGTACAAAATTGTCCAGATCCAACTGTAATTGATTTTGCAAATTTTGATGCTAAACTCTTATAGTCATTTTCAATTTTATCTGGAAAGATTATTATTGGATTTGTACTTCCCATTTCTGCAAAAACTGGTATAGGAATTTCTCTTTTTGATGCCAAATCATATATTGATCTTCCACCTTTTAAACTACCAGTAAAACCTACAGCTTTAACATCTGGATGATTGACCAATTGAACTCCAACATTTATATCTTTACTATTTAAATTAGAAAAAACACCATCAGGCATATTATTTTTTTCAACAGCATTTATTATTGCTCTTGATACAATTTCTCCCGTTCCAGCATGCATTGGATGAGATTTTACAATTACAGGGCAACCTGCAGCTAAAGCTGATGCCGTATCCCCTCCAGCGGTTGAATAAGCTAAGGGAAAATTACTTGCTCCAAAAACAACAATTGGACCAAGAGGTATCAGCATTTTTCTCAAGTCTGGCTTTGGAATGGGTTCCCTGTCAGGTATAGCTGTATCGATTGATGCCTCAACCCAACTTCCATCTAAAACTAAGTCAGCAAAAGATCTTAATTGACCAATAGTTCTTTTTAATTCACCTCTTGATCTTCCGGCTGGTAATCCAGTCTCATTACAATAAACTTCGAGTAATTCTTCCGTAAGTAATAAAATTTCATCTGCAATGGAATTTATAAAATTAGATCTTTGCTTTGGAGTAGTTTTTTTGTAAATGTTAAAAGCACTTTTTGCAAGTTCAACACTTTTATTAATTTCATCTTTACTAGCTTCATAAAAAATTTGATCATTTTTTTTATTTAATTCTGGGTTAAATGTTTGAAATGTAACATTGCCGAATGAAGATAATGTGTTCCCAATAAAATTTTTACCTGTAAGCATTTTAGTGTTTAAAAGTTATACTTTGATAGATCTGGTCTTGATTCTAAAGCTGTCTCTATTATAGATATAACAGACTCTCTTTCATTACCTGACAAAGGCAATCTTGGAGCTCTAACATTTTCTGATCCTAAACCAGTATATGTTTCAGCTAATTTGATATTTTGAACCAATTTTGAGTTAATATCTAATTCTAATAAAGGCATAAACCATCTATATATACTAATAGCTTCCTCAATCTTTCCAATTTTTTGTAATTTATAAATTGCAACTGTCTCATATGGGAATGCACATACAAGTCCTGCAATCCAACCAACAGCACCCATAATTAAGCTCTCTAAAGCTAAAGTATCTACACCTGTCATAATTTTTAATCTATCACCAAATCTATTCTTTATCCTTGTTATATTAGTTATATCTCTAGTAGATTCTTTTACAGCTTGAATGTTTTCTATTTCTAATAGATCATCAAACATATCAAGAGTTACTTCAATTTTATAATCAACAGGATTATTATATATCATAATTGGTAGAGATGTACTGTTTGCTATATCCTTAAAGTATTGAACAGTTTCTAGATCACAAGATTTATAGCGCATAGGGGGTAATACCATTAATCCTGAGGCACCATTTTCTTCAGCAGAAATAGCTGATTTTATAGCTGCCTTAGTTGATTGCTCTGCAATATTTACAACTATTGGGATCTTTCCTTCCGTAACACTAATAGTATTTTTTGTTAAAATATTTTTTTCATCAGCCGTTAAAGTACTTGCTTCACCCAAAGAACCTCCAAGAACAATAGCACTAACTCCAGCATCTAATTGAGCATTTATATTTTTATTAAATAAATCTAAATCTAATTTGTCATCATTAGTAAATTTAGTAGTAATAGCCGGCATAACACCCTCCCAATTCATATGAATAATTTTATTTACTGAAGATAAGATTTTTTTAAGAAATTAAATAATCTAGTTAACCATAAACATATCTGATGCTATACCATCAGCAAGAAATCTTCCCTTCCTAGTTATTTTGATAAAGTTGTTATCAAGTTTAATCAATTTCTTATCAATTTTGTCTATGGACTTTTCTAATAAATAGTTCTTAAATTCTATTCCAAGATCTTTTTCAATTAATTCTAAAGAAATTCCCCAAATAGTTCGCAATCCTGTCATTACAATTTCATTATATATATCAACTTGAGTTAAATTTTCAATAGCTTGAGGAAGCTTATTATTATTTATTGATTTAATATACTTAACATTATTGCTAATATTCCATATTCTTTGATTTCCATTAAATGAATGAGCAGATGGTCCTAAACCAATATATTTTTTACGCTTCCAATATGCGCTATTATTTTTTGATTGGTAATTCTCCAATGCAAAGCTAGACAACTCATAATTTATATATTTACCTTTTTCTAATTCTAATACAATTATTTCATTTTGTACTCTTAATATTTCATCGCTAACATTATTTATTTTTCCTTTATCAATTAATTTTTTTAAAATAGTATGTGGTTCAACTGTTAGGGCATAGGCAGAAATATGAGGGAGTTTAAATTTTTTTGCTATTTCAATATTTTTTTTCCAATCATCATCAGTAAGTCCTGGAATACCATATATAAGATCAATTGAAATGTTATCAAAATATTTTTTAGCTAATTCAACTGATCTTTTTGCTTGATTAGAATTATGAGACCTATTCATTAATTCAAGATTATTATCAAAAAATGATTGAATTCCAATACTAATTCTATTAAAATTACTGGATAAATGCTTTAGCATCAATTCATTTATATCATCAGGATTAGCTTCAATAGTGATTTCACAATCATCTAAAACATTAAAATTTTCATAAACAGAATCTAGAATTATATTGATTTCTTTATAATCTAAAAGAGTAGGTGTTCCTCCTCCAAAATAAATTGTATTAATTTTTTCCTTTTTGAGTTCATTTTTTCTTAATTGAATTTCCTTTATAATAGATTTTATAAATACATCTTTATTATTTAAAGATGTAGAAAAATGGAAATTGCAATAATAACATGCTTGCTTACAAAATGGTATATGGATATATATTCCAGCGATAATTAAACTAATTTATCTTTATTTTGACTAACATAATTACTCCAACTTGAATATTTCTTTGCATCATTTGATTTACCTTCATTATAAAAATGACACACTGCTGCTGCTAATCCATCCGTAGCATCTAAATTTTTAGGAAGATCCTTTATATTTAGTAAATTTTGCAACATTTTTGCTACTTGTTCTTTGCTAGCATTTCCATTTCCAGTTATTGACATTTTAATTTTCTTTGGTGAATATTCTGTAATTGGTATTTCTCTTGTTAAACCTGCAATCATTGCTACTCCTTGAGCTCTTCCAAGTTTTAACATACTTTGAACGTTCTTACCAAAAAAAGGAGCTTCAATAGCAATTTCATCAGGATTATAATTGTCAATCAATTCAATTGTTCTTTCAAAAACTAATTTAAGTTTTAAATAATGGTCCTTGTATTTAGTTAGGTTTAATTCATTCATCTGAATAAGTTCCATTTTCTTATTATGAACCTTAATTAAACCAAAACCCATTATAGTAGTTCCTGGATCAATTCCTAAAATTATTTTTTCATTTGACATTTAGAAATTATTTATTCTGTTGAAACAAAGATCGGTAATGTAAAGTTTACATTAACATGCTGACCTCTTTTAATTGCTGGCAATATCTTTGGTAACTTTTCTATACTACTTTGAAATGATATATCTATAATACTTTTTAATTCTTTAATATTATCATCAATATTTAATTCTTCTAAAATAATTTCACCCTGTTTTGAAATAGTAAAATTTAAAATTACTGTATCCTGAATAGTTCTATTAACAATTTCTGAATTACCCATCAAATCATTAGAAATTTGATTACTAAGTGTAGAAATAAAACATTCTTTTTTTTGTGAAATAGCCAACAATGAATCACAAGAAATAAATGAAGGATACTCATCTACATCTGACCAGTTAAATGTTTTCCATTCCTCATCCAAAATTTCAGCTACACTAACTTTTTTATTAATGTTGAAATCACATGTAAACAGAGAAGTTAAAATAAATAAAGAAAGAATATATTTCATCACAAGTAATATATAATAATTTAATAAATTTAACAGATTTTATCGAATTATATTTATGGATCTTTTTCTAATTATTTTTTCTGCAACACTAATAATTTTAGGAATTATAGGGAGTTTTATGCCTGTTTTACCAGGACCTTTGACTTCATGGTTTGGACTATTCACCCTTAATTTAATTTCTTCAATTGAAATAGATAAAACATTATTAGTTATTACGTTCATTATAGCGATAATTATTTTTGCACTTGACAATCTAATTCCAATATATGGATCAAAATATTTTGGAGCTACTAAATATGGTATATTAGGTGCATCTCTTGGGCTTATAATTGGGATAGTAAGTCCAATCCCTTTTGGAATTTTAATAGGTCCATTATTTGGTGCTTTAATTGGTGAGTTATTGTTTAATAATGATTTAAAAAAATCAATAAAATCATCAATTGGAGTATTGATTGGATTTCTAGCCTCTAGTTTAATAAAGTTTGTTACTTGTATTGTATATCTTATGATATATTTAATGCAATTTTGGGAATATATTAATTAATGTTTACAAGCTTGACAATAGAAATTTAATCTATTAATTCAAATTTTTTAAACATTTCAACATCAGAATCCCCTCCAATATAAACATAAAAATCTCCAGGTTCAGATTCCCATCTTTTATTGACGGTATAATACTTTAAAAGAGAATTATCAATTGTAAAACTAACTTTCTTAGATTCTCCTGGTTCTAATTCAACCATTTCAAATCCTTTAAGCTCTTTTAATGGCCTTGATAAACTTCCGAAAAGATCACGAATATATAATTGAACTACTTCCTTTCCTTTATATTCTCCAGAATTAGTTAAAGTAATTGAAGCAATTATACTTTCTTTTGAATTTATTGTTTCTGAGCTAATTGTTAAATCTGAATAAACAAAACTAGTATAACTCAAACCATAACCAAATGGATAAATAGGACTATTTTCTACATCAGAATATGCTGAAGTTGTAACAGCTTTTTGTGATTTACTAGGTCTCCCAGTATTTTTATAATTATAATATATTGGCACTTGTCCCACATTTCTTGGAAATGTCATTGTTAATTTTCCACTTGGATTATAATCTCCATATAAAACTTGAGCAATAGCATTTCCTGCTTGACTCCCCAGGTGCCAAGCTTCAACAATAGCAGGTATATTCTCGTCTGCCCAACTGATATTTAATGGTCTTCCATTTACTAATACTAGCACAATATTTTTATTAACCTTATAAATTTCTTCCAAAAGTTCTTGTTGCAATCCAGGTAAAAGTAAATTTGTCCTACTTCTACCCTCTCCAGTTTGATATCCTTCTTCTCCTAAAACCATTACAACTACATCAGAAGATTTAGCTACTGATTTTGCTCTATTAAATTCACTTCTATCATCATAATTTATATCTACTCTTGTGAAGAAATTTGTATCACCATAATAAACATCAAGCCCTTTAGAATATATTAATTTATTACCCTTATAAGAATTTAAACCTTCAAGAACTGATACAGCAGAATTAGAAATGCCTCGTCCCCTCCAATTTCCAATTGAGCTGTTTTTATCATTAGCCAATTGACCTATTAAAGCTATAGTTTGATTTTTCTTTTTTAAAGGAAGTAATTGGTTTTGATTTTTTAAAAGAACAATAGATTTTTTTGCAATATCTAATACAGCATCTTGATTTTCTTTAGACCCAACAACTGTTCTTTCTCTTTCTTCATTACAATATTTATATGGATCTTCAAACAAACCTAAATCATATTTAACTCCTAAAATTCTTTTCACAGCATCATCAATAACAGAAATTTCAACTTTTCCGTTTTTTACTAATTCATTTAATTTATTAACATATAAACTTGATTCCATATCCATATCTGATCCCGCATTTGCAGCAATTTCAGCTGCATGAGCACCATTTTTAGCATATCCATGTGGTATCATTTCTCCTATTGATCCCCAGTCAGAAACGACAAAGCCATTAAAACCCCATTCTCCCTTTAAAATATCTCTTTGCAAAAATGAACTCCCAGTTGCAGGTATTTCATCAACTGTATTAAATGAATTCATAAATGTGCTTACCCCTGCATCAACAGAAGCTTTGAAAGGAGGCATTATTGTGTTAAATAAAGTATATTCATTTGTGTCGGCTGTATTATAATCTCTTCCAGCTTCAGCAAATCCGTAAGAAGCAAAATGCTTTGCACATGCAGCTATTGTATTGACAGCTGAAAGGTCATCACCTTGAAAGCCTTTAATTCTTGCCTTAGCAATTAAACTCCCAAGAAATGGGTCCTCTCCAGCTCCTTCCATAACTCTACCCCATCTTGCATCTCTAGAAATATCTACCATTGGCGCAAAAGTCCAATTTAATCCAGCAGCTGAAGCCTCTGTTGCAGCTACCCTTGCTGATTTTTCTATTGCTTCTAAATCCCAACTTGCAGATTCAGCAAGTGGAATAGGGCTGATTGTTTGATATCCATGAATGACATCAAATGCAAAAATTAATGGTATACCTAATCTAGTCTCCTCAACTGCAATTTTTTGAAGTGCCCTAACCTTATCAACCCCCGTTACATTTAACATAGAGCCAACCAGACCATTTTTTAAGTGTCTATACCTATTCTTTTGCCATTCTCCTTCAGGTAAAGGCCCTGTTGCATCCCAAAAACCATTATATTGATTCATTTGACCAATCTTTTCATCTAATGTCATCTTAGATAACAAATCATCTATAAAAATTTCCTTTTCTGATTTATCTACACAAGAAAAAATAAAAGAAAAAGAGATTAATAAAAAAAGTATTTTTCTCATAATTCTATAATAATATTAAGTTTTATTGATAAACTCTAATATAATCAACCTCCATCGTTGATTGTTCAAAATTAGGATCGATATCAAACCAATGACCACCCATAGCAATATTTAAAATAAAAAATGCTGGTGCATCAAAAGGCCAATTTGCATCTGTTTTTGGAGAGGGGTTATAAGTGTAATATATGTTATCATCAACTAAAAATTCTATTTTCTCAGCAGTCCAATTTATTGAATATATATGAAATTGAGTTGAATAATCAGTAACTGTTGTTTGACCATGATTCTGAGTATCCCCAAAACTTTCAGAGGTATGAATTGCTGCTGAAATTATTGTAGGATTATGACCCCAGTGTTCCATTATATCTATCTCACCACATGCTGGCCAACCAACACTTTGTTGATTTGCGCCTAGCAACCACAATGCTGGCCAAGTTCCAGAGCCAGTAGGTAATTTTGCTCTAATATCTACACGCCCATATTGAAACTCATACTTATCCCTAGAAATAATCCTAGCTGATGTATAATTACTTCCATTATATGATTCAGTTTTAGCGGTTATTTTCAATACACCATCTTCAACTTTAACATTTTCCATTCTATCAGTATAATATTGAGATTCACCATTACCCCATCCACAAAGATCTGGACAACCAGTTCCAATTTCAAAAACCCAAGTATCGCTACTTGGCGAGCCATCTATATTAAACTCTTCAGACCACGTAGCTACTGGATCTGGCTCCTCTACATAGACTGTAATTGTTTCACTTATATTTACAGAATCTCCTGTTGAAGAATAAGCATAAACAGATATTGTATAAGAATTAACACCTGGATTAGTAAAAGTATAATCATAATTGCCAGAAATACTCTCTAATTCAACTCCAGTACCAAATCTAAAACCATAACTAATAGCTTCATCTGCCGATGCCATACATTGTATCATTCCACTTCCGTCTCCATTTGGATTGTCAGAATCACTTCCAACAATAGTAATACTAAGAGTTAAATTAGAAGGATATATATTATTTATTGGTGGTATATCTGTAGGATCCTCTTTTGAAGAGCATGAAATAAAGAGAAATGACAGAAATATATATTTTAAAATATTTACCATAATATCAAATGAAGCACAAATATATAAATTTATAGGTCATTAGTAATTTTAATATACCATCTAAGGTTGTCATAACCAACTGTCCTAGCATGAATACTAGTAGAATCCCAGCTAAGGATCTCATAACTTAATCCACCACCTACATAAAAACCTAAAAAGCCGTTGCCTGTAAAATTTATATGTAATACATCTCCAGGAGCTGATATATACCAACTGGCAGTATAATCGTCAACTGGATAGTACTCAAATTCATCATATGCATTTGGAGTTAATCCCTGATCTCCGGTAAAATCTGCCGAAAGAGGGGGTGCCTTTCCAAATATTCCACCAAATGCTTGCACGCTAAAATCCCCAGTTCCAGTAATGGAATTTATAGGAGAAAATATATATCTATCATCAAACATGGCAGTTGCAGAATGAGTATAGGGAGGAGCTGAGTACCAATTATCTGTGTCAGAATCAAGAGGACCAACCCCTAGATATCCTGACTCCTCAGCCTGTACTCTCCAGGATCCTGTAGTTAGAGCGGCAACTAATTCTGGTGGAGGTTCAAATGTTACCAAGACTTCAACAGAAATAGATCCACTTGTCATAGATCCACCAGGGCCATACGCGTTAACTTCTAAATTATATGTATTTAATCCAATACTTGAAAAATACATTTCAAATTGTCCGCTTGGTCTTAAGTATTCACTTCCATTTACAATAAAATGATAAGTTATTCCTCCATCGGCAGTAGCAGTAAAATTAACCTGACCACTTCCATCACCATATGGATTTTCTGAATCTGCGCCAATAATATCTGCAGTAATAACTAGATTAGTTGGGGCAATAATATCTCCTAATTCATAATCCTCACTTTCACAAGAAAAAATTAAAATTGAAAAGACTACTAATAAATATTTTATTTTATTCATAATTTAATTTTTTATAATTAATATCCAGGGTTTTGAGTTAATCCAGAAATATCTATTTCTTGTTGGGGTATTGGAAATACTTCATGTTTACCTTCCACAAAACCTGTAATCTTAGTAGCTGCTTGACCCGTTCTAACTAGATCAAAAAATCTGTGTCCTTCCATAGATAACTCAAATTTTCTTTCTTCCCATATTGCCTCTGTTAATGCAGCTCCAGTCAATCCTTCTATTAAATATTCTTCCTCCTCTTCAAAAGCTCTCATTCTTACCTCGTTTAAAAATTCTCTGGCTAACTCATCATTAATCCCTCCTCTATTATATGCTTCTGCAGCCATCAAAAGAACGTCTGCATATCTAATTGCCCTATAATTTGTTAGATAATTTAATTCAGTTTGCGCTCCAGATTCACCAGCTCTTGGAATATACTTATTATTGTAATATCCCGTGTGTTCATAACCTTCAGTATAAGATGCTCCTGTAGCAGCAGCAAATGCTTCAATATCTAGAACAGTTGCATCTCTTCTAATGTCATTGCTGTCGAATGAGTTGTAAAATTCTTCAGTTGGAACATTAAAACTCCAGCCTTGAGCATAAATAGGTCCACTCCATCCTCTAGGTCCAGTATGAATAATTCCAAAGTTTCCTTCACTACATTGTGGACATCCCCAATCCCACCAATTTGATGTATTTGTATACTGGATTTCGAAAATTGATTCAGGGCCATTTTCACCTAATCTTAGGAATTGACTTCCATAATCTGAAACCAAAGAATAGTTTTCTATAACATTATCAAAAGCTGCAGCAGCCTCACTAAATTTATCTTGATATAATAGGACCTTGCCAAGTAATGAATAAGCAGTATATATATTTACTCTTCCAACTTGTGATTGTGATGTTGGCAGGTTATCTATAGCATTTTGTAAATCAATTTCAATCTGAGCATATACCTCTTCTTTTGGTGCTCTTATTAGCGTTCCAGAATCTCCAGCACTTAATCTTCTTTCAGTAAATAATGGAACATCACCAAAGAATTTAACTAGCTGAAAATAATAATATGCTCTAAGAAAATATACTTCTGCATATAATGCATCCTTATTCCCAAATTCAATTAGATCTTTATTTTCATGCATATAATTTGCCCTATTAACACCCTCATAAAGCCACTGCCATATACTTTTTAGATTGTCATTTGCTGGATAGTGCGTGTAATCATCTATTTGTTGTAATCCAATTACATCAGTAGCACTTTCACCTCCACATAGTGAATTATCTGAAGCAATATCACCAATCAAAACATTTAAATAAAGCCATTGTAATGGGTCATAAGTTCCAATTAATGCTGCTTGATAATCACTTTCACTTTGAAAATATACATCAGCAGTAATTTGATAATTTTCAATTGCTTCGTAATCAACATGATCTGCACAAGTAAAAGCAAATAATGTGATATATATTAATAATATTTTATTTAAACTTTTCATATTGTAATATTTTAAAATTTAATATTTAATCCTAAAGACCATATTCTTGGTTGAGGATATGTTCCTCTATCAATTCCAGTATCCAAAACCCCTCCAGTTGAGATTTCAGGATCATATCCAGAATAATTTGTTAACGTTAAAGCATTTTTAACTTGAAAATATGCTCTAATATCCTCAGAACCTATTGTTTCATTAATAGATTCTGGAAAACTATACCCCAGTTGAATATTTTTAATTCTTAAATAACTTCCATCTTCGATATATCTGTCCGATGCTCTTCTATTATTATTTGAATCAACAAATGTAACTCTAGGCTCTTCAAAACTAGTTCCTGGTCCTGTCCATCTATCTAGAGTTGAAGCAAATCTATTAGTGTAATTCAAGTTTCTTTCATATGCTCTATAGATATCATTACCGACAGATGCATATGTAAATACACTTAAATCAAAAGATGACATAGCAAGATTAAGATTCCATCCAACTGTAAAATCAGGAAAAGGATCACCAATTTTTGTTCTATCTTCATCATTAATTATGCCATCACCATTTACATCTACAAATCTTATATCACCAGGTGCAGCTCCACTTTGAGTTGCATGACTATTTATTTCATCTTGAGATTGAAAAATTCCATTTGTTGCATAGCCATAAAAATATCCAGGTGTAAAACCTTCCTCAAATCTAACAATGCTAGTATATGGTATTCCATAACCTGCTCCCCATATATATTTATCACCATTATTTATTTCTAAAACCTTATTTTCAGAAGTTGTAAAATTAAGATTAGATGAAATAGATAAACCTCCAATAGCTGTGTTAAGAGATATTGACGCATCAATACCTGAGCTCTCAGTCTTTCCAATATTAGTCGTAGGATAATAAGGTGTTCCTAGGTACAATGATAAGTTAGGGCTAAATAATAAATCGTCAACAGTTTTTCTAAAATAATCTAATGATATACCTAATTTATTATTTAACATTCTAGTATCTAATCCAAGATTCACTTGAACTTGATTTTCCCATGAAACATCATCATTTGGAATTGATCCTAATGCTGATCCATTTATGATTGTACCATCAAAGGTGTAGCTAGGAAAAGTAGAAATTAAAGAAAATTGAGGATTAATATTGTCATTTCCTAATGAACCGTAACTTGCTCTTAATTTCAAATAATCTAAAGGAACTGAATCAAAAAAATCTTCTTTAGATACTACCCATCCAAAAGATGCTGACGGGAAAAAACCAAATTTATTGTTGCTTCCAAAAGAAGTTGATCCATCTACTCTTCCGGTAAAAGAGGCATAATATTTTTCATTAAAATCATATAATATTCTTCCAAAATAAGAAAGATTTCTATTAACATACTGCCATGATCCAGAAGTTTGCTGTTGTGCATTTCCGGTTGCAGAACTAACATCAGCATATGACCATGAATTAAAAGGAATATCCTCATTATATGCAGTAATATTATCACCCGTGCTTTCTCCTATAGAAAATCCTAAAACAGTTTGAAAATTGTGATCTTCATTAATACTAAAGTCATAATTTGCATAAAGCTCATACGTATAATTAAAGAAATTCGTATGTGATTCTGAAACTCTATTATGAGTTGAAGTAACATTACCTTCCCCATCAATTGTAACAATAGGTGTCAAATCCTCATTTGCATTAGTAGCATTATGTCCTGCGCCATAATAAACAAAAGGATTAAAATTTTTACTATATATATCTACATAGGTATATCCCAATCTTGATGTTATAGTTAAATCACTCATCAATTCATATTGCAACTCAATTTTACCAGTCAATTTATTCGTGTTATTTTCATTATAAGTGTTTGCAATTTGAGCAAGTGGGTTAATAATTTCCTGCGTGATTGTCTCACTTATTCCATAACTCCCATTTTGATCAAAAGGAGAAACCATAGGGTCAAAATTCAATGAATTTGAAAGAACACTATTAATACCATTTTCAGGAAGGTATTCAGCCTTAATATTTGTATAATTTGTATTAACTAATAATCTAGTTTTATCATTTAGATCAGTATCTAAATTTGTTGTAAAATTTGTTCTATTGAAAAAAGAGTGGTGACCTCCACCTACTACTCCATCTTGACCTAAATATGCAGCAGAAACATAATACGAAGTATTTTCACTTCCACCTGATGCACTTATTGAATGATTTACAATTGGTGCATCGACAAGTACTTGATTTTGCCAATCTGTACCTATACCTAATGAAGATATATCAGAAAAAATTATTCCTTCTCCTCCTGCTACACTTGCTTCATTTAAAATAGCTGCATATTCTGTAGCATTCAGAACATCTATTGTTTTAACAACCTGTTGAGTACCTATTGATGTGTTAAATGAAAAGGATGTCTTAGTATTTTTTTTACCAGATTTTGTAGTGATTACTATTACTCCACTACCTCCTTTTACTCCATAAATTGAAGCTAAAGCTGCATCTTTTAAGATATTTACCGAACTAATATCATTTGGATTTAGAGCATTTAAATCATCTATTACTGCAGAAACTCCATCAATAATAACTAATGGATCATTCCCAGCATAAGAAGTAATACCTCTAATTAATACAGTTGGCTTAGAACCCGGTGAGCCACTAGAAATAATATTTATTCCTGAAGCTTGTCCTTGTAAAGCATCCTCAACCCTTACAGGAGATGAGGTTTCAATTGCTCCACCACTTATTGTAGATACTGCACCAGAAATATCACTTAATTTCTGTGTTCCATATCCAATAACCACCACTTCATCTAGTTCACTTAAGTCCTTATCCATAGAAACTGAAATACTATCTGAAATTAAATCAGATGATGAAATTTTAAGATTCAAAGTCTTATAGCCAACATAGCTAAAAACCAATGTTGAACCAGATTCAAAGTTTGTAATTGTAAAATTTCCATCAAAATCAGAAACAGTACCTCGATTTTCACCTTGAACGATAATGTTAACTCCTGCTAAAGGCAATCCATCTTCTGAATCAGTAATAGAACCTGAAATACTTTGAGCATATATATTAAATACCATTGCAAAAAGTGAAAACAGTAAAGTAAAAATTAACTTTTTCATATATTTTAATATTAGTTTATTTCATAAAGAAAATTTACTATGCATGCATAGTAAATTTCATTTCATAAATATATGAATAAAATTGTTAAGAATAAATATAAAATAAAAAAGCTCTCCATCTGGAAAGCTCTTCATTGGTTTTAAGAAAACTTATATTAAATATAAGTCATCAACACGATGCAAATATAATAATTTATTTTGTAATAGAGTTTTGATCATGTAATTGCTTAGCTGATTCTATAATTGCCCTATCTACAGTATTTGGGTGCCACTTTAATATATTTTTAGCATTATTTGTGTGGAGAATTTCCTTTTCCCCCAATCTCCCCAGGGTTAATCTCAGTGAACTTATAAAAATTGATAAAAACTTTAATAGCCAATTTGGCGCATCATATCTTGGCACTTTTTTAAACCCATTTTCATATAAAATATTAGATATATCAGAGAGCCACATTGTTTTTTCAGATAGCAAGAAACGTTTTCCAGCAGCATTTTCTTCTTTCATTGCTTTTACATGTGCCCATGCAACATCCTCAACGTCAACTACACTTACACTTAATTTAGGGGTAAATGGAATGGAGCCATTAAGCATTTTCTTTAAAGTTACTTTATTAGATATGCTAATAGAATCAGATAATGATGGTCCAACAACCAATACTGGATTTATTGCACAAACTTCAATTCTATCTTTCTTGTCTAAACTTTCAATATATTCCCAAAGGAATAATTCTGCTTTTGTTTTACTAATCTCATATGGAAATAAGTTTTCTCTAGATAAATCAGTCCAATCATTATCAGTATATTCAGTTTTTTCATTGCCATAAATTGCTGCAAAAGATGATGTCATAACAAATCTTTTTACTTTGTTTTTTACTGCTGCCTTTAAACATCTTTGCAGACCACCAAGTGCAGGTTTAACCAATTCATCTACACTTACCCTTCCTAAAATCACAGGAGAGGCAACATGTAAAACATAATCACATCCTTTTATAGATTCATCCCAACCTTCATCTTCTAAAAGATTTAGTTTACAAAATTCTATTTTTCCATCACAATTAACATGTTTTGAAAGACTCTTCAGAAGATTCTCTGACTTACTTAATGATCTTAAAGAAGTTTTTACTAAATAGCCCTGCTCTAGCAGTTGCTTAATACAATGCAAAGCAATATATCCCGATCCTCCACTAACAAATACTTTTTCCATTTATTTTTAAAATAAAAAACCTCACATTAGTGAGGTCTCCCTTGCGGTCTGGACGGGACTCGAACCCGCGACCCCATGCGTGACAGGCATGTATTCTAACCAGCTGAACTACCAGACCATTTATTGCGTCAGCAAATATACATTTGATTTTCAATAACTCAAATGTTTTCTTTTAAATTTTATATCAGAAAAGTACTTGAAAATTAATA
>JAZABS010000085.1:0-15540 GCA_036136835.1 Bacteroidota bacterium
CAAAAATATGTCAACAAAGAAGTTGGTCTTTCAGAATGGACTAAAATTACACAAGAACAAATAAATTCTTTTGGCAATATTACTGATGATAATCAGTGGATACATATTAATCCTGAATTATGTGAAAAATATTCACCTTATAAAACAACAGTAGCTCATGGTTTTTTTGTATTATCCCTTGCTCCAAAGTTTTGTTATGAAATACTGAAATTTAAAAAGCTAAGTATGGCTGTTAATTATGGATGTGATAAGGTTAGATTTATGAATGCAACTAAAGTTAATTCCTTAATAAGAGCAAGAATTTCTGTTATTTCATATGAAGAAATAGAAAGAGGAATTAAATATAAACTAAATATCATATTTGAATTAAAAGATCAAGAAAAGCCAGCATGTGTCGCTGAATTTATCTCCATAGCTTATAGTTAAAAATATTAATCTGGTATTTATTATGCTGATTTTGAATTATTCAGCTTTTCTAATTGATATTCGATTTCAGAATCTTCTATTTTTTCAAAGAGTAATTCAGATTTATTTATTTTAACTCCAGAAGTAATTAATTTTTTTCCAGAATAAAGACTATCCCAATCCCATGTAGTATTATGGCTACTATAATTAAGTATTTCTTTTAATTTTTTTGATGCGAATGGTAAGAAAGGTTCACCAATAACTGATAAAACAGAACAAATATGAAGTGCAACAAACATTATATTTTTGACTTTTTCTGGATCATTTTTAATTATTTTCCATGGCTCTTGATCCGTTAAATATTTGTTGCCATAACGTGCAATATTTATGTATTCATTACAAGATTCTCTAAACTTAAATTTCTCTATAAGTTTGTAAATTAATTTTATTTGTTGATCTATTTTATTTAAAACTTCTTTTGCTTGATCATCAATTTCTACTGTAGCAGGAATAATTCCATCATAATATTTGTTTGTTAAAACTACTACTCTATTAACGAAATTTCCATAGATTGCTACAAGCTCATTATTATTTCTTGATTGAAAATCTCTCCAAGTAAAATCATTATCCTTATTTTCAGGTGCATTTACAGTTAGCACATATCTTAGAGCATCTTGCTTATTAGGGAATTCACTTAAATAATCAGGCAACCATACTGCCCAATTATTAGATGTGGATATTTTTGCTCCCTCTAAATTTAAGAATTCGTTAGCTGGTACATTTTTTGGCAAAATATAATCACCATGTGCCTTAAGCATTGCTGGAAAAATAATGCAATGAAATACAATATTGTCTTTTCCAATAAAATGAATTAATTCTGTTTCAGGATTCTTCCAATACTTTTCCCAATCATTATTATTAGCTTCTGCCCACTCTTTCGTTGATGAAATATATCCGATAGGTGCGTCAAACCAAACATATAAAACTTTTCCTTCGGCTCCTTTTATAGGAACAGATACACCCCAATCTAAATCTCTTGTAACAGCTCTTGGTTTTAAACCATCATCTAACCATGATTTACATTGCCCATATACATTAAGCTTCCAATCTGATTTATTTTTTATTAAAATCCAATCCTCTAAAAATGATTGAAATTCATCTAATTTTAGATACCAATGCTTAGTTTCTTTTAAAGAAGGTGTGTTTCCCGTAATAGATGATTTTGGATCAATAAGATCAATAGCATTATGACTTGTCCCACACTTTTCACACTGATCACCATATGATTTGTCGTGATCACATTTAGGACATGTGCCTACTACAAATCTGTCGGGTAAAAATTGTTTTGCATCTTCATCAAAAAATTGTTCACTAGATATTTCCTTAAAGAAATTGTTATTATGAAGATTTATAAAAAAATCTGAAGCAGTTTTATGATGAACTTTAGCAGATGTTCTAGAATAATTATCAAAAGAAATTCCAAAATCTTCAAATGATTTTTTGATATTAATATGATATCTATCTACTATTTCTTTTGGGCTTACACCTTCCTGTTTAGCTTTTATAGTAATTGGTACTCCATGCTCATCACTTCCGCATATAAATAAGACATCATGTCCAACCAACTTCATAAATCTTGAAAAGATATCAGCTGGTATATATACACCTGCCAAATGTCCAATATGAATAGGCCCATTAGTATAAGGAAGTGCTGCAGTTATTGTATAAGTTTTCTTCAATATTTATTGATTATATTAGTAAAAGTAAACATTTTGTAGTTTAATAAGAAGGGTAATTTTATAAGTTCTTTTATATTTATTAAAAATTAAAATTATGAATTTGAACAAGTTATTACACCTATGTTTAATAATTCTAATAACAACAATCACTGTAAATAAAAATTTTGGGAATAATATCCAAGAAACAGATAAAAAAATGATAAGACCTGAATATCTAAAGCCTGGTGATACCATTGCAATAGTTGCTCCATCTGGAATTCTTAATAATCACCAAACTTATATTGAAAATGCAAAAAAACTTTTAGAAAGTTGGGAGTTAAATGTAATTATTGGTGATAATGTTTTTAATAATTATGGGCACTTTTCTGGAACAGATCAAGAAAGAACTAATGACTTTCAAAAGGCATTAGATGATAAGTCAATTAGTGCAATATGGTGTGCTAGAGGAGGATATGGGGCTATGAGAATTATAGATAATCTTGATTATTCAGAATATATAAATAACCCTAAATGGATAATAGGTTATTCAGATATAACCGCAATACATAATGATCTAAATATTCTTGGGAGTGAATCAATTCACAGTATAATGTGTAAAAGCTTAGAAGAAAAAGATATTTTTAATGATCAATCAATATCAGCACTAAAAGATGTTCTATTTGGTAAAAAATTATCATATAATTTTGACAATGTAAAAGAAAATAAGTTAGGAAAAACTTCTGGTCAAATTGTGGGTGGTAATTTAACATTACTCCACTGTCTGATTGGCTCAAAATCATCCATAAATACTGATAACAAAATCTTATTTATAGAAGATTTAGGCGAATATCATTATCACATAGACAGAATGCTGGTATCCTTAAGAAGAGCAGGGTATTTTGATAATTGTAAAGGATTAATAGTTGGAGATTTTACTGATCTTAGAAAAAATACAACACCATTTGGAAAGAGTTTGAAAGAAATTATTTTAGATGCGGTAAAGGAATTTGATTTTCCAGTATTATTTGATTTTCCTGCAGGGCATGAAAAAATAAATATGCCAATAATTCTTGGAAGAGATATTACAATGGACATTAATAGTTCAAAATCTTCAATTAATTTTTTATAATTTCTTCTAACAGACTATAAGCAGAATCTATTGAGTGCATTTTAAAAAATTTAATTATCATTCTCTCCCCTTCTGAAGTGCGTTTTTCAGAAATAGTTGAAAAATCTGGATTTAAATTTATGTAGTTTATTATCTTATTGAAATTATGATTTTTATCATTTTCAAAATAGTGACATATTAGGACATTATTTTTTAGTATGATCTTATCAAATCCCAATTTAATACCCAACCATTTTAATTCAATACTTTTTAATAAATCAATTACTTGAATAGGAAATTCCCCAAATCTATCAATTAGATTAGACTTAAAAACATCTAATTCATCATTTGAATTTATTTTATTTAATTGAGAATAAAGCTTTAATCTTTCAGAATTAGAATTAATGTAATCATCTGGAAAAAGTAATTCAAAATCTGTATCAAAATTAACTTGTCTGTTAAAGATCTTTTCATTATTAATTTTTAAATCTTTTAACTCATTGTTTTTTAATTCCTCAATTGCTTCATCTAATATTTTATTATAAGTCTCAAAACCCATCTCATTAATAAATCCTGATTGCTCTCCTCCAAGTAAATCGCCAGCTCCTCTTATCTCTAAATCTTTCATAGCAATATTAAACCCACTTCCAAGTTCAGAATAATATTCTAATGCTGTTATCCTTTTCCTTGCTTCAATTGTCATTTTTGAATGTTCTGGGGTAATTAAATAACAAAATGCCTTTTTATTACTGCGTCCTACCCTACCTCTCATTTGATGTAAATCACTTAAACCAAAATGATTAGCATTATTAATAAAAATTGTATTTGCATTTGGCACATCTAAACCACTCTCTATAATTGTAGTGCTTACTAATACATCGAAATTTCCATTTATAAAGTTAATCATCAATTCTTCTAATTTTTTTCCTTTTAGTTGTCCATGAGCAACCTGAATTTTAGCATTTGGAACTAAACTTTTAAGCAAATCAGCAATTTCATTGATATTACTAATTTTATTGTTTACGAAGAATACTTGACCTCCTCTAATAATTTCATAATTTATTGCATCAAATATAATTTTATTATCAAATCTAATTACTTGAGTATCTATTGGATATCTATTGGGTGGAGGAGTACTAATTATTGATAGATCTCTAGCAGCCATAAGGCTAAATTGTAAAGTTCTTGGAATAGGAGTGGCAGATAGCGTTAATACATCTATATTTTCTTTTAAAGTTTTTAGTTTTTCTTTAACCCCAACTCCAAATTTTTGTTCTTCATCTATAATTAATAGACCTAAATCATTGAATTTTATTTTTTCATTTATTATTTGATGAGTCCCAATAATTATATCAATTTTACCAGCAATTAAGTCAGATGTAATACTATTTTTTTCTTTTGAAGATCTAAATCTATTTAAATAGTCTATAGATATTGGAAATTCTTTTAGCCTTGAAGTAAATGTCTTATAATGTTGAAATGCCAATATTGTAGTAGGAACTAAAACTACTACTTGCTTGTTGTTATCTACAGCTTTAAAAGCTGCCCTTATTGCTACTTCCGTTTTCCCAAAACCTACATCCCCACAAACAAGTCTATCCATAGGTTGGTCACTCTCCATATCAGACTTAATTTCATTAGTAACTTTTATCTGATCCTGTGTGTCTTCATAAATGAAAGAAGCTTCTAATTCCGTTTGCAGATAAGTGTCTTTAGAATATTTAAACCCTTTTTTTTCTTTTCTTTTAGCATATAATTTAATTAAATCATATGCTATTTGTTTAACTCTTGATTTAGTTTTTTGTTTTAATAATTCCCAGGCTTTACTTCCTAGTTTATATATTCTTGGAGCTTTACCTTCCTTTCCATTATATTTTGATATTTTATAAAGTGAATGTATACTCAAATACAAAATATCTCTTTCTCCATATATTAACTTAATTGCCTCCTGTATTTTTCCATCAACATCAATTTTTTGTAATCCTCCAAAAATGCCTATTCCATGATCAATATGAGTTACATAATCGCCTTTATTTAGTCTATTTATTTGCCTTAAATTAATTGCTCTATTATTATGATATCTCTTTTTAAATTTAAACTTGTGATATCTCTCAAAAATTTGATGATCAGTATAACAAGCAATTTTGTTATCGTTATCAATAAATCCTGATGAAATAGGCATAATTAAAGTAGAGTAATTTACTTTGACATCTATGTCACTAAAAATTTGGTTTAATCTTAATTGTTGTTGTTTGTTCGTGCAGCATATTAAGTTTTTATACCCATTATTATGATTATTATTAAGATTATCAATTAGTAAATTAAAACTTTTATTAAATGATGGTTGAGGTATAAAATTAAATTCAATCTGATTAGACGATTTATTTTCATTTATATCAAATTGAACTAAATTAAATCTGTTAATTGAAATCAGAATTTCATCCTTATTACAGTATAATTCTTCAGGAAATAAAATATCCTCTAAGTCCCTATTCTTATTAAAATATTTAGTAGATAATTCAAAATCAGAATTAATATTAGATAACAATAAGTTTAAATTTCTAGTAAATATTATTGTATCCTTATCTATAACATTAAATATATTTTCCCTTTTTCCTTTTCTATTATTCGAATTGATATTAGAAGTAATTTTAATATCTGAATATGTATTTTCAGATAGCTGAGATTCAACGTCAAATGTTCTAATTCTAGTTATTTCATCTCCAAAGAACTCCATTCTATATGGCATATCATTAGAAAAAGAAAATACATCAATTATACCTCCTCTTACAGAAAATTCTCCAGGCTGAGAAACAAAATCTTCGCGATTAAATTCTAATTCAAATAACTTCTCATTTATCTTATCAATTGAAATTTGCTGATTTAATTTTATACTAATATTGTGCTCGTTCAGTTCATTAGCTATTAATATTTTTTCTGATATTGAATTATCATATGTAACAATTATATATTTTTCAGAACTATTAGCATATAAATTATTTAAAACATCTGTTCGTTGTAGTAAATTATAACTGCTTATCTCACCACTATAAGGCAATTTTTCCACTTTAGGGAAAAATAGAATATGTAAATTATTATCAATTATTTCAAGATCATTGAAAAAGTACATAGCCTCCTCTTTACTAGAAAGACTTATAAAAATTGATCTGTTTAAATTTTTAAAAAGTGAATAAATGATAAATGCTAATGAAGATCCTGCAGCACCTTTAATTGATAGTTTCCTTTTATTTTGGGCAATAGAATTCCCTAGTTTTTGCACTGGCAAAGACTGAAAAAAATTTTTCGTGATAGGATTATTTATCAATTAAAAAATTTCAGCAAATATATATAAGTAAAATTTATTATAATATATTATTTGTGCTTTTAACAAAAAGTTTTGAGCTGTTTAATCATCTTTGAGCTTCCGCAATAAAAGGGTGATCTCTGATGTAAACTAGTTGGTTGAAGATCTAGTATATTATTTTTACCATCAATGGCAATACCTCCAGCCTGTTCACATATAAATGAAATAGGATTGCATTCATATAGTAATCTTAACTTTCCATTTGGGTTTTTTGATGTATTTGGATATAAAAAAATACCTCCTTTAATTAAATTCCTATGAAAATCGGAAACAAGTGAGCCAATATATCTCGAAGTATATGGTCTATCCTGTTCCTCCATCTGACAAAATTTTAAATATTTTTTTACATAATCAGGAAATTGCAAATAATTACCTTCATTGATTGAATATATTCTACCTTCCTTTGGAAATTTTATATTAGAATGTGAAAGATAAAATGATCCTATTGCTGGATTTAATGTAAATCCATTTACCCCATCTCCAGTTGTATAAACAAGCATAGTTGATGTTCCATATATAATATAACCAGCAGCTACCTGATTTCTTCCTTTTTGTAAAAAATCATCTAATGAGACACTCGACCCAATTTCACTTGTTCTTCTATATACTGAAAATATTGTACCAACAGATACATTTACATCAATATTTGATGAGCCATCTAAAGGATCAATAAGTACAACATATTTATTTTGATTCTTTTTATCAATACTATTTACGGATATAAAATTTTCATCTTCTTCACTAGCTATTCCACAAACAATATTTCTATTTATTAGGGTATTTATAAATTTGTTATTTGCATATACATCTAGCTTTTGCTGTTTTTCATCCTGAATATTTTTTTCTCCAGTCTCTCCTATAATATCAACAAGCCCAGCCTTATTGACTTCATGATTTACAACTTTAGCTGCTAATCTAATTGAATTTATTAACCTAGATAATTCACCAGAAGTATATTGAAATGAATTTTGATTATTAATTATAAACTCACCTAATGTTTGATTTTTATTTTTCATTGGAAATAATAAAATTACTATTTATTTATTAAAAAAATTATATCTTATGGACTGATATAATTTACAATGGACATAAATATTCGTAATTCTAAAAAAAAATATATGAAACGTGTCCAAGAGTTAATTATGGAACTAGCTAAATATGAAAAATTGCCAGAAGAAGTTGATATAAGCACAAATGATTTAATTAATGATTGCTTCGGAAAAAATAAATTATTTAATTGTTTTGTTGCTGAAGTAAATTCTAAAATTGAAGGAATGGCAATTGTGTATAATAGGTATTCTACTTGGAAGGGTGAAACTTTACATCTTGAAGATTTAATAGTAACAAAAAATATGCGAAATATGGGGATTGGAGCGCTACTACTTGACAAGGTTATTTTATTTGGGAAAGAAATGGGCGTTAAAAGAATTACATGGGAAGTTATTGATTGGAATAAAAAAGCTATTAAATTCTATGAAAGGAAAGGTGCTAAATTAATTGATGATTGGAGTATTATTCATCTAAATGAAGAGGCTATTAAAAATTATCATTAGCAAAATCTCTACAAAAGTCTTTTATTTCATTCCTTACCAAAATAAAATTCTCTTTTCTTTCTAATCCCAATAAATCAGATTTTGATGGATCATTGAAATTTTGATGAATTCTTATAGCATTATTACTTGGAATAAATGGACAATTTTCATTAGCATGATCACAAACTGTAATAATATAATCGAAATTAATTGAGATATATTCATCTATATTGTTTGATGAATTCATGCTTATATCAATACCATCCTCTGACATTACTTCAATTGCCATTTCATTAACCCCATGAACTTCAATACCTGCACTGTATATATTTGCTTTGCCTCTACAGTAGTATGCAAGATATCCATGTGCAATTTGACTTCTACAAGAGTTTCCAGTACACAGAACCAAGATGTTTTTCATTAAATTAAAATTGAAGAAAAAGTTTAGCAACTAAAAAATAAATTAATATGCCAAAAATATCATTACTGGTAGTAATAAATGGTCCCGTTGCTATTGCCGGATCAATACCTCTTTTATTTAAAAATAAAGGAATAAATGTTCCTACAATTCCTGCAACAATTATTACAACAACTAAAGAAATAGAAATTGCAAGGGCTACATCTACATTATCTTGCCAATAGACAATAAAGCCAAACAAAAATATTGCTAGAATTATTCCATTCATAATTGATAACAAAGTTTCCTTAAAAAGTCTATTATTAATGCTATCCTTTATATCATCATTTGCTAAACCTTGAACAATAATTGCACTTGATTGAACACCCACATTCCCTGCCATAGCTGCAATTAGAGGAGTAAAATAAAATAATATCTTGTATTTCATTAAGATCTCCTCAAAACCTCCCATAACAGCAGCAGCACCAATGCCACCTAATAGACCTAAAAATAACCATGGTAATCTAGCCCATGAAAGTTTATAAATTGAATCATCTACATCTACATCCTGGGTAATACCCGCTGCTAACTGATAATCTTTTTCAGCCTCCTCTTTAATTAAATCAACTATATCATCAATAGTTATTCTTCCTAATAACTTTTGTTTATTATCAACAACTGGGATAGCTCCCAAATCATATTTTTGCATTATACTTGCAACATGTTCTCCACTATCATTAACATTAACAAAATCTACTTTAGAAATATAAATAGCTTTAATATTTGATTTTGGATTTGCAACTAATAGATCCTTTAATGAAAGTCTCCCTAAAAGTTTATCATTATTATCAACTACATAAACAGAATGTACTCTAGTAACTTCTGATGCCTGTGACCTCATTTCTTTAACACATCTTGTTACAGACCAATTTTCATTAACTTTAACTAATTCTTTTGCCATTAATCCGCCTGCAGAATCTTCATCATATTTGAGTAATTCTTTGATATCTGCTTTGTGTTCTTTATCCTCAATTTTAGATATTACTCTTTTTTGTCTTTCTTCAGGAAGTTCTGAAATTATATCTGTTGCATCATCAGTATCTAATTCTTCAACTTCTTCAGCAATTTCTTTAGCAGAAAGATTATTAAGTATTCTTTCTCTATCATCATCATCTAATTCCATCAGGATATCAGATGTCTTCTCACTATCTAAAAGCTTTATAATATATGTCGCTTGATCTGATGTTAACTCTTCTAATATTTCTGCAATATCAGCATGATGAAGTTCATTAAAGTTTTTTAATATTCTTTTATTATCAGAATTATCAATGAGATTAATTATATTATCTATAAGCTCATCATTTATTTGGAATTTATTATTTTGATCCGTCTTTTTCAAAAGTCTAATTTTTTATTGAGAATTAATCATATTAGTCAATTTAACAAAATTATCAATAGATAATTGCTCAGGACGTAGGTCAAAGATACTATCTTCTCTTAAATTATCGCTTAAATTAAATACTTTTAAACTATTTCTTAGTGTTTTTCTTCTGTGATTAAAAGCTGTTTTTACAATTTTAAAAAAAGAAATCTCATTACAATCAAGTTTAAATTTCTTTTTTCTAGTAAATCTTACAACAGCTGAATCAACCTTTGGTTTTGGGTAAAAAACATTAGGCGGTACAGTAAATAAATATTCAGTTGAATAAAAAGCCTTAGAAAAAACTGAAAGAATACCATACTTTTTACTTCCATAATCTTCACATATTCTTTCAGCTACTTCCTTCTGAAACATTCCACAAAATTCTGGCACATAATCCCTAGATTCAATTATTCTAAAAACTATTTGAGACGAAATATTATATGGGAAATTTCCAATAACAGCATAAGAATCCCCATCAAATAGGTCAAATAAATTTATTTTTAAAAAATCCTGATTAATAATGTTATCTCTAATAGAAATTAAATTGTTTCTTAAATATTCAACAGACTCATCATCAATTTCAATAACCTTTAAATTTATTTTTTTTTTGATTAACTCATTAGTTAATATTCCCGTTCCAGGTCCAATTTCTAGTAAATTACTATACCCATTATAAGAAAGTGAATTAACTATTTTACTAGCTATATTTTTATCAGTTAAGAAATGCTGACCAAGACTTTTTTTGGGCTTTACATTTCTCATTGTCAAAAATTAATTTATTATTGAAAAACCAGTATATGGAACTAGAACTTCAGGAATTATTATCCCCTTTTCAGTTTGATTATTTTCTATTATTGCAGCAAAAATTCTTGGCAAAGCTAATGCACTACCATTTAGTGTGTGTGTAAGCTCGATTTTACTATCATCATTTCTATACCTTAATTTAAGCCTATTAGATTGATAGCATTCAAAATTCGAAATAGAGGAAACCTCTAACCATTTTTTTTGCGCTGCAGAATATACTTCAAAATCATATGTCAAAGATGATGTAAATCCTAAATCAGAACCACATAATTTGAGTACTCTATAAGGTAATTTAAGTTTATTTAGAATTGATTTTACATGCTCTACCATTTCTTCTAAAGCATTGTATGAGTTATTTGGATCTTCTATCCTAAGTATTTCTACCTTATCAAACTGATGCAATCTATTTAGGCCTCTAACATTTGATCCATAACTCCCCGCCTCTCTTCTAAAACATGGACTAAATGCAGTTAATAATTGTGGAAGTTGATTTTTATTTAATATAACATCTCTATATATATTAGTAGCTGGAACTTCAGCAGTAGGTATTAGATATAAATTATCAGATTGAATGTGATACATTTGATCATCCTTGTCTGGAAGTTGACCTGTTCCTATTCCCGATTCTTCATTAACTAAATATGGGACTTGAACTTCTTTATATCCAGCATCAGTATTAATATCAAGAAAAAATGAAATTAATGCCCTTTGTAATTTTGCTCCCATGCCTTTATAAACTGGAAATCCTGATCCAGTGATTTTATTTCCTAGATCAAAGTCAATAATATCATATTTGTTTGCCAATTCCCAATGAGGAAGAGCAGATGGATTGTCAGAAGGAATAGTTCCTGATGAAAATACCTCTACGTTATCATCCTCACTATTTCCAGCTGGCACAGATTTATGAGGTAAATTAGGGATTTTATATAGAAGATCAATTGTCTTAAGTTTAATTGAACTTAAGACAGTACCTAATTTTTTTGAAGATTCCTTAAGTTCTGATGTTTGTTTCTTAAGCTTATCAGCTTCAGCATTATTTCCTGTTTTAATTAATTCTCCAATATCCTTAGACAATTTATTTAATTTTGCCAAAATATCTTCAAGGTCAGACTGCGTTTTTTTTCTCTCTGAATTGAAAGCTTCTAAATCATTGATTATTTCTTTAGCGTCAAAATTTCTTTTTGACAAAGCATCAATTACTTCTTTTTTGTTTTGAATTATGTAAGATACTTTTAACATACTATATAAAATTAGTCAAATCTAAATTAATAATTAAAGTCTAGTCAATCTCAATTTTGTTTTCATCAATATATTTTAAACTATAATCTCTATCTATTTTTAATTGTTCCATAAGAAATTCTGGCTATTTGAATTTTTTTTCATCTCTAATTCTATTCAAAATATTAATTTTAATTTTTTTATCATATATATTATAGTCAAGCTCGAAAAAATGTATTTCAATAGATTTATTTTTATCATCAAAAGTTGGGTTTTCACCAATATTCATCATACCAAAATATATTATAGAGTCAATTAAAGATTTTACAATGTAAACACCATTCCGAGGTATTAATTTATATTCATCATTAATTTTAATATTTGCAGTTGGAAATCCTAAATTCTTTCCTCTACCCATACCCTTAATAACTAAACCTGTTAAACTAAAATAACTATCTAAATATTTGTTTGCTAATTCTAAATTTCCATCTAATAATAGATTTCTAATCTTTGTAGAACTAACGGAATTGTTATTTACCTTTTTAGGTTTTATCTCAGTTATTTCAAAATTGTATAATTCTCCAAATTCTTTTAACTGAATTATACTTGCATCTCGATTCCTGCCAAAATGGTGATCATAGCCAACGATTATATGTTTAACATTTAATTTATTTACTAAAATATCTCTAACAAATTCTAATGCGGTTAGTCTTGAAAATTCAATAGTAAATTCCTTAATTAAAAAATAATCTAAATTATATTTATTTAATATATCAACTTTTTCATCCATTGAATTAATCAGCATAATATCTGAACTATTTTTCAATACAATTTTAGGATGAGGAGAAAAACTTAGTATGATAGATTTTAATTTTTTCTTCTTTGAAATCAAACATAATTCATTTATTATTTCTTTATGACCAATATGAATGCCATCAAATGTACCGACAGTTATAACTGAAGGTTTGGTACTATTATATTCTTTGAGATTTTGTGTTATCAATATAAATTAAGTTATTTTTTTGAATTATAATGGTTCATTGTAAAGTCAACCCCATTCATTACAAATGAAATTATTAACTCATATATTTTTGGAAAAATTGAGGACAGCTCTTCATACTCTTTGTCTGTTAATTTTCCTAGTACATATTCAATTTGATTCATATAATTATATTCGCTAGAAATTCCTATTCTAAGTCTATTATATGATACCGTTCCTAATTTATCCTCAATATCTGACAAGCCATTATGACCTCCACAAGAACCGCTTGACCTTAATCTAAAACTAGATAATGGTAAATTAAGATCATCACTAATGACTAGTAAATTTTCAATTGAAATATTTTCCTTAGATAGCCAATATTTAATTGATTTACCACTTAAATTCATATATGTATTTGGCTTTAAAAAAATAAACAATCTTCCCTTTAATTTATACTTACATATGCTGCCATATTTTTCATCCTCAAAAGAAAGATCATTTTTGTTGGCAAAAAAATTCAAGATCATAAAACCTATATTATGTCTAGTTTCAAAATACTGATCTCCAACATTTCCTAGTCCAACAATTAAATATTTTTTCATTATTATATTCTCTTAAAATTCATATTAGAGTTTACACAAAAATAAAAAAGCATTCTGATAAAATACAGAATGCTTTATTATTATTGAACAATATATATTTTATTCTTTTGAGTCTTCAGCGGGATTGGAATCTCCATCAGATTTTTTATCATCAGACTTTTTATCGTCATCAGATGATTTTTCATCCTTTGACTTATCTTCACCTTTTGAATCTTCAGACTCTTCTCCTTCAGTTTCTTCATCTTCATCTTCATCTGATTCAACCTCATCTACTATAGCAGCCCTTGCTCTTCTAACTTGACAAACCACGGTATTGTCTGGGTGTAGAAAAGTATAAGATTCATTTTCTAACTCAGTTATATAAACTCTATCACCAATATTTAAATCAGTAATATCTATTTCTATATAATCTGGAAGATTTGTAGGTAAAGCCTTTATTCTTAATTTTCTCTTATTTCTCTGCAAGTTACCACCTAATTTAACTCCAATAGAGTTACCAACTAATCTAACAGGAATATCCATTGCAATTTCCTTATCATCAAATAGTTGATAAAAATCAATATGAAGTATTTTGTCAGTAACTGGATGAAATTGTATATCCTGTAAAACTGCAGAATATGTTTCCTTTTCGTTAAAAGCAATCACAACTGTATATGCGTTTGATGTATATACTAGTTTTGAGAATGCCAATTCAGGTGCCGAGAAATGCATTGGCCCATCTCCTCCGTATAATACGCAAGGTATCTGTCCAGCATTACGTAGGGCTTTTGAAGCTGATTTTCCTACGCTTTCTCTTTTAGATCCATTGATTGTAATTGATTTCATTTTATTATTATTACATTATAAATTTTGAACTTATTGATTTGTTATTATGCACTCTATGCATAACATCTGCAAATAAATCGGCGCAAGATAACACTTTAATTTTAGAATTCGATTTAATTTCTGGTACTGAATCAGAAATAATTAATTCTTCTAGACTTGAATTCTCTAATTTTTTATATGCATCTCCTGACAAAATACCATGAGTGCAAACAGCTCTTACACTTTTTGCTCCTCTTTCAATGACTAAGTCAGCTGCTTTTGATAAAGTTCCTGCTGTATCAACCATATCATCAACTAATATTACATTTTTTCCAGAAACATCACCAATTAGTTCCATATGAGAAATTATATTCGCCTTTTTTCTTTGTTTATAGCAGACAACCACATCAGAATTAAGAACTTTAGCATATGCATATGCTCTTTTTGATCCACCCATATCTGGAGAAGCAATACAGAGATTATCTAATTTTAGCTTTTCAATATAAGGTAGAAAAATAGTAGACGCATATAAATGATCTACAGGTATCTGAAAAAACCCTTGAATTTGGTCAGCATGCAAATCCATTGTCATTACTCTTGTTGCTCCAGCAGACTCAATCATTCTTGCAATCATTTTTGCAGCAATTGGAACTCTAGGCTTATCTTTTCTGTCCTGTCTAGCCCATCCAAAATATGGTATAACAGCTGTAATATGCCTAGCAGAAGCTCGTTTTGCAGCATCTATCATCAATAATAACTCCATCAGGTTTTCACTTGAAGGATTAGTAGAACCAATGATAAAAATTCTTGTTCCTCGGATAGATTCTTCATATGAAGGCTGAAATTCACCATCACTATATTTTGAAATAATTATATTGCCCAATTCAGCCCCAAAAGATTTTGTTATTTTTTTTGCTAGAACCATACTATTAGTACAAGCAAAAATCTTTGGTTTAATATTATTAGATGCCATTGTATCTATCTGTTAATTAATTATATAACCTATTATTTATAGGGATTGCAAAAATAGAAATTTATTTCTAGTGAAAAGAATTAATACTGAATATTTTTTTTACTTTAGTTCTTGATAGCTCAAGTGGCGGAATTGGTAGACGCGCTGGATTCAAAATCCAGTTCTTTTTAAGAGTGTGGGTTCGATTCCCACCTTGAGTACTAAATAAGA
>JAZABS010000086.1:0-11553 GCA_036136835.1 Bacteroidota bacterium
GCTGCTTTAGTATATATTCCTCCACCTACTCTAGCAAATAATGCAATAGATTCTGCCCCTAAAGAAAAACCTGCTAAGGTCTCAAGAACAATAGTCATATCATCAACAGATGTCCAAACTCCATCCATGAAAAATCTAAAAAATATTATGAAAAATGCAGTCAATCCAAGAACAGCTAACCCAGCAACACCTAGTCCCATTACAGTTCCTCCTGCAAAAGAAATGTTTAATGCATCTGGAAGACTTGTCTTAGCAGCTTGAGTAGTTCTTACATTTGTTTTTGTAGCAATTTTCATACCCATATTACCTGCTAGTGCAGAGAAAAAGGCACCAAATATAAAGGCTACAACTATTAATATATGAGTAGTAGGGACTACGAATGAAATACCTGCTAAAACTAAACTAACTACAACAACAAAGATTGATAATAATTTATACTCAGCATTTAAAAAAGCTAATGCACCAACATATATATGGTCAGAAATTTCTTTCATCTTTCCATCACCAGCATCCTGTTTCATTACCCACGATCTTCTAACAAAAACATAGGCTAAACCTAAAACTGCCATAATTATTGGCATATAAATCATCATTGCATCCATAATTGTATAATTTTTTATTTAGTTGGCAAAAATAATGAAATAGCTGTAATTAAAAAATACTCTGTTATTTTATTTATATAGTACTTTATTTACTGCTTTAATTACGTCATTACTGTTTGGTAACCACTCCTTTAGCAATACTGGCGAATATGGAGCTGGCGTGTCAGCTGTATTTATCTTTTCAATAGGTGCATCTAAATAATCAAATGCCTGAGATTGAACTTGATAAGTAATTTCTGTAGAAACATTTCCAAAGGGCCAAGCTTCCTCAAGAATAACAAGCCTATTAGTTTTCTTTACTGATTCTAATATGGTTTTATGATCCATTGGCCTAACAGTTCTAAGATCAATAATTTCACAAGAGATATTTTCCTTAGCTAATTCATCTGCAGCTTTATAGGCTTCCTTAATTATTTTTCCAAATGATACTATTGTTACATCACTTCCTTCTCTTTTTATATCCGCAACACCAATTGGCAAAGTGTATTCTCCTTCAGGAACTTCACCTTTATCTCCATACATTTGCTCACTTTCCATAAAAATTACAGGGTCATCATCTCTAATTGCAGACTTTAATAAGCCTTTAGCATCATAAGGATTAGATGGTACAATCACTTTCAATCCAGGTGTATTTGCATACCAGCTTTCAAACGCTTGAGAATGTGTTGCCGCCAACTGACCGGCAGAAGCTGTTGGGCCTCTAAATACAATTGGGCAATTTAGCTGACCCCCCGACATTTGTCTAATTTTAGCAGCATTATTAATAATCTGATCTATTCCTACAAGTGAAAAGTTAAATGTCATATATTCAACTATAGGTCGATTCCCGGTCATAGTTGATCCAATAGCAACACCTGCAAAACCTAATTCGGAAATAGGTGTGTCTATAACACGTTTTTCTCCAAATTCATCAAGCATCCCTTTTGAAGCCTTGTATGCTCCATTATATTCAGCAACTTCCTCCCCCATTAAGTAGACACTTTCGTCTCTTCTCATTTCCTCACTCATTGCTTCGCATACTGCTTCTCTAAATTGAATAACTCTCATCAAATCAAAATTTTGAACAAAAATAATAAACTTAAATATTAATTAAATGGTATCACAAAAAATATTTGTTTCATAATAAAAAATCTAACTTAAATTATGTATTTTTATCTACCAAATTTTATCCATTATATATAATGAAAATTTTAGTTTGTATAAGTCACGTCCCTGATACAACATCAAAAATTAATTTTACCGACAACAATTCAAAATTTGATAAAAATGGAGTGCAATTTGTTATTAATCCAAATGATGAATTTGGACTAACAAGAGCAATGTGGCTTAAAGAAAAACAAGGAGCTTCCGTTGATGTTATTAATGTAGGACTTGCAGATTCTGATGCTACTCTAAGGAAAGCCCTCGCAATTGGTGCTGATAAAGCAATAAGGATTAATATGGAGCCTAAAAATGGACTCAATGTAGCAAAACAAATTGCTCATATAGTTAAATCAGAAAACTACGATTTGGTTATTGGTGGAAGAGAATCTATAGACTATAATGGAGGAATGGTTCCTGGAATGATCGCTGGCTTAACAGATTATAATTTTGTTGACAAATGCATTAGCGTTGAAATTAATAACGATATTATTACAGCCTCCAGAGAAATTGAGGGTGGAAAAGAAATTGTTGAATCTAAGTTTCCAATTGTAATTGCTGGGCAGAAAGGGATAGTTGAAGAAAGTGATCTTAGAATTCCTAATATGAGAGGTATTATGATGGCTAGAAGAAAAGAACTACAAATAGTTGATCCAATTGAAGCGGAAGATTCTACAACTACAGTAAATTTTGAAAAACCTGAACCTAAAAGTGAAGTAACATTAGTTTCGTCAGATAATGTAGGCGAGCTTATCAATCTTCTTCATAACGAAGCTAAAGCAATATAAGATGGGAATATTAATATACGCTGAATCAGAAAATGGAAAATATAAGAAAGATTCTTTTGAAATTGCTTCTTATGCAAAGGCTCTAGCTAATAAATTAAATACTTCTATTACTGCTTTATCAATTAATGCAAATGATCCAAGCGAATTAGGAAATTATGGGGTTGATAAAGTTTTAAATGTATCCAATGATAATTTAAATAATTTCAATGCGTCTTTATATGCCGATGTAATTATGCAAGCATTTGAAAAAGAAAATGCAGAAATTGCCATAATAAGTTCAAGTTCTAATGCTAAATATCTTGGATCAATTTTATCAGTTAAAATTAATGCTGGCTATATTACTAATGTTATAGAAATTCCTAATGAATTTAACCCAATTACAGTTAAGAGAAATTCATTTACTAATAAAGCATTTGAATATGCTAAAATCAACACAAATAAAAGTCTTTTAGCTATTTCAAAAAATTCACATGGAATTATTGAAAACAAAACTTCTGCTCAGGTTGAAACATTTGAAATAAGTTTAGTTTCTTCCAATGTAAATGTAAAATCAACTGAAAAAGCAAGTAATAAGGTAACTATTGCCGATGCTGAAATAGTAGTTTCTGGTGGAAGAGGATTAAAGGGCCCTGAAAATTGGGGAATGGTTGAGGAATTAGCAGAAGTATTGGGAGCTGCTACTGCATGTTCAAAGCCAGTTTCAGATTTAGGATGGAGACCGCACAGCGAACATGTTGGTCAAACTGGAAAATTAGTCGCATCAAACTTATATATTGCCATAGGTATTTCAGGTGCAATTCAGCATTTAGCAGGAATTAATTCATCAAAAGTTAAAGTAGTTATAAACACTGATCCCGACGCACCATTCTTTAAAGCAGCTGACTATGGCATAGTAGGAGATGCATTTGAAGTTGTCCCGAAATTAATTGAAGGGTTAAAAACTTTTAAAGCTGAAAATGCATAAGCATTTTTCTATTTGATTAAAAATATTACATTTGTTAATAATCAATCTCTATAAATTCTTTAAATGGAATTAATTAGACTTTTAATTAATGGTATTTCTTATAGTCAAACTCAAAATGGAGCATATGCTCTAATTCTCAGTGAACTGGATGGGGAAAGAAAGCTTCCAATTGTCATTGGCACATATGAAGCACAGTCAATTGCTATTGCTATTGAAAAAGACATTAAACCGCCAAGGCCATTGACACATGATTTATTTAAGAATTTTTGTGAAAGATTTGATATTACTATTAAGCAAGTAATAATTCATAAGCTAGTTGATGGTGTTTTTTATTCAAGTATTATTTGTGAAAGAGATGGGATTGAGGAGATAATTGATTCTAGAACTAGCGATGCCATTGCTCTTGCCACCAGATTTGATGCGCCAATATTTACTTATGAAAATATCCTTGAAAAGGCAGGAATAATTATTGAAATTGAGGAATATGACGAAGAAGATAAAATTTTATTTAAAGAATTATTTTCTGAAGAAACGACATTAGCAAATTCTGAAGATTTTAAAGACAAAACCATAGATGAGCTTCAGAAATTATTAAAAATTGCTGTTCAAAATGAAAATTATGAAACAGCAGCAAAAATAAGAGATGAAATTTCTAATAGGTAAACTTAGATCTGCATTACTTTTATTTGTAGTAATCCTATTTTCTACAAGTGCTTCATCACAAAATATTGATACTAGTGAAATAATTCAAAGTTCTGGATTTACTTTTAGTACCTTTTATAGAGGAATTATTGGAATGGGATTTTTAATTTTTATTTCATTTCTTTTAAGCAACAATAGAAAAGCAATAAACTGGAAGGCAGCATCATTTGGATTACTAATTCAATTGATTCTTGCAATTGGTGTATTGAAAATTCCGTTTGTTCAAGCAATATTTGAGTTTGCTGGGAAAATATTTGTAAAAATATTGGACTTCACTATGGAGGGAACTAAATTCCTATTTGGAGATCTAGTAAGTTTAGACAATTTTGGAAATGTTTTTGTTTTTGCAATTCTACCTACTGTCATCTTCTTTGCAGCTCTAACCTCAGTATTATTTTATTTTGGAATAATTCAAAAAGTTGTTAAGATTATGGCTTTAATGCTGTCAAAAATACTGGGTGTTTCAGGACCTGAAAGTTTAAGTGTTGCAGGAAATATATTTTTAGGTCAAACTGAATCTCCACTGATGATTAAAGCCTATCTTGAAAAGATGACCAAATCAGAAATTCTATTGGTTATGATTGGAGGAATGGCAACTGTAGCAGGTGGAGTATTAGCAGCATATATAGGGTTTTTGGGTGGCGAAAACCCTGAACTAAAAATATTTTATGCTAAGCATCTTTTAACGGCATCTGTTATGGCTGCACCAGGAGCTATAGTTATATCAAAAATATTATATCCAGAAACTGAAAAAATTGATACCAATGTTAATATATCTCAAGATAAAATTGGTGACAACTTTCTAGATGCAATCTCTAATGGAACTACTGAAGGACTAAAACTAGCTGCAAATATAGCTGCAATGCTACTGGTTTTTATTGCATTTATAGCAATGGGTAATTATATACTAGATAAATTTGGTGACCTTGTTGAAATAAATAGTTGGATTGCAAATAATACAGTTTATTCTAATCTATCAATTGAGCTTATTTTGGGCTATCTTTTTGCTCCATTAATGTGGCTAATTGGAGTAGCAAAAGAAGATGTAACACTAATGGGGCAATTACTAGGGATTAAAATAGTAGCCAGTGAATTTATTGGGTATATTCAACTAGCCGATTTAAAGGAAGCATCAAGCCTTGTACATCTGAGCTATCAAAAATCAATAATTATTGCAACATATATGCTATGTGGATTTGCTAATTTTGCATCCATTGGAATACAAATTGGGGGGATAGGTTCTTTAGCTCCGGGGCAAAGAAAAAATTTATCAAAATTTGGTTTTAAAGCATTAATTGGTGGGACACTTGCATCACTATTATCTGCCACAATCGCAGGAATGATAATTGGGTAAAAAGTTAATAACTTTTAGAGCTTTTATTATTTCACTTATTGATCAATTTTTATTTTTATCAGCAAGAAAATTTACTTATGAAACAATATTTGGATCTTGTCAAGCATGTTCTAGAAAATGGAGATTTTAAACAGGACAGAACAGGGACTGGAACAAAAAGTGTTTTTGGATATCAAATGAGATTTGATTTAAGCAAAGGATTTCCTATGCTTACTACAAAAAAATTGCATTTAAAATCTATTATATATGAATTACTTTGGTTTCTTAAAGGGGATACTAATATTCAATATTTAAATGAAAATGGGGTAAGAATATGGAATGAATGGGCCGATGAAAATGGAGATCTTGGTCCCGTATATGGCTTTCAATGGAGAAATTGGAATGGAGATAATATCGACCAAATAAAAGAATTAGTAGAGAATCTAAAGAAAAATCCAAACAGCAGAAGAATGCTTGTCTCTGCATGGAATCCGTCTGTTTTGCCAGATACATCAATTTCATTTAAAGAGAATGTAGCTAAAGGGAAAGCAGCCCTTCCTCCATGTCATGCCTTTTTTCAGTTTTATGTTAATGAAGGTAAATTGTCATGTCAACTATATCAAAGAAGTGCTGATATTTTTTTAGGCGTACCATTTAACATTGCCTCATATTCACTTTTTACCCTAATGATTGCTCAAGTTTCTGGATATAAGCCAGGTGAATTTATACATACATTTGGTGATGCTCATATTTATACAAATCATTTTGATCAAGTTAAATTACAGCTTACACGTACTCCAAAAGAATTACCAACTATAGAAATTAATACTGAAATTAAGGATATATTTAAATTCAGCTATGATGATTTTAAATTAGTAAATTATAACCCGGATCCTCATATAAAAGGAGATGTAGCTATTTAACAACATATGGAAAAAGAAAATTCTAAAAAAAAATGTTTAACTATAATAGTTGCAGCTTCTGAAAATAATGCAATAGGAAAAGACAATAAACTTATATGGGATCTTCCTGATGATCTAAAAAGATTTAAAAAACTTACATCTGGTCATTATATAATTATGGGAAGAAAAACATTTGACACATTTCCAAAATTACTTCCAAACAGAACTCATATAGTAATATCTAGAAAAAAAAATTTAAATGTTCCAAAAGAAGTTATTGTTGTAAATGATATTTTAGATGCAATAAAAGTTTGTAAAAATGACCCTAATCCATATATCATTGGAGGTGGAGAGATATATAAGCTATATATTAATTTAGTTGATAAAATTGAGCTTACTAGAGTTCATGGCAATTTTGATGCGGATACGTTTTTTCCAGAATTTAATAAGAAGAATTGGGATCTTGTATCAGAAACTTTTCACGATACTGATAAAAGGCATGATTATTCATTTACCTATGAAACATATGAAAAAAAATAATTTGATTTATATTTAATTAATATGAACGCATATATATTTCCCGGTCAAGGAGCACAATACCCAGAAATGGGTTTGGAATTATATAATAATTCAGACTTAGCAAAAGATTTATTTGAAAAAGCTAATGTTCTCCTTGAATTTAATATTACTGAAATTATGTTTGGTGGATCTGTAGAAGATTTAAAACAGACTAAAGTAACACAGCCTGCTATTTTTTTACATTCAGTGATTCTATCAAAAACATTAGGCGATAATTTTAATCCTGACATGGTTGCTGGGCATTCTCTTGGAGAATTCTCTGCATTGGTCGCTAATAATACTCTCAGCTTCGAAGATGGTTTAAGACTAGTATCTGCAAGAGCTAAAGCAATGCAAAAAGCATGTGATAACAATCCTGGAACGATGGCAGCAGTACTTGGATTAGAAAATAATATTGTTGAAGAGGTTTGTAAAGGAATTGATGGTATTGTTGTAGCTGCAAACTATAATTGTCCAGGACAGCTAGTTATTTCAGGTGAGATTCAAGGTATTAACCTAGCCTGTGAAAAATTAAAAGAAAGTGGAGCTAGAAGAGCTTTAGTTCTTCCCGTAGGAGGTGCATTTCATTCTCCTCTAATGGAAGATGCAAAACAAGAGCTTGAAGATGCCATAAAAAACACTGTATTTAACAAACCAATTTGTCCGGTTTATCAAAATGTAAGTGCTGAAGCTGTTTCAGATGAAACAAAAATTAAAGAAAATCTTATATCTCAACTGACCTCACCTGTAAAGTGGACTCAGTCAGTAGAAAAAATGATACAAGATGGAGGAAATAATTTTATTGAAATTGGACCTGGAAAAGTACTTCAAGGCTTAGTTAGAAAAATAAACAGCAATGTAGAGGCAAGCTCTATATCAAATTAATTTATGATAGAAAAGAAAAGAAATATATCAATTAGTATTATAATTGCTTTAAGCATTTTTCTAGATCAAATAAGCAAGATTTTAATTCGAAACAATGTTGAACAATATTCAGACATAAAACTAATAGGAGAATATTTTATTTTAACAAATGTTGAAAATAGCGGTGCATTTCTAGGCATGGGTAGTGGTTTTTCTCCAATTATGAAGTCAGTATTTCTGATTATTCTCCCAATAATTGTACTAATAAGTATAATTATATATGTATACAGGGATAAAGAAATTGATAAAATTTCATTAATTGGATTTTCAATAATTATAGGAGGAGGTATAGGAAATATATTTGATAGAATTATCTATGGATCAGTTACTGATTTTTTGTTTATTGATTTAGGAGGAATATTTAAAACAGGAATATTTAATATAGCTGATTTAGCAGTAACTACTGGAATGATTCTAATTCTATTAATGAGCTTTAAAAATAAATAAAATCAGTTCTTATATACCACTCCATTTTTCATTACAAAAATTACATTTTCTAAAGTTGAAACATCATCTATTGGATTATTTTTAGTAGCAACAATATCAGCAATAAATCCTTCACTGATTTGACCTAATTCATTTGCATACCCTAATATATCGGCATTAGTAATAGTTGCTGATTGTAAACATTCCATTACTGGCATACCAACCTCATGCATATATCCAAATTCCTTTGCGTTTTTGCCATGTGAGAAAACTCCTGCATCAGAGCCAAAAGCAATTTTTACTCCTTTTGCATATGCTTTACTAAATGTAGCTTGAATCTGAGGTCCAATAGCTAATGCTTTTGGAACCACCAATTCATTATAATAGCCTTTTATTTTTGCTTTTTCTGCAACTTCCTTTCCAGCAGTTATTGTAGGAACAAAATACGTTCCATATTGCTTCATTAATTCCATACTGCTATCACTCATTAATGTTCCATGTTCAATAGTAGTTACCCCACCAATTATTGCTCTTTGAATTCCTTCATCTCCATGAGCATGGGCTGCTATAATCATTCCGTAATCCTTAGCTGTATCACATATTGATTTAATTTCTTCTAAAGTAAACTGAGGGTTTTGTCCATTTTTTGCTATGCTCATCACACCTCCAGTAGCAGTAATTTTAATATTATCTGCTCCATCTTTATAACGCTGCCTTACTGCTTTTTTAGCATCATCAATACTATTAATCACACCCTGCTTTGGTCCTGGATCACCTTGTAAAGTTTTTCTATAACCATTTGTTGGGTCTGCATGACCTCCAGTTGTTCCTATAGCTTTACCAGCTGTAAAAATTCTTGGGCCAATGACTTTCCCTTTATTGATTGCATCTCTTAATGATATATTTACTCCACTACCTCCCAAATCTCTTACAGTAGTAAACCCAGCCATTAATGTCACTTCTGCAAATTCTAGTGAGTTAAATGCTCTATCTGCTTCATTTAATGTAAATTCATTTATAAACCTTTTGGGATCATATTCACTTTCAATGTGAACATGCATATCTATAAATCCTGGCATTACAGTAGCACTACTCAAATCAATTATAGTATCATTCGGATCATTTGAATTTACATGACCATTTTTAATTGCAACTATTCTGTCTTTAGAAACAATTATTGTTTTATTTTGATATACCTTTCCCTTTTTTGTATCAATTAATTTTCCACAATGAATATATGTATTCTGTGCAAATAGACTTAAAGTAAATAAGGCTATAAATATGGTTAAAACCCTTTTCATATTTGTTTTTTTAGTTAGTTTCGAATTAACTAATATAGGAATTTATTTTAGATGAATATTTTAATATAAAAATTAAATATTTACATTAAGTACTGTACTTTAGCTAAAAATATAATTAAGGTTATTTATAATTTACTAGTTAACATAACAGAATTTTTTATTTGGATTTTATCAAATTTTAACAGAAAAATTAGACTTGGTTTAATTGGAAGAAAGGAATCTTTTGATAAAATTAAATCTTCTATTAACATAAATGATAAGGTAATTTGGGTTCATTGTTCTTCATTGGGAGAATATGAACAGGGGCTTCCTGTATTTAAAAAGTTAAAAGAAAAATACACTCATCATAAAATTGTTCTCACATTTCTTTCACCATCAGGGTATGAAGTTAAAAAATCCGCTAGCATTGCTGATGTAGTTGCTTATCTTCCATTAGATACAAATAAAAATGCAAAAGATTTTTTGAAAACTGTCAATCCAACACTTGTGGTTTTTGTAAAAAATGAAATATGGCCAAATTATATAAAATATGTGAAAAATTATGGTATTAAATCTGCATTAATATGTGGAAAATTTAAAGAAGGTGATCTTAAGTTTTCTTGGCCCTTTAACTTTATAGCAAATAGTATTCTAAAATTTGATTACATATTAGTTCAAGATCAAGAATCTAAAAATATTATAGAAAACTTTGGTCATAATAATACATTTATATGTGGAGATACTAGGTTTGATAGAGTAATGAATACTCTAGATAAGAATAATTCTATCAAGTATATTAATGAGTTTAAGATGAATAATAAATGTATAGTAGCAGGTAGTATTTGGGAAGGGGATCAAAATATTATAGTTGAGTATATTAATAACTGTAAAGAGCATACAAAGTTCATTCTTGCGCCTCATGAAATAGATAAAAATAAAATTAATAGTCTAAAAAATTCAATTAATAAAAAGTCTATTTTATATTCTGATTTATCATATGATAATATAAATATGGATGTGTTAATTATTGATAATGTTGGGATGCTTGCAAGATTATATAAATATGCAGATATCGCATATGTTGGTGGAGGTATGGGAAATTCAGGTCTTCACAACACATTAGAGCCTGCAGCATTTGGAGTACCAATTATAATAGGAAAAAATTATTCTAAATTTACAGAGGCTAAAAAGATGATAGAACTAGGTGGAATGTATAGCATAAAAAATAATGAAGAATTTAAAACTCTATTAGATTCATTAATAACAAATGAAATAGAATCTAATAAAATTGGGGAAATAAACTATAATTTTATCTTAGAAAATACAGGTGCAACAAAAAAGATTATGAATTATTTATAGATTTAAAATGAAAAAAATACTAATTCCTTTCATAATATTATTATTAAATAATATTTATTCACAAAATGTTACTTTAGAAAGTTTTGGCCCATCATTTGATAGCCCTGTTGAAATAAAACATGCAGGAGATGAAAGGTTGTTTATTGTAGAACAACCTGGAAAAATTAAAATTCTTAATTCAAATGGAACAGTTAATTCAACTCCATTTTTAGATATCGAAAACAAAGTCTATTATGGTGGGGAAAGAGGGCTATTAGGTTTGGCATTTCATCCCAATTATCCTTCAACACCATATTTTTTTGTTAATTATATAAATAATAGTGGTAATACGGTAATAGCTAAGTACAGTGTAAGCTCTAATCCAGATATAGCTAATACTTCTGAGACAATCCTAATGACCATCAATCAACCATATTCAAACCACAATGGTGGATGTATTAATTTTGGGCCTGATGGCTATTTATATATTGGAATGGGAGATGGAGGAAGTGGAGGTGATCCTCAAAATTATTCTCAAAACCTAAATTCACTACTAGGGAAAATGCTTAGAATTGATATTGATAATGGCTCAACAT
>JAZABS010000087.1:0-17426 GCA_036136835.1 Bacteroidota bacterium
TTAAAAAAATATTATTTTTAATATAATGAATAACGGATTATTAAATACCCCTATCGATTATCTTAAAGGAGTAGGTCCAAATAGAGCAAAACTTCTTAAAAAAGAGCTTAAAATATATACATTTCAAGATCTACTAAGTTTTTTCCCCTATAGATATATAGATAAGACAAAATATCACAAAATTGAGGAAATAAACAATATAAAATCTGAAATTCAAATAATTGCAAAAATAGTCGACATATATGAAACAGGTGCACCTAGAAAAAAGAGATTAATAGCTAAAGTTCAAGATGATACAGGAATTCTAGAATTGGTTTGGTTTAAATCTCATAAATGGATTAAAGAAAATATTACATTAAACAAAAATTATATTATATATGGTAAGCCAAATTTATATAAAGGAATTTATAATATACCTCATCCAGAATTAGAATTATACAAAAAAGAAAATATCAAAATACGAACTTCTTTATATGCTGTATATCCATCTACTGAAAAGCTATTACAGTATGGAATTACAAATAAAGTAATCAGCAAAATTATTAGAGATCTTTTATTTGAAATTAAATCAAAGTTTGTAGAAACATTACCAAATAATATACTTGAAGAATATAAACTTATAGATAAAAATAGTGCTATAATAAATATTCATATACCTAAATCTAATGATATATTAACTAAAGCTATAAGAAGATTAAAATTTGAAGAACTATTTTATCTCCAATTACAGTTATTTAAAAAAAATATATCCAGGAAAGAGAAAATAAAAGGATATAATTTTAAAAAAGTTGGAGACTTTTTTAATTTATTTTATAAAAATCATTTAAAATTCAATTTAACAAATGCTCAAAAAAGAGTTTTAAAAGAAATTAGAAATGATTTAGGGAGTAATGCTCAAATGAATAGATTACTTCAAGGTGATGTAGGGTCTGGTAAAACTATAATCGCATTTATGACAGCATTAATTGCAATAGATAATGAATTTCAAGTATGTATAATGGCGCCAACTGAAATTTTGTCAGTCCAGCACTTTAACAATTTTAAAGATATATGTAACTTATTGAATATCAATGTAAAACTACTAACTGGATCAACTAAAACTTTAGAAAGAAAAAGGATTCACAAAGAGCTAGAGAACGGTGAATTAAATTTACTTATTGGTACTCATGCATTGATAGAAGATAAAGTAAGGTTTAAAAATCTTGGTATTGCAATAATAGATGAACAGCATAAATTTGGGGTTGCTCAAAGAAGTAAATTATGGAAGAAGAACATATTACCTCCTCACATACTAATTATGACTGCAACACCTATTCCTAGAACACTAGCAATGTCTGCATACGGAGATTTAGATATTTCTACAATAGATGAAATGCCTCCTGGAAGAAAAGAAATAACAACAGTTCATAGAAAAGAAAATAGCAGGTTAAAAGTGATAAGGTTTTTAAGGAAAGAGATATCTAAAGGGAGACAAGTATATGTAGTATATCCACTTATCAAAGAAAGTGAGAAAATGGACTACAAAGATTTAATTGATGGATACAACACTCTTTCCAGAGACTTTCCTCTTCCTGAATATCAAATATCAATGGTTCACGGAAGAATGAAACCTGAAGATAAGGAGTATGAAATGGAAAGATTTATTTCAGGTAAAACAAATATTTTAGTTTCAACAACTGTTATTGAGGTTGGCGTTAATATCCCAAATGCTTCAGTAATGATAATTGAAAGTGCTGAAAGATTTGGATTATCTCAACTCCACCAATTAAGAGGCAGAATAGGAAGAGGTAAATATAAAAGCTATTGTATATTAATGACGGGAAATAAAACAACTAATGATAGTAAAATCCGTATTGACACTATGGTTAAATCTAGCGACGGCTTTGTTATTGCAGAAAAAGACTTAGAATTAAGAGGCCCTGGAGATATTATGGGAACACAACAAAGCGGGGTAATCCCTCTGAAAATCGCCAATATTGTAGAAGACAAAGCAACAATAAGTTTAATTAGAAATTATATAAAAGAACTATTAGTTTCAGATAAAGATTTGAAAAAAGATGAGAATAAAATAATCCTAGAAACCTACCAACATCTAAACAAAAACAACAATATATGGGACTATATTAGCTAAACCTCATCTATTAGCTCACTAATTAATTTCTGAAATTTTTTCTTAAATTCTTCATACTTTTTTCCAGTTGCAGGACCATTAAAACCCGTATGAATACTTCTAACTTTTTTGTTCCTATCAATAAATATTAATGTTGGATATGAGATTACTTGCTTTATCGATGGAATTTTTTTCTGTGCCTCATCCTTATTGCTAGTTCCATACTGAGCTAACAATACTGGGTATTTTATATTGAATCTTTCTTTTAGTTTATTTATATTATTAATTGCTTCTTGCTTTGTTTTAGCATATTCAAATGCCAATGAAACAACTCTTAGATTATTATAATCATTCCTGTTTAAAAACTCTGATATAAATACAGTTTCATCTAAACAATTAGGACACCATGTCCCCATTATCTGAACCACAACAACCTTATCTTTAAAAATTGAATCTTTGTCTGAAATTATCACACCACTGCTATCTTCAAAAGAAAATTCAAAATCATCACTTTGATCATTCATTTCTGTAAGACTATTTGGATCTGGAAGATAAAAATCTTTGTCTTTATAAGCTATAAAAGGTTTTTTACTATAATTACCGCTATAAATAAAACCCTTTATAGTGTCATTATTAACCTCACCTTTAAATAAATAAGAATATGCTCCATTAAACGTTGATAATATTATTCTATTATCTTCAGAAATTCCTTCTAAAAAACCATAATCACCTGTTTTTGTTCTAACAGTTCCTGAAACTTTTGAATCTTCTTGACTAAACAAACCAATAGCTTCATATTCATCTAATTGCCCAATATTAAAAACAACCTTCCATTCTCCTAAAAAATTATAACTAACCTTATCAAATTTTGATTTAAATCTTTCATGACCAAGACTAGCTTTAAATTTTGTTTTTCTCTTCAAACTTTTGTTAATAAAATACCCTTCCATTCCATCTACTGACTTCTTACCCTTAAAATAGCCCTCAAAAACTGGGGATTTAATCAGAAATGAATCTTTTTCGTAAGATATTTTTTCCATTTCAACTATTTGTTTATGGTTATATATCTGAACTAAACCATCATTTAATATGTACAAATTAAAAGGTATTTCTAAATTATCTGATGTATAAAGATTGCCTATATAAGAACCTGAAGAAATTCTATAATCATCTCTACAGCCTAGAAAAGAAAATAATATTAAAATTATTAAGCAATTAATTCTATACATAAAAAAAACAGATTATTTTTTAAGATTATATTATACAAAATTTAAAAAAACTTTTTAGATTTCATTAGAAGGTAACTATTATTATATTTGTTAAACCTAACTATTTAAAATGAATATCTCATATAATTGGCTAAAAGATTTTTTAAAACTAAAAGATTCCGCAGAAGACACAGCAGAAGTCCTTACTGAATTAGGATTAGAAGTTGAAGGGATTTCGAAATTTGAATCAATTAAAGGAGGTTTGGATGGTGTTGTTGTTGGTAAGGTCAAGTCTTGTAAAAAACACCCTAATGCTGATAGATTAAAAATAACTACTGTTGATATAGGAGAAGGAAAAGAACTTCAAATAGTTTGTGGAGCTCCAAATGTAGATTCTAAACAAACTGTCGCTGTTGCTACAGTAGGAACAAATTTATATTCCAATGATGAGGTTTGGACTATAAATAAAAGTAAAATAAGAGGAGAAATAAGTAACGGAATGATATGTGCAGAGGATGAACTAAATTTAGGTAATGATCACGATGGAATAATGATTTTAGATGATAAATTTAGAGCTGGAACTCCTCTAAATAAAATTTTTAAAATAGAAAGTGATTCAATCCTAGAAATTGGACTAACCCCCAATAGATCTGATGCAATAAGCCATTATGGTGTAGCCAGAGATCTTCGAGCAGGCTTACTTCAAAGAGGAAAAAAATTTGAATTAATAAAACCATCAGCAACTGATTTTATTATTGACAAAAAATCTAATAATATTAAAATTGAAGTTGAAAATAGCCAATTAGCGCCAAGATATTCAGGAATAGTAATAGATGATATTAAGGTTGAAAAATCTCCTGAATGGCTTATTAATAAATTAAATTCTATTGGTATTTCACCTATCAACAACATTGTTGATATAACTAATTATATATTGCATGACATTGGACAACCACTTCATGCATTTGACTATAATAAAATAGATGAAAATAAAATATCTGTAAAAACCTTAAAAAAAGGAACAAAGTTCACAACATTAGACGGAGTAAAAAGAGAATTAACAGAAGGTGATCTTATGATATGTAGTGGAAATAAACCTTTATGTTTAGCTGGAATATATGGCGGCTTAGACTCAGGAGTTACAGAAAAAACCACATCAATCTTCTTAGAGAGTGCCTATTTTGATCCAATTAGTATTAGAAGATCATCAAAACATCATAACCTTAACACTGATGCATCATATAGATTTGAAAGAGGTGTTGATCCTAACATAACTGTTTTAGCTCTAAAAAAAGCCTGTATACTAATCAAAGAAGTATGCAAAGAGGCAATGATATCAAGTGACATCATTGATGTATATCCTACCAAAATTGAAGATAAACAGATAATTGTTCGTTTTGAAAATATTGAAAATCTAATTGGAAAAAAAATTGACAAAGAAATAATTAAAAGCATTATTACATCACTTGATATTAAAATAGATAGTGTTACGGAGTCAAACCTTGGAATATCAATTCCTTCCTATAGAAATGATGTTACAAGAGAGGCAGATGTTATTGAAGAAATTTTAAGAATATATGGATACAATAATATTGAATCGTCAAAAAAAATAAATAGATCCTTAATTCCTTACGATTTAATATCAAAAAATGATTATGAAAATAGAATTTCCAATCATTTAGTTTCTTTAGGATTTGTTGAAATTATGACTAACTCACTAATATCTCCAAAACTCAATGAAGCAAACCACAATATAAAGCAATCATTAAATATCAATATAATTAATTCTTCAAGCACTGATCTTTCATCTATGAGAAATTCAATGATTTTCTCTGGGCTAGAGTCATTATCCTATAATTTAAACAGGAAGCAAACAGATTTAAAAATATTTGAATTTGGAAAAAATTATATTAAAAAAAATAACAAATTCATCGAAGAAGAAAAACTTTCAATTTTTATAACTGGAAATAAATCATTTAAGAACTGGAATAATAAATTAGAAAAAAGTGATTATTACTTCATTAAAGGCATTGTATCATCGGTTATTGATAGTTTAAATTTGCCAAAATTAAACTCTATGCCAACTAAGGATGAAAATTTGAACGAAGGAGAATCACTGTTAATTAATGATCTCGTTTTAGCTAATTACGGCATTGTCAAAACTAATATCTTAAAAGTAGTTGATATTGAACAATCTGTTTTTTATGCAGAATTCAATTGGAATAACATTTTACAATCTATAGATACTAAGCCTGTGTTATCATCAGAAATCGGAAAATACCCTGAAGTATCTAGAGATTTGTCTGTTTTAATTAACGAAGATGTAAAATTTGAAAATATATATAAATCTGCATATAAAGCTGACAAAAACCTAATTAAAAATATTTCTCTTTTTGATGTATTTATCGGAAAAAATATACCCAAAGGGAAAAAGAGCTACGGTTTAAATTTTAATATTTCAGACAATTCAAAAACTCTTTCTGATAATGAAATCGATAGTTTAATGAAAAAAATAACTAAAAATCTTGTTAAGGATTTTGGAGCTGAGCTAAGATGATCACTAGATTAGCTATACATACTATCTCTTAAGATTTTTATTTTTTCATCCTGCATATATTCATCAAAACTCATATACCTATCAATAACTCCATTTGGAGTTAACTCTACTATTCTATTAGATACAGATTGAGCAAACTCATGATCGTGGGTAGTGAGGAGCACTGTTCCTTTATACTTCTTTAATGAATTATTAAATGTTGTTATACTCTCTAAGTCTAAATGATTAGTAGGTTCATCTAACATTAATACATTAGCCTTTTTCATCATCATTCTAGAAATCATACATCTAACCTTCTCACCCCCGGACAATACATTGCATTTTTTTAACGCCTCTTCTCCAGAAAAAATCATCTTTCCAAGAAAACCTCTAAGATATACCTCTTCCTTTTCTTCTTGTGTTTTTGCCCATTTTCTAAGCCAGTCTACCAAATTTATGTTTTCATTAAAAAAACTACTATTGTCTAAAGGCAAATAAGACTGGGTTGTAGTTATTCCCCAATTAAACTTTCCAGAGTCTGAATCAGTATTTCCATTTAAAATCTCATAAAAATATGTTGTAGCTCTTGAATCTTTAGAGTAGAGAAGCACTTTATCTCCTTTTGAAAGATTCAAATCTATATTGCTAAACAAAACCTCATCTTCAACCTTTTTTGATAAGTTTTCAATATTTAAAATTTGGTCGCCAGCTTCTCTTTCTCTTTCAAAAATTATAGCAGGGTACCTTCTACTTGATGGTTTGATCTCCTCTATATTTAGTTTTTCAATCATTTTCTTTCTACTAGTAGCTTGTTTACTTTTTGCAACATTAGCACTAAACCTTGCAATAAATTGCTCTAACTCCTTCTTCTTCTCCTCTGCTTTTTTATTCTGTTGCATACGCTGTCTTAATGCTAATTGTGAAGATTCATACCAAAAAGTATAATTACCAGAGTAGTGATTGATTTTTCCGAAATCTATATCTGATATATGTGTACACACAGAATCTAGGAAATGCCTATCATGAGATACAACAATTATACAATTATCAAAATTAGCTAGGTGATTCTCTAACCAATTAATAGTATGATAATCTAAATCATTTGTTGGCTCATCCATAACCAATACATCAGGATCTCCAAATAAAGATTTAGCTAACAATATTCTTACTTTTAATTTAGGATCTATATCTTTCATTAATTTATAATGCAACTCCTCTATTATTCCTAAGTTTGAAAGAAGAGAAGCAGCATTACTTTCAGAATTCCAACCATCCATTTCTTCGTATTTTTCTTGTAAAACACCAATCTTATCAGCATTTTCATCAGAATAATCTTCATAAAGCTTATCTATTTCAGATTTTAAATCAAACAAGTCTTTATTACCCATAATTACTGTTTCTAAAACCGTTCTTTCATCAAATATTGTATGATCTTGCTCTAGTATAGACATTCTTTTTCCAGGCTCAAGAAATACATTCCCAGATGTAGGCTCCATTTTGCCTGCAAGAATTTTTAAAAAAGTTGATTTACCTGATCCATTTGCACCGATAATTCCATAACAATTACCGTTATTAAAAGCAGTATTGACATCATCAAATAAAACTCTTTTACCAAATTGAATAGATAAATTAGAAACTGAAAGCATAAAACTATTTTAAGGGATGCAAAAATAGATAAATTAATTGCCTTTTTTATAGTCTTTTAAAAAATTTTCTAATCCTATGTCTGTAAGTGGATGTTTTAGAAGTCCAAGAATAGATTTTAATGGAGATGTAATTACATCTGCACCAATTTTTGAACAATCAATAATATGCATAGTATGCCTAATAGATGCTGCCAAAATTTCTGTAGAGAAACCATAGTTATCATATATTTCTCTAATTTCAGATATAAGACCCAAACCATCTGTAGAAATATCATCTAGTCTTCCTATAAATGGAGAAACATAATTAGCCCCAGCCTTAGCCGCTAAAAGAGCCTGACCAGCGGAAAAAACTAGAGTAACATTAGTCTTTATGTTATTATCACTAAAATATCTTGTTGCTTTAATTCCATCTTTTATCATTGGCACCTTAACAACTATTTGTTCATGTAATGAAGAAAGCTCTTTTCCTTCATTAATCATACCATCAAAATCAGTTGAAATTACTTCTGCTGATACATCACCATCAACAATGTCACAAATTTTCCTATAGTGATCTAGAATATTATTTTTACCTGTTATACCTTCTTTAGCCATAAGAGAAGGATTGGTTGTAACACCATCCAAAATACCTAGATCCTGAGCCTCTTTTATTTCATCTAAGTTGGCTGTATCAATAAAAAATTTCATTAAATATATTTGAGTTGAATTTCAAATTTACAATATTTAGGAGATATAATTGAATCAAGTTATTAACACCTGACTAATAATTTTTCATAACAATATATTCAAATAATCTTTGGGGAAGAATAAATTTCAAAAAAGGTGCAAGACTTTCAATAAATGATCCTGATAAATATTTTTTCTTAGGCTTTTTTGTATTTAATATCTTATAAACTAAATGTCCTATAATTTTTGGATCAGCACCAGAATCAATGTGTTTATTCATAATATCTAATCCTTTTTTGTAAGATTCTTGATATGGAGAATTTTCTTTTATAGGAGAATGATATCTTCCTTTAGGGATATTGGTTAGATAATCACCTGGAGCTAAACTAACCACGTTTATATTAAACTCTTTTGTTTCCATATTAAGAGTTTCAGATATCATATCTAATGCAGCCTTTCCTGCACTGTAAACTGACCGATAGGGAGAGCCAACATAACCTGCAATAGAAGTAATATTAATGATTAACCCTTTTTTTTGATCACGCATTGTAGGAAGAACAGATTTTATCATATTTATAGGTCCATGAAAATTTGTTCTAAAATGCTTGTGTATTTCTTCTTCAGGAATTTCTTCTAAAGGCCCTGTTATTCCAACTCCAGCATTATTAACTAACACATCTAGTCTCCCTTCCTTCTCCACAACATATTTAACACTTGATCTGATATGATCATTATTTGTAACATCTAATGTTAGTAATTTAAATTTAGAATTTGGGTATTTAGATTTATCTCTACTAGTTCCATAAACAATATAACCTTTAGTAGTTAGATACTCACCTATAGCTTTGCCAATTCCCGATGAACCTCCTGTAATTAAGACTACTTTATACATATTTGTTAAAAAAAATGGCAAGCTACCTACATCACACTGCTACAACCGAATACCTTTGCTACGTTCCCGTCCTGGAGGATTAATCAGGAGCTAGTTGTGTAGGACTTGCCAAAACAAAGATACAATTTTTGGTATTAGTCAATAATGTTTTATGCTTAATTTAAAAATATATAACTTAAATTTGGATAAATTGTTTTGATATAAATTTTGAAACTAAAAAAAGTATATTATAGATTGTCCCTTTTAGCCTGTCTAATTTGTTTAAGCTGTATCAATAATGATTCAGCAACAAATAAAAACAATTTAGTTCCAACAGTATATTCATATGAAATTATCAATACTTTCCCTCATGATATAAATGCTTACACGCAAGGACTTGAATTTTATAATGATTATTTATATGAAAGTATAGGAAAATATGGAAAATCAGAACTTCGAAAAGTAGATTACAAGTCAGGTGAAGTGCTAAAAAAGAAAAGTATAAATAGAAAATATTTTGCAGAAGGAATAACTATTCTAAATGATTTAATTTATCTATTAACCTGGAGGGAAAAAATCGGGTTTATTTATGATGTAGAAGATTTTAATATAATTGATACTTTTTCATATGATAAAAGTAAAGAGGGATGGGGTCTTTGCAATGACGGGGAGAACATCTATAAAAGTGATGGAACAGATAAGATATGGAAATTAAATTCTAATTCCATGAAAGAATTGGACTATATAGAGCCACGAACAAACAAAAGAAAAATTGCTAATATAAATGAACTTGAATGGGTAAATGGAAAAATATATGGCAACATATATGGTGCTGATGGAATTGCTATAATAAACCCTGAAAATGGTGTAATTGAAGGGGTTATTAATTTGTCTTCACTAAAAGAAAAAGTAACACAACATAAAGATCTAGATGTATTGAATGGAATAGCATATAATAAATCTTCTAAAACCCTTTTCGTTACAGGGAAACTATGGGACAAACTTTTTGAAATAAAAATTTTTCCAAAAAAATAAATGAAAGCTTTAGAAAAGGAAATTATTGTTTCTAAAAATGATTTAGATGAATTAAATCATGTTAATAATATCAAATACGTAAACTGGATTTTAGAAATAGCAAAAATACACTGGAGAAGCCTAGTTTCAGATGAAACATTAGGAAACTATCACTGGGTATTATTAGAACATCAAATAAAATACTTACATCCTGCGTTATTAAATGACAGGATTAGAATTAAAACATATGTTGAAGAAACTAAAGAAATTAAATCAAGTAGAATAGTTAATATTTATAACAAAGATACAGACAAGCTACTTGTAACTTCTAGAACTATATGGTGTCTAATCAGTTCAAAATCCGGAAAACCAACAAGAATAACAAATGAAATAAAAGAAGCTTTTAAAAAATGAGAAGATTCCTAATACCATTTACATATTTAATTGCTATTATTTTTTGGAGCAGCTGTAAAAATGACTTTAATTTTGAGATAAGTTCTGGAAATTTATCCTTTTCAAAAGACACTGTATATTTAGACACTATTTTTTCAAACATTGGATCAAGTACTTACAATTTAAAAGTTTACAATAATTCTGATGAAAACATTATAATCCCAAATATAAATTTAGGGGAAGGAGAAAGTTCTTATTACAGGCTAAATGTAGATGGAATCTATGGTTCAGGAAGCAGTGCTGGAAAATATTTTGAAAATATTGAACTTCTTGCAAATGATAGTCTATACATATTTATTGAGACAACCGTAGATATAGGAAATTTATCGACTCAAAGCTCCCAATTTCTTTACACTGATTATATTCAATTTAACAACGGAGAAGATCTCCAAAAAGTTGAATTAGTCACTCTAATAAAAGATGCTGTATTTATATATCCACAAAGATATTTTGACAACCAATCAAATCAATATATAATTGAAACATTAAGTTTTGATGTAGATGGAGATGGAATCAACGATGAAACTAATATAGAAGGTAGATTTCTTAATGAATCCGAATTAAATTTTACATCAGAAAAACCATATGTTATCTATGGATATGCAGCAGTTCCTGAAAATGAAATACTGACAATAAATTCTGGCAGCAGAATTCATTTTCATGCAAATTCTGGATTAATAGTAACAAATGGAGGATCATTAAAAATAAATGGTGAATTCAGTTCAGATCAAGAAACATTAGAAAATGAGGTAATATTTGAAGGTGATAGATTAGAGCCAATATTTGAAGATATTCCAGGTCAATGGGGTACAATTTGGCTTCTAGATGGTAGTTTAGATAATGAAATACATTATACAACAATAAAAAATAGTTCAATTGGATTATATGTAAGTGGTGATTATGAGCATGATCAAGAAAAACTATTCATTACAAATAGTAAAATTTATAATTCAAGTAACTTTGGAATACTTGCTAAAGGGTCTTCAATTGATGCTAAGAATTTAATTATTAATAATTCAGGACAATCATCATTTGCAGCAACATATGGTGGAAGATATAATTTTACGCATTCAACAATAACCAATTACTGGAATTCTGGATTTAGGCAATTTCCAACTTTATTACTTAATAATTATCTAATTGATTCTGAAGGTCAAACATATAATAATGATGTATTTCAAGCTTATTTTAATAATTGTATAATCTATGGTGATCAAAATATTGAGCTTCTAATAGAACAACTTGATAATAGTAACTTAGATTATAAATTTAACAACTGTTTGTTGAAATTTTCAGATGTAAATAATAATTTCAATACACCAATTTATAATTTTGAAGATGGACTTCATTTTGAGAATTTGATTTTAAATCAAGACCCTGACTTTTTCAGCCCTTATGACAACAATATGATTATTGGGGTTAATTCTTCAGCAATAAATCAGGGAAGCAATGTTTTTTCTAACTTGGTTCCTTATGATATTTTAAACATAGACAGAACGTCTAATCCAGATCTCGGTGCATATCAGCATTCAATTCAAAATGACTAGTACTTAAATAGAGGCTTGTCTTTCATCATTTTTTTTACAGAAGTAGCAATCTCATTAAGAGTTTTTTCATTATCCTTATTTATAATGGATTTATCGATATAATCAACAATTTTAATCATATCCTGCTCAACTAAACCTCTTGTTGTAACAGCAGCAGTTCCAATTCTGATTCCTGAAGTTATAAAAGGGGATTTGTCATCAAAAGGCACCATATTCTTATTTACAGTTATTTCGGCTTTATCTAAAGTTGATTCTGCTTCCTTTCCAGTTATATTTTTATTCCTTAAATCAATCAGCATCATATGATTATCTGTGCCTCCAGATATAATATTGTATCCTCTGTCTATAAATGCCTCAGCCATTGCTTCTGCATTTTTTTTAACCTGAAGTATGTAATACATATATTCATCAGTCAAGGCTTCACCAAAAGCTATAGCTTTTGCTGCAATTACATGTTCAAGTGGCCCTCCTTGATTTCCTGGAAAAATTGCTGAATCTAAAATAGCTGACATTTTCTTTAATGATCCATTTTTTAACTTTATACCAAATGGATTGTCAAAATCTTTACCCATCATAATTAAACCTCCTCTAGGACCTCTTAATGTTTTATGTGTTGTAGTAGTTACTATATGGCAATGCGGTAATGGATCATTTAATATCCCTTTAGCTATAAGACCAGATGGATGTGATATATCAGCTAATAACAATGCATCAACAGCATCTGCTATATCTCTAAATCTTTTATAGTCTATATCCCTAGAATATGCTGAAGCTCCTGCTATAATTAATTTAGGTCTTTCTTTTTTAGCAATATCCATAATTAAATCATAGTCTAACATCCCTGTTTGTCTATCAACGCCATAAAAAACAGGCTTGTATAATTTTCCTGAAAAATTAACCGAAGATCCATGAGTTAGGTGTCCTCCATGAGACAAATCAAATCCTAAAATCTTATCCCCAACATTTAGACAAGCAAAATATACAGCAGAATTTGCTTGACTTCCAGAATGTGGCTGAACATTTGCCCAAGCAGCACCAAATAATTCTTTAGCCCTTTCAATTGCTATAGTTTCGATTTCATCAACTACTGCGCATCCGCCATAGTATCTTTTTCCAGGATAACCTTCTGCATATTTGTTTGTCAAGACAGAGCCTGTAGCATTTAAAACCTGATCGCTTGTAAAATTTTCAGATGCAATTAATTCAATTCCCTCAATTTGACGCGATTTTTCTTTGTCAATTAAATTGAATATTTCAAGATCTTTTTGCATATTTTTACTAAATTAAATTTCTAAGTCAAAAATAGTCAATATACTCATATGACACCCCTAAAAAAACATAAATTGAATTATAATTTATTAACATCTTTTTTTAAAATTGAAGTTTACATATTCATCCTATTATTTATTTTCTCTAGTTGTAGCACAACAAGAAAAATAAAAAATGATATTGCTAGTGGTAATTATGATAAAGCTATTACAGAGAGTATATCTAAAATAAAAACCATAAAAAACAAAAAAAAGAAAGATGATTATTTTCTAATTCTTAATGAAACTTATTATAAAGCAAATGACAACGACATGTCAAAAATAGATCATTTAATAAATGATGGAAATCCTGAATTATATAAAGAAATTTATCAAACATATATATTACTAAATGATAGGCAGAACAAGATTAAACCAATTATTCCATTAAAATCTGATAATAAGAAGATTAATTTTAATTTTTTCAATTATGACAAACAAATCATAGAATACAGATATAAAACTTCAGAATATTTATATAATACAGCTAAATACTTAATGAAAAATAATCTCAAGTCTAATTATAAAGAAGCATATTATTTACTTACATATATTGAAGAAATAAATCCAAATTTTAATAAAACCCGTAATCTTATTCAAGAATGCATTGATAAAGGAAGGCACAATATTTTAGTTGAGATTTTTAATAACTCTGACAAAATAATACCTGAAAAATTAGAAAATGATATTCTAGATTTTGAAACTTATGGATTGAAAAGCTTATGGCAAAGTTTTTATTCAAAAAGAACTAGGCTGGAAATAAATTATGATTATAAGATATCTCTAATTTTTAAAAACATTGAATTCTCACCTGAAATAATGAATGAAAAGGAAAAAAATGTTGAAAAAAGAATAAAAGATGGCTTAAAATACCTATTGGATGATAATGGAAATGTAGTTAAGGATAGTTTAGGAAATGACATAAAAATAGACAACATTATAACTGTTAGAGCAAAGACAATAGAATTTAGACAAACAAAGGCAGCTAAAATTATTGCACAAGTGCAAATAGTAAATTTAAAAACAAATGAGCTTGTCGATAAATTTCCTTTAAGCAGTGAATTTATTTTTGAAAATATTTTTATTGAATTTTCTGGTGATAGAAGAGCACTAAACTCAAGACAGAAAAGATTATCAAAAAATAAATTTTTACCTTATCCAAGCAATGAGCTTTTGACCTACAATAATTCTAATACAATTAAAGGTAAACTGAAGTATATTGTTTCAAATTACGCCTTTAGTGAATAATTAATATGAGTAAAAAAATTAATATACTTAACAAAAAAGCTAAATTCAACTATGAATTGCTTTCAAAATATACAGCTGGAATTGTTTTGACAGGTTCAGAAATCAAATCAATTCGACAAAGCAAAGCAAGTATATCTGAAAGTTTTTGCAAATTTGATGATAATGGTGAGTTATTTATAGTTAATATGAATATTGAAAAATATTCAAACAGTAATACAGATCAGTACAATCCAAAAAAACAAAGAAAACTTTTATTAAATAAAAATGAACTTAAAAAGCTTTTAAAAGAAACTATTAATTCTAGCAATACAATTATCCCTCTCAAATTATTTATAAATGAAAAAGGGCTTGCAAAATTAGAAATCTGCTTAGCAAAAGGTAAAAAGCTTTATGATAAAAGAGATTCTATAAAAGATAGAGACAATAAGAGGGATCTAGATAGATTAAAGAAAATTAAAACTCAAAAGTAGATTCATTCTTTCTCTTTTAAAAGTGGAACGAACTGAAATTGACCAAATTCTTTTATATCAAATTTTTCTTTAGAAATTTTAGTGTATAACATCATTATTTGAACTTCTTCACCAACAGGAATCACTAGCCTTCCTTCTATTTTAAGTTGATTTAATAATGCCTCGGGGACAAAGGGAGCACCAGCAGTTACAATAATTGAATCAAATGGTGCTTCTTCTTCTAGCCCCTTATATCCATCACCATAAACAATCTTTTTTGGATAATAATTTATACTTGGCAGGAAATTTATAACCTTTTTATATAACTCTCCTTGTCTTTCAATAGAATAGACATTAGCTCCCAATTCACATAGAACCGCTGCTTGATATCCGCTACCAGTGCCTACTTCTAAAACTTTATCTCCTTTCTTTATCTTAAGAAGTTCTGTCTGAAATGCCACAGTAAATGGCTGAGATATTGTTTGATCAGCAGAAATAGGAAAAGCTTTGTCTTGATAAGCATGGTCAATAAAGCTAGAATCCATAAATAAATGTCTAGGAACATTACCAATAGCATTAAGAACATTTAAATCACTAATTCCTTTAGATTTAATTGTTTCAACTAATTGATTTCTTAATCCTTTATGTTTAAATGAATCTGTCAATTATAGACGGTTAACTATATAATTAAAATATCAATAAATTTATAACTATTATTTGATCTTAAAAATATTAAATTTGCAAAAACTATTTATGTTAAAAATTGGAGTAATTGGTGCTGGGCATCTAGGAAAAATTCACATAAAACTTCTTAAAGAATCTAAACGATATGATTTAATAGGGTTTTTTGATAGTGATAGTTCTATATCTAAAAAAGCATCAGAAGAGTATTCATGTAAATATTTTGATTCATTTGAAGGATTACTAAATGAAGTTGATGTTGTTGATATTGTAACCCCTACTCCATCTCATTTTAATTATGCTTTAAAAGCATTAGAATATAATAAACACATATTTATTGAAAAACCCATTACAGCTAACCTAGATGAAGCTGAAAAAATAATAAATATAGCAGATGAAAAAAATCTTAAAGGACAAGTTGGACATGTAGAAAGGTTTAATCCTGCATACATACATGCTAAAGATAAAATTTCAAATCCTATGTTTATAGAAACCCATAGATTAGCACAATTCAATCCAAGAGGCACTGACGTATCAGTAATTTTGGATTTAATGATACATGATATTGATGTAGTTCTTGATCTGGTTAAATCTGAAATCAAAAACATATCTTCAAATGGAATCTCAGTCATTAGTAAATCGCCTGATATTGCTAATGCACGTATTGAATTTGAAAATGGATGTGTAGCTAATTTAACTGCAAGTAGAATTTCTTTAAAAAATATGAGGAAATTTAGAATCTTTCAAAAGAATAAATACATTTCAATTGATTTCCATAAAAAAGATTGTGAAGTGGTAATTATAAATGATTTTGATGAAGTTAATGCTGCAAATGGATTGACATTAGAAAACGCTGAAGGAATCAAAAAAACTGTAACTATTGATAATAGTCAAATCAAAGATTCTAATGCTATTTTATCAGAGCTTGAGAGTTTTGCCGACTCGATAGAAAAAAATTCTACCCCTATTGTTTCATTAAATGATGGATATAAAGCATTAAAAGTTGCTCTAGAAATAATAAATAGTTTTAATAAATAGATTATGAAAAAAATATCAGTTATTGGTGCAGGAACTATGGGCAATGGAATTGCTCAAGTTTTTGCAATGAATAATTATCAAGTAAATCTTATTGATTTAAATTCTGAGTCATTAACAAATGGATTAAATACAATTTCTACAAATCTTGATAGAATGGTTAAAAAAGAGATCATTAATGATGATAAAAAACTAACTACATTAGATAATATTTCAACCTCTCAAGAAATAAATGATTCAAAATCTTCTAATCTTGTTATTGAGGCGGTTACGGAAAATAAAGAAATTAAAATGTCAATATTTAAACAACTGGATGAAATATGTGATTCACAAACAATATTGGCGACAAATACATCATCTATATCAATTACTGATATTGCTACAGCTACAAATAGAGAAGACAAGGTAATAGGAATGCATTTTATGAATCCAGTGCCTATAATGAAACTCGTAGAAGTTATCAGAGGAAGAAAAACAAGTGATAAAACTACTGAAACAATAATAGGAATATCAGATTCTATAAGAAAAATTGCTATTGAAGTAAATGACTACCCAGGGTTTATTGCCAATAGGATTTTAATGCCTATGATAAATGAAGCAATCGAATCATTAAATACAGGCGTTGCTAAGGTCAAAAATATAGATAGCATTATGA
>JAZABS010000088.1:0-6897 GCA_036136835.1 Bacteroidota bacterium
GATCAAATATATAAAAAAGGGTATAAAAAATTTACATTAAACACACATCCCTTTATAGCTGCATACCTAGAAAAAGGATATCCATCTATTAGATTAAAATGGTACTTCAAATATCAAAAATGGGTAAAAATAATTCCAAGAGACGCATATAAGTATCTTGAGTATCATTTTACTGATGAAAATGGAAAAATAATTAAATTAAAATAAAAAAAAGTCCTGAATAATTCAGGACTTTTTTTTTAGATTAACTCTATACTATAATTATATATTTTTTAATATAGTATAGAGCTATATATTTAGAGAAACTGATATTGGACAATGATCACTATGATATATGTTATCCAATATGTCAGCATTAAGTAAGTTTCTATCTAATGATTTGGCAACCATTATATAATCAATTCTCCATCCTTTATTATTGGCACGAGAATTTGCTCTATAACTCCACCAGCTGTATCTGTGTGGCAAATCACAAAAATATCTAAATGAATCAGTAAATCCTGAATCGATAAATTCTTGAAGCCATTCTCTCTCAACTGGCAAAAACCCTGAAACATTTTTATTTCTAACTGGATCATGAATATCAATTGCCTTATGGCATATATTATAATCTCCAGCAATAATTAAATTTCCAATCGAACTTTTTAATTTATTAATATATTCCTGAAACATTGCCATATATTCTAATTTATGTTGAAGTCTATCTAAATTAGTTCCTGATGGCAGATACATGCTCATAATAGAAAAATTATCAAAATCTAATCTTAAATTTCTACCCTCATAATCCATAGATTTAATACCAGTCCCATATTCAATGTGATTAGGTTTAATTTTAGATAAAATAGCTACACCACTATATCCTTTCTTTTGAGCACTATACCAATAATTATAATCATATCCTGCTTTACTAAACAAATCTAAATCCAATTGACTTTTAAGTGCTTTAATCTCCTGAAGACAAATTATATCAGGATTTTCTTTTATTAACCAATCAATAAATCCTTTTTTTACTGCAGCTCTTATGCCATTAACATTATAGGATATAATTTTCATAATACTAAAATATGTAATGAACGAATAAATATCTATTATCTAAAGAAATAATTTTAACAAAATATTTTAGAGTATTTTGAGTTTAATCTAATGTATGAGATATCTGTACTATATAGTTATATTATCTATAACAATTAATAGTTATAGCAATGAGCTATCTAATGAGCAATATGTATTAAATAAAAAAATCATTGATTCATTAGATCAGAAAGAAAGTGAATATCCAAATTTTCTCACTAAAGAATACTATAATTTAGATAAAAAGAATATTATATCCAGTAATGATAATCTTAATAAATTATATAAGATTAATAGCACTAATATCGAGAACAATCAATTATTATTTGACGGACTAGAGAGCTCTGGAAGCATATCTAGAGGGTTTAATATTGGTAATAATCAAAATACTACATTAAATAGCGAATTAGATCTTCAAATATCAGGGAAACTTAGTGAAAAAGTATATCTAAAAGCTTCAATTCAAGATGCAGGCATTCCTCTACAAGATAATGGCTATTCACAAAGACTTGATGAGTTTGATCAAATTTTTATTGAAATATATAGTGATCAATGGAGAATTAGGGCTGGAGATATTGACTTAAAAAACAAAACTTCATATTTTGGGAAATTTCAAAAAAGAATTCAAGGGCTTTATTTTAATTCAAAAATTAACAGCAATTCAAGAATTTTTGGATCTGGTGCAATAGTCAAAGGGCAATTTAAATCAAGTAGTTTTTTAGGAGAAGATGGCAATCAAGGACCCTATAAATTAATTGGCTCAAGAGGTGAGCTTTATGTTTTGGTTGTATCGGGAAGTGAGAGTGTATTTGTAAATGGATCAAAATTAGAGAGAGGTATTGACAAGGACTATACAATTAATTATAATGCAGGTGAGATCATATTTAATACAACAATGCCAATAACTTCAGATATGAGAATTAATATTAATTATCAGGTAAGTGACAGAAATTACTCAAGATTTGTAAGCTATTCAGGCGTAGAAATAGACAAAGAAAAGATTCAATTAAATGTATCATTCTTTAATGAAAATGATCTTAAAAACCAATCACTACAGCAGAATTTATCCGATGAGCAAATTTCTATATTAAGTCAAGCAGGAGATGATAACTCATTAATGACTGCGCCATCTGCATATCAAGATTCATTTAGTGAAAACAGAATACTATATAGAAAAGAAATAGTTAATGGAACAGACATCTTTGTTTATTCAAATAATCCTGATGAAGAATTATATTCTGTAAAATTTACCAATGTAGGAAATAATCAAGGAAATTATATCCTTCAAACAAACAATGCAATTGATAATATATATGAATATATACCTCCATCTAATGGGATTAAACAAGGTAATTATGATCCAATAATAAAACTTGTTTCGCCTGAAAAATTACAAATAGCTGTAATTAATGGAAATTATACACCAAATGAAAAAACTAACGTTAAGTTTGAGATTGCATCGAGCAAAAGTGATAAAAATCTCTTTTCAAATATTGACGACAACAACAATGATGGCTTAGCTACAAAATTTTCCTTATCAAATCAAATTGTAAAAAGTAAATTATGGGATATATATATAAAAGGAAATTTAGAGTATATAGACAAAAATTTTCAATCAATAGAGATGATATATAATCCTGAATTTAATAGAGACTGGAACCTGGATTCTCTAGTAAGCTATTCTTACATCAACCAAAATAAAAATCAATTGCTATTAAAAACAGGTATAAATCTAATTAATAAAAATATTGGGGAAATAAATTATAATTATGAAAATCTAAAATTTGAAAAACAATATGATGGAACTAGACAGCTACTAGACATGAATTTAAAAACAAAGGGGATAGAATATATTTCTAATTCTAGTATTTTGAATTCTGAATCATCATTATATGAATCTGAATTCTTAAGATCATATAATACATTAAAAATAAATTATAAGAAAGGCTGGTCTAAAATTAATTTTGAAGCAGAAAAAAATCTAAAAACTAATTTAATTGATAATAGATTGGCTTATTCCAATCATGCATATAAATCATATGAATTAGCAACTGGTATTGGAGATATAAAAAACAAATATGTTGAGATAGGCTATAAAAAAAGAATTAACGATAGTGTAATTAGCAACAGATTACAAAAAGTCAATTCATCAAATAATTACTATCTAAAATCACAAATACTAAAGGATGCTAATAGCAACCTAAATATATTTATAAATTATCGTGAGATGAAAAGAGAAGATGAACAAAATATTGATAAATATCTTAACTCAAGACTAATTTATAATCAAAAGCTATTTGATCAAATAGTCCAATCTAACATGTTATATGAAACAAATTCTGGAAATTTACCTCAACAAGAATATACATATGTTGAAGTTGAGCCAGGGCTAGGAAGCTATAAATGGATAGATATTAATAACAACGGTATTCAGGAATTAGAAGAATTTGAATTGGCACAATTTCAAGATGAAGGACTTTATATTAGGGTCTTTCTTCCTAATCAAATTTATATAAATACTTATCAAAATAGATTTAGCCAATCACTAATAGTAAATTTTCATAAATGGAGTAATTCGGAAAAAAAATTCAGAAAAATCCTTTCTCATTTTTCAAATCAATCACAATATATTATTGATAAAAAAACGAATCAAGATATTGAAAGCTTTAATTTTAATCCTTTTTATATACCAGTAAATGGATTGCTTGGATTAATTACAAATTTTAAAAATAGTCTACATTACAATAGAGGGAAACAAGACTTTTCTACTACCTATAGTTATTCCTTGAATAAATCAAAAAACACACTTTCATTTGGATATATTGAAAATAATTTGGCATCTAATCAATTAAATTTTACACATAAACTAAATACTAATTGGTTAATTGATATTAATTCAATTAAAGAAAATAAAGAAAGTGTAAGTGAAAATTTTGATGGAAAAAATTATAATCTAGACCAATTAAAAGTTCATCCCAAAATGACATACATTTTTAATGAATCCAATCGATTAAACTTTTATTATCAGTATTCAACAAATCAAAATACAATTGGAAATCTTGAATCGCTAAAACAACAAAAAATAGGTATTTCAAGTTCTATTTCAAATTCTGAAAAAATAAATTTCTCTTGCGAGTTTAACTATATTAATAATTCATTTGAAGGGAATCCTAATAGCATCATTGGATATGTTATAATGGAGGGGTTACAAGCAGGATCAAATTATACATGGTCTTTAACTGCACAAAGAAAATTAACTAAATCACTAGACTTAAACTTTTCATACTTTGGAAGAAAAAGTGAAAACAGCAATTCTATTCATAATGGAAATATTCAATTACGAGCTATTTTCTAAAAAAAATCCGTCTACTTTATATAGCAGACGGATATCTTTTTGTCAATAAAATTTATAATTTATTCAACTATAATCTTTTGGATTTTACCAAAAGAAGCATTTCCTATTCTAACTAAATATACTCCTTTAGCTACATAAGACATGTCTAAATTATAATTAAATGTTCCTGTATTTTCAAATCTATGGAAAACCATTCTTTGACCTATAGCATTGTATACTGTTAATTCAATTTTACCAACATAAGGTGAATCTAAATTAACATCAAATTGGTTGTTTCCTAAACTGATTACTGAAAATTCAGAATTAAGATTTACATCATCTATTCCAAGTGAAGTAACAATATTTACTGTATAGTCTTCTGTTTCACCATAAGTTGTTTCTTCACAGGCATCATCAGGAACTGGAGCATTCCAATTTGTTTTAGCTCTCATTATATGTTGCCCTAATGGTGCATCTTCAGGAATAACTACACCAGTAGTACCTGAATATGTTCCTGCAGCTTGACCAAGACCAAGCACATAATTATCAACTACTAATTCATCTAATGAAAAGACATAATCATCATTATAATCAATCCATACTCTAAAATATTGATTTCCATATCCCGTGGCAAGAGTTAGTACATTTGTCGATCCCTGCTCTAAATCAGTTGAAAGATTTGTGAAATCATTATACCCAGTACCACCTGGTTGGGTTGCATTCTGTATATCTCCAAGTTCAAAGAAATGAATTCCGTCACCATAAGACATATCTCCTTCAGGAGCACAATTTGTATTATTGATAGTAGTAGTAACAGAATCATTACTAGTATCATAATCTCCACTCAATGAAGTATATGCAGTAAGCGAATAGGAACCAAATGCTGAAAGATCAGCTAACCAAATGAATGTATAATCAATAGAAGAGTTTCCTTCAAGAGGTCCAGCTACCGTTTCTGTTATTATAGTTCCATCTAAATCGATAGTAACATCAAAATCTGTTTGAGTAGCGCCACCGAAATTTGTGATGGTTACTGTTACTTGTTCAGTAGCAGATAAATTTGTTCCTGAAGATGGAGAACTAATAGCAGAAACTCCTATATCATTTGCATTTAAATGCGTAACATCTGCTGTAAATGAATCATTTGTATTATCCTGATCTGTTGACATAGCAGTACTTGCTGTAATTACATATGTCGTTCCTACTGAAGACATATCTGTTGTAGCAGAAAATGTAAATTGGTCAGTTAAAGCAGATCCAATAGTTCCTGTGTATGTCTCGGTTATTGTAGCACCTCCATCGACCTGATATGTAACATCAAAATTTGAAGCATCATTCTCACCATAGTTAAAAATAGTTACTGTAACATCTTCAGTAGATGTTAATGATCCTGAAACGGGAGAATCTATATTTACAATTCCTACATCATTAGCATAATTTGCTGCGATTTGGAAAACCCCAACAACATTTGCTCTTGATCCTTCAATTAATTCGTTATTAAACCAAAATGCTTTATCATTGGAAGGGTCAACAGCAAGCTTAGAGTAATCTCCAAATCTAGTACCAGAAATATTACCATTTCCTTCCTGAATTACTTCTTCTGCAATACTCATAGTTCCTAATGCATCTGCAGAATATCTTCCTGTATAATAAGTACTTACAAACTGATTATTATCTCCTCCCATTCCACTATACCCCATACCGATATTTCCTTGCATATCCATAGCCATACTTGCATTCCAAGCATGCTTTCCATCTGGTGCAGCATAAGTTCCTTCCTGGTATAATGACCAAGGCTGTCCATCACCGTCTTGACGCAATTCAATCCAACGAACACCAGCTAAATTAGTGGCATCTCCACTAATATTCACAACAAAATTAAAAATTGCAGAGTTATGTGATGAAAACTTTCTAAACTGTGCTTGATTCATAATAGTAGACTGAAGGGCATCTATTGCGCCTCCCCCAGGCTGTTGTAAATTATCCCAAGCTCCTCCATCAAAAATAGATATATAAGGGGTAGTTGATATTTCTTGTGGACTAGCAGAGATAGAAGAATTTGCTGTATTATCCCAGTCAACATCTGCTGTCCATATCTTAATATGATCATCAGATACTCCTGCCCATCCATCATCAGCCATAAAGACTATTGGAGCTGATCCGGCAGCAGGCAAATTGTCATCTGTTACATTAAAAGCTTGAGGACTTCTAAAACCAGTTCCATTTATACCTGGTAAAGAAAAAGCTACAAATTGTGCTGTTTGATCACCAGCAATCATTGCATCCCTTTCTAAGGCGTGCAAAGCAGGTGGATTATCTGTAACATAATAAGCATCACTCCAAATAGAAAGTTTTTGATAGTCACTACCTGTTCCCCAATTATAAACATACCAGCCATCATTCATTGGGTCAGGTCCCTGTGTAACTGCAACTGTCCAGCCACCTCCTAGAATTGTCATCACAAATCGATCTGCTGCAGCATCATATGAAAC
>JAZABS010000089.1:0-4390 GCA_036136835.1 Bacteroidota bacterium
TGCATGCTGTGATAAAGAAAATCCCATATTATACAGAAAAACTAGAAATAACAGAATAATTGAAAATGCTAATTTTAACCCATCATTTAAAGAAAATTTATTCTTCATTTATTTAGGTCATAAACAAAATACTTCTAAGGCAATACAATATTATAGATCTAACATTAAAGACATTAATAGTCATATAAATAAAATAAATTCTGTTTGCTTATCTATTTTAAAATCAAATTCATTAATTGAATTTGAAAAGTTGATCATTAAGCATGAAGAAATTATATCAAATGCAATAAAAATTGAACCAATTCAAAAAAGATTATTTAAAGATTATAAATACGGAGTTGTAAAAAGTCTTGGTGCTTGGGGTGGAGATTTTATTTTAGTTTCTGGAGATAAATCAAAAATGGAATATTTTAAAAATAAAGGCTATAAAGATATCATTCCTTATAAAGATCTAGTATACTAGACTAATAGAATAAAGATCTATTATCATCTATTTCTGCAGACTCTAAAAGAGCTTCATAAACCTTAGCATTATATGAACCTAGAGTAATTGACTTAAGTATATTCATATAATTTTGATAATCACTCAAAACATTGGCATATCTGATATTATCTACATATACATAAAAAACTCCATTATTCCCTGCGATTCCTTCAGATGTTTTTCCTTCTCCAATTCCAAAGGCATAACCAACCACAGAAGCTTCATTTCCAGTTCCGGAAAGAACAGGGTTTCTCATATTTACGGCTAAAGCAGTTTGAATAGCTTGTCCTTGATCAGATGAAATATCTTCTAAGGTTTTTCCTTTAATTTTATCCTTTATCATTTTAGCCTTTTTTTCCTTTCTTATTTTAGGAATAGCATTGATTGATGCTTTATCAACTGACATTATACCTTCTTCATTAATTGATGTTAACATAGCAACCAAATATCCTCCATCTTGTAAGTTAAATCGTCTTATATCGTTTAGATTAGTTTCAGGATTATAAGCCCATCTTACAATTGCTCTTTGCGAGCCAACACCAGGAATATTTTCATTTAACTCCCTAATATTATTAACAGGATTAATTTTATAGTTCATCTCCTTAGCTACATCTCTAAAATTAGAATCCTCAATTGCTATTTCAAATTTTGAAGTAATATTAAAAATACTATCTATTGTTCTTTCAGAGGCTTCAAGTTTTAAAGCTAAATTTGCAACTTTTACAGCCTTTTTTCTTTTAGATTGGGTTAAAATTTCTATGATATGAAAACCAAAATCTGTTTCAACTACTGAAATTTTACCAACCCTATTTTGAAAAGAAAAATCTTTAAATTCTGGTGCAAATCCATCAACATATGAAAATTCAATTTCACCATCATTTTCATTACTAGCTTTATCTGATGACAAAGACAGAAGACTTTTAAACTTGCTAGGAGTTCTTTGAACAATTCTATAAATACTATCTGCAGTCTTTTGTGCTTGATCTTTAGTTCTTGTCTCATTAGGATCACTTCTTAAGGATCCAATGTATGGGATCAATATATGTCTTACCTTAACTGAATCAGGCATTCTTTTTGTATCCACTAATTTTGTCATTTTAATAAAGTCTCCTTCTCTGTATGGCCCATGCACTTCACCTTTCTTTAATGAATATACTATTGGGGCCATGTCTTTTGAAAAAGAATTTTCAAAAACATATGAATCATAAAATTTAATAGCAGAATTTATATTTAAAAACTCTTCGTGATCATTAGTGTTCTTAAACCCTAATACTTTTATATTGGTCTTTGAATCAAAATCAAATTCGTTACGATCATCTAGTAAATCAACAATTTGATCTTCAATTTCTTTCTGATCAAAATCAGAAGGTTTTTCCTCAAACTTGACATAAATTAAATCTCTTGAGGCCTTTACCTCAAAATCGCTTTTGTTCTTCTGCATATATTTTTTTACATCAGACTTTGAAACCTTAACTAATGAATCAGGTATTGTAGAATATGGGATATTAACATACTTTAAATCTATATTGTCATTTTCATAACCATGCTGAGTCTTACCTTCAAAAACAGTGGAATTTATTGCTGATCTTATTAAATCAAAATAAATTTTTTCTAAACCAGAAGTGGCTATAGTTTCTTCGTAATTATTCCATGACTCATAATTAACCTGTGCACCCTGAAGCTCCATTGACTCAGGGGAAATTTCTTTTAAATTAGATATGAATTCGTTTAACATTCTTTGATCAAACTGACCTTGTGAATTTGTAAACTCATCAAATGACAACAAATTATTTTTTAATAATTCCCTCATCATCCCTTTTTCTACTGTAATCCCTAATTTATCAAATTCAGAAGCTAGAATTAATCTTCTAAGTTCAACATCCCAAATTGAATTCATAGATTGAACATTTGATCTTGCACTTCTATTCTGACGTTCTAAATTTTCAACTTTTCTCATAAAATCTTCTCTCTCCATTTCAATACCATTTACTGTAGCAATGACATTTTGATCGGCAAGAGAAAATCCTCCACCTTTATTAATTACATCTGCAAAGACAAAAGAAAATAATGCCATTGCAATAACTAATATCAGAAACAATGATCTTTCTCGAATTTTATTTAAAATTGCCATTTAAAATTAATTTTAAATATAGTGGCCAAAAGTAGCATTTTATTGTTAATTATGAAAACTTAAGCATCTATCTTTAGAGAAACTAAATTTATTCTTGTATTGGTAACTTCTAGAATTTTAAATAAAAATTTACCTATTCTGATCTCTTCATTTAGTTTAGGAATTCCCTGTGTACTATTAACTATTAATCCACCCAAAGTTTCATATTCTTCACTAACCGGTAAATTCAACTTATATTTTTCAATAATATAATCTACCTCTATTCTAGCAGAAAACTTATAATCTATTTCAGAAAGTTTCTCTTCAATTAATTCATTGTTGTCAAATTCATCATGAATTTCCCCAAAAAGTTCTTCAATAATATCTTCAATGGTAAGCATTCCAGATGTTCCCCCATATTCATCTAAAACAATTGCCATAGTTCTTCTTTTAGCAGTTAATAAATTAAGTACATCTTTAACAAGCATTGCTTCAGGAATAAATTCCACAGGCATTAAAATTGATTTAATCGTTTTTGGCTTATTAAATAGGTCTGATGCATGAGTATATCCTAAAACATCATCAATTGTATCTTTATAAATTAAAATTCTTGAATAACCTGACGAAATAAATAAAGATTTTAAGTTACTAATGTAATCATGAATTTCAAGTGCAGCTAATTCAATTCTAGGTATCATAATATCCCTAGATTTTAATTTTGAAAAATCAAGGGCATTTTGAAAAATTTGAACTTCACTATCAATTTCTTGATCATCATCAACTCCTTCCATTTGCTCATTAATATAATGACCCAAATCATCCTTAGAGAATAGAAGTTGATTGTTATCACCTTTAGAATTAAAAAATATTTTAAGGAAAAAATCGGAAATCCATATTACAAAATCAGAAAGAAAGTAAAAAAGTATATAGAAAAAATATGCTGGAATGATGAATAGTTTAAAAAATTTAATTGAATAAATCTGAAAAAATACTTTTGGAAGAAATTCAGCTGTAATTAAAATAATAAAAGTTGAAACCAGTGTTTGATTGATTAAGTTAAAATCAAATTCTCTAGTTAATAAAGCTCCCATTGAAAAACCATAAATTACTAATGCTATATTATTACCTATAAGCATAGTTGTGATGAATTTGGATGGTTTTTTAGTTAAAGTTTTAATTATTGATGAGATAAATCCAATTTTCTTTTTTTCAATTTCAATAGAAATCTTATTGCTAGACACATAAGCTATTTCCATTCCAGAAAAAAAAGCAGAAAAAATAAGAGATATAACTATGATTGGTATGTCAGACATATTAACTATAATTTACCTCTATCCTTAAATCTCTTTTGATATTTGTTTCTAAACCAATAAACAATAATTGATGTAATAGAAAGAAGTAAAAAAATGATTGATTTAGTAAAATCAGTTTTATAATTTAAAAGAAATTCTACAAAAAATAAGATAAAAAAACCTAAATAAACATACTTAAAAAAACCTAATAATTTCATGATAATAAATTAAAAAATTTCATTAACAAAATTAGCAAAACAAGACTAACAATGAATATAATGAAAAATAAAAGATAAACATTACTCCTTCTTTGTTTTAAAAATTCAACAAATCCTGCACCAAAAATTATATATCCTAAAGCACCTATAACTGCCGGCAAAGTGTAACTACCAAAACTACTTCCACTTTTATACAATTCAAAATCAAAAAGAAAAACTCCAGCAGATAATATAAACGCTACTAATAACAATAATATGCCAAAAAATATTGTTGCAATTGCAATTA
>JAZABS010000090.1:0-3770 GCA_036136835.1 Bacteroidota bacterium
CATCTATGGTGCCAGTGATAATATAAGGGATTGTACCTGTAAAAATCATCGCCAGCCAACCTAGTACCACAACAAGATATCCTTCTTTTTTATTTAATTGCTTATCATGATTTCGATTTAGAAATAAAAGCAAACCTCCGATAAGCATAACTATTGTGCCTGAATAAATTAAATCAATAGTAATTCCATCCTGATAATAGTAACTTACTATAGAAGAAACAAACATGAATCCACCATTAAACAATAGTAGAAAACCTATAAAATATAATATGATTTTATGATTAACATTCATTAGAAAAAGTTTTCTACTTCCTTAATAGAGTCCATAAGACAGCAAACTACTACTCTGTCGTTTTCAAGTAATTTAAAATCACCTAAAACTATAAGTCCTTGGCCATCTCTTATAACCCCACTAATAATTGCGGATCTCGGAAATAATAGATCTTTTATTTTTTTATTACATATGATAGAATCTTTTCTAACAACAAATTCTAGTAATTCTGCATTCATATTACTAAGTTGTGAAACAGCTACTACCTCACCTCTTCTAACATATTTTGATATCATATTTGCAGCTAGTAATTTTTTATTAATAAGAGTATCTATACCACTTATTTGAGAAAGCTTATAGTAATCAATATTTTCAACTAGTGCTATTGTTTTATAAATTCCTTTAGATTTAGCCATCAAACATGACATTATATTTGTTTCAGAGTCTCCAGTGACTGAAATAAATGCATCCATTTGATCTATACCTTCATCTTCTAATAATTCAACATTAGTTCCATCTCCTAAAATAACCAAACAATCAGCTAAATCTTCTGCTAAATCTTCTGCCTTCTGTTTGTTTGATTCTACTACTTTTACATTTAAATCATTCTTACTAAGTTCTTTAGCTACTCTTTTTCCAATTTTTCCTCCTCCAAGAATCATGACATTTTTTATTTCTTGATTCTCCATTCCAGATAATTTCATTAATTCTTCATCTCCCCCCTTAGTTGTCATAAATATTATTCGATCTCCAGTTTCAAATACAGTATCTCCTCTAGGGATAATCGAATCATTTCCTCTTTTAATAGCTATTGGGAAAAAGTGCATTTCAGGCAAAATACTTGCTGCTTCAACTACAGTTTTTCCTACTAATGGTGCAGATTCTTGAACCTTTAGTCCTAATGTCAATAACGCCCCATCCTCAAATTCAACTGCATCATCAAAAATAGATTGACTAACAACTAGACTTATCTCATCTGCTGCCAATGATTCAGGGGATATTAATTCTTCTATACCTAATGCACTAATATCAACACCATTCTTTTCAATAAACTCTGTATTAGATATTCTTGCAATAGTCTTCTTTGCTCCTAATTGTTTAGCTAAAAAACATGAAGTTAAATTAACAGATTGCATTTCTGTTACAGCTATAAACAAGTCACAAGAAGAGACATTCGCATCCTTCAATACTGAAATTGAAGAACAATCACCATGAATTACCTTGATATCTAAATGTGAATTAGGAAATGATAAATTTTCCTTGTTAGAATCAATTAAAGTAATTTCTTGAGATTCGTATGATAATAATTTTGCTAAATGAGATCCAACTTCACCAGATCCCGCAATTATTATATTCATTGTAGTAATAATTCTTGATAACAAATATACTTTATTTTGGATAATTGTAATTTTATTGTGTTTATTTTAACAATATTTTTAAGGAAATAGGGTTTATTAGAAACAGCTATGAAGAAAGTCTTATTTATACTAATTTTTCTGTTTTCAGTAAATATTGGATATTCTCAGTTATTTACTAAGAAAAAAGTCTTAAATAATGAGAATTTTGATAAACCATCTATAAGCTGGGGTTACTTCCTAGGATTAAACAATTATGACTTTAATTTTGATTATAAGAATGATCTGGAAGATATTCAAACTGAAAAGTCCTTCGGATTTAATGTTGGTCTAATTGGTAATGTAAGAATTAACGATTATTTGGATTTCAGATTTGAACCTGGACTTGTAATGTCTAAAAGAAGTCTTATTTATGATCCAACAAATTTTAATGAGACAGAATTTAATCCAATTCAGCATCAAAGAGATATTAAATCGACATATATACATTTTCCCCTGCTGCTTAAAATATCAACAAAAAGAGTTAATAATATTAAACCATATATAACTGGAGGATTTTCAGCTGCAATAAACCTGTCAAGCAAAGAAAAAAGCTTAGATGATAATAATCTTGGCCAATTTAGAATGAAGAAAAACACATTCTTCTATGAATTAGGATTTGGAATAGATTTTTATCTGGAATGGTTTAAGTTTAGTCCATCAATAAGAGGTATTTTTGCTATAAGTGATGAATTAGTTCCAGATGAAGATCCATTAAGCCCTTGGACAAGCAATATTGAGTTTATGAAAACTAGTGGAATTGTACTAAACTTTACTTTCCAGTAGATCTATTTTTTAATTCAGCTAATATTATTGCTACAGAATTAGCAACATTTATACTCTCCACATCAACATTATTATTATATCTAGGAATAGTAACTCTATCTTTTACCAATTTTTTTACTTCTTTACTTACACCTATAGACTCATTTCCAAAGACTATTATTTGATTCTTATGAAAAGAAAAATCATTAATTGACTCACCATTAAGATCTGCTACTACTGTTTTTAATTTTTTATCACTAAATAGCTTCTGAAAATCAGTATAAGAAATATTAACCCTTGAAATAGATCCCATTGATGCCTGAACAACTTTTGGATTAAAGCAATCTACAGTTTCTTCACTACAAATCAAATCTTTAATTCCAAACCAGTCACAAAGTCTTATTATGGTTCCTAGATTACCTGGATCACTTACATTATCAAGAGCAATAATTTGAGAAGAAAAATTTATTTTGGATGGTTTAGGAATATTAAAAACACCTATCACTTTGTTTGGAGTTTTTAAATTACTTATCTGTGATAAATTAGTTTTTGATATGTTGCAATATAAATCATTAAGATATTCATATTTTGATGAGGTAGAATAGACTTTTACCAATTCAATAGATGATTCTATTAGTTCATCAACCATTTTTTCACCTTCAACAACAAATTGATTAGACTTTATTCTATTCTTTTTTATCTTTAATGAACGAATAAATTTAATTTCATTTTTTGTAATCATTTTACTTATAAAATAGGTAACTTAGTAAAGATAAAATTTATAGTATTTAAAACCTAAATAACAGATAAAATAGAATGAATCATAACATTAAACCTGGTGTTGCAACAGGAGATCAAGTTCAAGAAATTTTTAGGCTGGCCAAAAGTAAAAATTTTGCTCTACCTGCTGTAAATGTTATTGGGTCAAGCAGTATTAATGGAGTTCTTGAAACAGCAAAAGAACTTAATGCTCCTGTAATTATTCAATTTTCAAATGGTGGTGCAAGTTTTAACGCTGGTAAAGGTTTGGATAATACGGATCAAAAAGCTTCTATTTCTGGAGCTATTTCAGGAGCAAAACACATACATACTATGGCTCTTTCCTATGGGGTTCCTGTTATCTTACATACTGACCACTGTGCAAAAAAGCTCTTACCTTGGATTGATGGTATAATGGAAGCTAACGAGTCACATTATAAAGAATATGGATTACCTCTGTATAGTTCACATATGATTGATTTATCTGAAGAACCTATTGAGGAAAATATTAGTATTTGTAAAGAATATCTAGCTAGAATGTCAAAAATTGGTATTACACTTGAAATAGAACTTGGAATTAC
>JAZABS010000091.1:0-5395 GCA_036136835.1 Bacteroidota bacterium
ATAAACATACTTAAAAAAACCTAATAATTTCATGATAATAAATTAAAAAATTTAATCAGTTCTTTATTGAAAAAATTACAGACAGATACAATAGCAAAACCATACTAACAGTGAATATAATGAAAAATAAAGGATAGACACAATTCCTTCTTTGTTTTAAAAATTGACCAAATCCTGTACCAAATAATAAATATCCTAAAATACCCATTCCTACTGGCAAAGCGTAACTACCAAAAATACTTCCAGTATTAGAGAATGGCAATGATTCAAAATCAAAAAGAAAAACTCCAGCAGATAATATAAACGCTACTAATAACAATAATATGCCAAAAAATATAGTTGCAATTGCAATTAGTTCATTTAGATCATTCATTATCTAATAAATTTAATAATTATTCCTCTACTGTGACATAACCACTCACATCTAAGAAAGTAATTTTTTCAAAACTTTTATCAGAATCAAATCCTGAACCATATATATCTCTATCTTTTGAAATAAACCTAAAAGGATAATTTGTAAATAACCACTCTTCTTCCCTATTATAATACATTTGATCAGTAATAAGAGTATCTTCTAGATGAGTTCTAATTACAACATTTTTTCTTAAGTCAATTAAATCAGTATTGGAATAAGAAATTGCATAATCAGCAGTAATAATGCTCCTATTTTTATTCTTGTCAAACACTATAATTTCAACTTTATTTGGAAACTCAAAATATGGAAAAACCTGATTAGTAAAATTGAACATTTTTGGACTTTTTAAAATTGAGCTAACAATTCCTGAATCAGTGTATACGGTATTTATATTTTCAGCTGCTGAAATTGAAGAATTGCTAGATGATATCTCAATTACGTTCTCTAATTCATTATTACATGAAAACAAAAACAAAATAGATATAATAAAACTAAGTCTTTTCAAATCTATAGATTGGGTACTTTGACAGTTCTTCCTATCCAACAACCTACTTTAATTATTTCTCCTTCTCTACCGGAAGAAAAAATCTCACTTTTTTGAGGAGCTTTTGCTAAATAATTTCTAGAGCTTTGATTAGCTAATTTTCTTAATTTACTATCAACTCTACTTGCCTTAAGAGCTTCCTTTGAGGCTAGCCAATAAACAGCTCTTTGAGTAAAGTTATCAGAACCACAATTTTTTGCACTACTAGCATACATTTGAGCAATAGCTAAATAGCATCTTCCCATAGATGGGTTGAACTTTAGTGCTTGCATATAATATGACCTAGCTCTTGAAAATAAGCCATCTTTTTTGAATTGTGTTGCAATTCTAAATAATATTTTTGCCTTTTCATAACTATCACTTTCAAGCTCAATAGCTTGACTGTAATATTCAAGCGCCTCAGATGATTTTCCTTCTTTAGCTTTAATAATTCCTAAATAATAAGAAGTAGATGCATTAGGATCAAGCATGTTTTTTTGTTGAAGAATTTTAACAAAAAGTTCTGAATCCATGCATTCCTTATTAAACAATCTATTTAATGCTCTCTGCAACCATATCCCATCATTCTTGTTCTCTTCATAACTTCTGTCATATAGTACAATCAAATTATCACAATTAGCTCTATCCCCTACTTTCTTTTCCATTCCCTTTGCAATCTGATCATAAGCCTTTAAAAAACTATTATAAGAGCTTACTCTTTTCTTGTCTTTTGAAGATAATTCTACTTCAGATTCAGATATTTCTTCAGGTAAGAACTTATTAACCTTATTGGTATAATTTTTAATTTCCCTTTCAACCTTCTCAGAAATCTCATCATACTTAATAAAAAGCTCCTCTGCTGTCTTTAATTCTTCATCATAAAGGTCAACAATCAATCCAAAATATGTATATAAATTTTTTGGATTATTAAATGTTCTCGAATCTGTTGTAAATGCAGTGTCAAATTTTCCATAAACTTCTGATTTTGATAGATTAAGATCACCCATATAATCATATAGAAGTTGAGCAGATTTTGCTAATATATCTCCCAGCGGAGTTTTATTAGGAAAGTTAATACGTTTTTCCTCCCATAATTGTACTAAGTCATTAATAAAATTAACTTTTTCAACACCAGAGGAGTTTTCAATCTTATGTTTTAAAATTCTTTCACCATAGACAAATATTGCACTATTAAATTTTGGATTTCTTTCTCTAAGCTCCATCCATGGCTGATAAGCTGCATCATAATTTTTTGCTTTAACATATTCACTAAAAATTGATAATGAATTAATATCATCCTCATTAACCTGTGAAAAAGTGTTCACTGATACAAAAAGAAGAGTTAATACTATTATAAACCTATATATTTGTCTCATATTCTAGTTATATTTTCTTTTTACAAACCATCTATCATTCAAAGATAAACTCAATTGGAAATTGACAAAATTTTCTTTAACTAAATTTTCATTAGTAGTTCCTCTTCTTCCAATTTCAACAACGGTGTTAAGATTAGAAAAAAGTCTACCTACTGGAATACCAAGCCCAAAAGATATGCCAAACTCCTTAATTGATTGGTTATTTATATTTAATCCTGTTTTCTCAAAGTATATTCCAGATCTATAAACAATTCTTTGCCATACCTTATTAAAAGAATTATAATCAGGAATATAAAACCCTCCTATTGATAATATAGAAGAATCTTCAAAAGTAGCATTTTCAATATCTAAAAGATCTGATGAAAAAACGCTGCTTTTTATCATAGTGTACTCAGAACCTACAAACCAATTTCTTATCGAACCTATTCCCAATCCTATAGACATTTTGGAAGGCATTTTTAAATCTGTTTCCTCAAGATCTAATGATAATAAGTCAACTTCAATTTCATTAATTGGATATTCGATACCGCTATCATTTACTATAACAGAAGCAAAAGTTCTTTTATTCTTTGATTTAAGATTGTAGCCAGGAGAATAAGTTAATGAAGAAACTAACTGAGTTTTTTCATTAAAAACAGCATTATAGGATATACCTAAATTATAATTAATACCACTTAAATCTGATCTATTTATTTCTCTTGCTTGATAATCTAACGGAAGTTGTTCATCATCATATAGAAATTCTAAAGCGTTGTTTTGAATATTTCCAAAATTATAACGTGCATCAACTCCAATACTTATATTATCAGAAATCAGATAACCAAAACCTAAAAATACTTTGTTTAGCCCACCATTTCCAGAGTACTTATATTGTAATGAATCTATACTATTTCTAGATTCTAATTTGTATCCAACAGATGAATGTGGAATTAGGCCAAATCCCATACCAAATTTTCCCATTGGCACATTTAATCCTAAATAATCAAAAGTTGTTGTTGTAGTATTATCTGAAGCATTTGAAGTTTCTAATTTTGTATCTGAATGACCTATACCAACAGTGAATTTTACAAGTCTAGCCTCATTATTAAAGGAAAATAAATTTTTACCAACATATGAAGCCGGATTTCTAAAATTCATATGAATACTATCATTATATATACTAAGACCTCCCATAGCTCTATTTTCAGTTGTTCCCTTAAATTTAAGGCTACCGATACCATAAAATGAGTATGGTGAAGAAGTACCCTCTTGTGCCTGAAAATTAAAACTTAAGAAAAGTATTGTTATGAGAAAAATTCGTTTTATCAATTGTCAATATTTAAATTCAAAATATGATTTAGTCCTTCTAATAAAAAATTTTGATTCGCAAAGATGCTAATTTTTAATGGTTTAGACAAAAAATCTGAATCACCACCTGTTAATATAACATTAATATTATTGTATTCTTTCTGATATTCTGACACAAATTCTCTTATTTCATAAACAACCCCATTTATTATACCTGAATGTATTGAATCTTCTGTTGATTTACCGGTAATATGCGATGGATATTTCTTTACTAATTTTGGCAAATTAGCTGTTCTGTCATTTAAACTTCGATACCTCATTTCAATTCCAGGAGAAATAGATCCTCCATGATAATTTCCGTTTTCATCGATAAAATCTATTGTAATACATGTTCCAGCATCAATAATTAATGTATTTGTATCAGAAAAGTGCTTAATTACAGCACTAGCAAGAGCTTTTCTATCTGAACCTAATGTTTTTTTACTTTCATATTTATTTGTAAAGGGTAATTTTAATTCATCGGAAAGGAAATAAGTATGTTTTAAATTTATTTTTTTTTCTATAATAGAATTATCGATAGATGAAACATTAGAAATTATAGCCCTGTCTATATTTTTATTTTTATTAATAAAATGATCTATTGCTTCTATAATATTTTCAGTATTAAAACTTTCACATTTAATAATCTTATCATCATCAAAAACTGCAAGTTTTGCTTTTGTATTTCCTATATCAATAATTAGGTTCATATTATAGCTTATAACCTCAAATTTACAAAAGGATTTTTATAATAATTATTTTGCTCAATAATAAAAATGCATCTATATTTGACACTCATTTTAAGGTACCTTAGCTCAGTTGGTAGAGCAACGGACTGAAAATCCGTGTGTCCCTGGTTCGATTCCTGGAGGTACCACATAAAGCCCTCACTTAATTGGGGGCTTTTGTTTTTAATTCGCTGTCAAATTTTATTATATTTACTCAAACACAATAACTCACTAGATGCTACTTAATTCTGATATTGCCAATTCTGATATTAATAAATATACCGTAGAATTTCTGGCAAATAAGTGGATGATAACTGTCGCATGTGTAATAGGATTGATTTTTATTGTATTGTATGCTGGTCATAAAATCTCACAAGAAAATAAGATTAAATATGCAAAATTTTTAGCCTATATAATGATAGGCTTCTTTATTGTTAATCATCTATTTTTAATTTTTCTTGGAAAATGGGAATTGAGTAAGGAAATTCCTGTACATCTTTGTTCAATTAGCGGACTAATTTGTTGTTTCATTATGTTTATCCCTGAAAAAAAGAGACAATTTCTTTTTGAGTTTCTTTTTTATTGCGGAATAATAGGGGGTATTCAAGCAATTTTAACTCCCCTAGTGGACGACTACGGCGGATATAAATTCTTTTATATACAGTTCTTTTTCAAGCACGCAATGATTATTGCATTTCCAATATATTTAAGAAATCAATTAGGCATGAAACTAACAAGATTTTCCTGGATCAAAACATGGATCGTTTTAAATATATTAATGTTTTTACTAATTCCATTAAATAACTTTTTAGGCTCTAACTATATGTATGTTAATTCACCTCCGGCGGTTGATAATCCTTTGGTCATAGGAGAATGGCCAACATACCTTTATTGGTGGGAGCTTTTTGTATTGATTTTAATCCTAGTCGTCTATCTTATCGGAAAACCACGTAATTTTGAAAAGATCAACTAAGCTTTTTTTTATCTTATTCGTTTCATTTATAAGTTGTAAGGAGATTAATAACGA
>JAZABS010000092.1:0-23005 GCA_036136835.1 Bacteroidota bacterium
AGACATATTCAATTTGAATCAAATATGTCATTAACTGGGGCAAATGCGGACACAAGAATCCCTGTAAAGCCTAGCGAACAAAAATTAATATTGCTCTCAATTTATTCTAGAATTTTTTCAATTAATAACACTATAAAACTATCTGAAAAGTTACAAAAGCTTGTAGATGCTACTGTTGATGAAATCCTAAAAAATAAGGATAAAGCTGTAATAGTCTCGGGGATTGATGATGTGGATTATCAAAGTATTATACTGCAAATAAATGAAAAGATAAAAAGTAAGGCCTTTAAACCAAATGAGATAATCAAGACTCGATTAGGTAATTCTAATCAAGTTATGCAATTGGTTAATAAAATGATCAATGGGGATGTTGGAGCATTAATTATGGCAGGAGTTAATCCAGTTTATACAATGCCAAATTCTGAAGAATTTGTTGAGGGTTTAAAGAAAACGGATCTTTCAATTTTATTTTCTACAAAAAATGATGAAACAGCATCACATGTAGATTATGTTGGCGCAACATCACATTACTTAGAATCCTGGGGAGATGTTGAAATTAGGTCTGGAAACTTTTCATTGATACAGCCTGTTATTAAAAACCTTTTTGATACTAGGCAGTTTCAAGATCTGTTATTAGTATGGACAAATAATAAAGACTCTTATTATAGCTATATTAAAGAGAATTGGAAAAAAAATATTTTAAAAGATAGTTATTGGGATAAGGCACTTCATGATGGGGTGTATTTTCAAAAGAAAAATTCGATTTCAAAAAGTGCTTTTTTAAGATCAGCAGTAAACAAATCATATTATATGTCATTTGATGATTTAATTGACCAAATTAAATTAGACAGTAGTTCTTTTGAATTAACTTTATATCCTAAAATTGGTATGGGAGATGGCCAGCAAGCAAATAACCCTTGGCTACAGGAATTCCCTGACCCTTTAACCAGAACAACTTGGGATAATTATTTAACAATTTCTGAATATGATGCAAAAAAACTTAATCTATATTTAGAGCCTAGTACTTTCTTTTCCCAATCTAGTCATGATGCTGATGGCGGATTAAATGGTAAATACGCTATTATTACTGTTAATGGAAATTCAATTAAGGCTCCTGTAATGATACAGCCAGGACAGGCTAGAGGAACAGTAGGTTTGTCATTTGGTTATGGAAGAACAAAAGGAGTTAAGGATGAAATGAAGGTTGGAACTAATGCATATAAATTATATGAAAACTTCAATAATGTCCAACAAATTTCTATTAAACCAACTGATGGAAAACATGAATTTGCATGCATTCAGTTACATAATACTCTAATGGGTAGAGGAGAAATTCTTAAAGAAACTACATTAGAAATATTTAATACTAAAGATAAAAAACATTGGAATGCAGAAGCAGTAGTTTCTCTAAATCATATTGAAACCCCTGTTTCTTCGCCAGATGTTGATATATGGGATGAGTTTGATCGATCAATTGGTCATCATTTTAATTTATCAATTGATCTGAATGCATGTACAGGATGTGGGGCATGTGTTATTGCTTGTAATGCAGAAAACAATGTTCCTGTGGTAGGAAAAAGAGAAATTAGAAGAAGTAGAGATATGCATGGGCTAAGAATTGACAGATATTATTCATCTGAAGACACATTTGGTCAAGATGATGTAAAGAAAGATGATATAAGCGGACTTCAAAGCTCTCTTACTTCATTTGGAGAACTAGAAAGTCCGTCTGAAAATCCTCAAGTTGCATTTCAGCCAATAATGTGTCAGCATTGTAATCACGCTCCGTGTGAAACCGTCTGTCCTGTTGCTGCAACAAGTCATGGAAGACAAGGCCAGAATCATATGGCATACAATAGGTGTGTGGGAACAAGATATTGTGCAAACAATTGCCCATACAAGGTTAGAAGATTTAATTGGTTTTTATATAGTCAAAATGATGAGTTTGACTATCATATGAATGATGATCTTGGAAGGATGGTATTAAACCCAGATGTTACAGTAAGATCGAGAGGGGTTATGGAAAAATGTTCATTCTGTATTCAAAATACTCAAGCTGTAATTTTAAAAGCAAAATTAGAAGGAAGGCCAGTAGCTGAAGGTGAATTTAATGACACTTGTGCTTGTGCTTCAGCATGTTCTAGTGGAGCAATGAGGTTTGGAGATATAAATGAAAAAGACAGCGAAATATATAAATTAAAAAATGATAAAAGAGCATATCATTTGTTGGACTCTGTAGGGACGAAACCAAATGTTGTTTATCAAGTTAAAATAAGAAACGAAAAAAAAGTATAACTATTAACAAGAGAAATTATGGGGTCTCATTATGAAGCGCCAATTAGGAAACCATTAGTAGCAGGAGAAAAGTCATATCATGATGTTTCTGTTGATATTGCTAGGCCTGTTGAGGGAAGAGCAAATAAACAATGGTGGATTGTTTTCTCAATATCCCTGGCAATGTTTTTATGGGGTCTAGGATGTATTATATATACAATTTCAACAGGAATTGGAGTTTGGGGATTGAATAAGACTGTTGGATGGGCGTGGGATATTACCAATTTTGTTTGGTGGGTAGGAATAGGTCATGCAGGAACATTGATTTCAGCTGTACTTCTTTTGTTCCGTCAAAAATGGAGAATGGCTATAAACCGTTCAGCTGAAGCAATGACTATTTTCTCAGTTATTCAAGCAGGGCTTTTCCCTATTATTCACATGGGTAGACCATGGCTAGGATACTGGATGGTTCCTATTCCAAATGCTTTTGGATCATTGTGGGTAAACTTTAATTCTCCTTTATTATGGGATGTTTTTGCAATTTCTACTTATTTGTCAGTTTCACTAGTTTTTTGGTGGACGGGGTTGTTGCCAGATTTTGCAATGATTAGGGATCGAGCAATTAAACCTTTTCAAAAAAGAATTTATAGTATACTTAGTTTTGGATGGACTGGTAGAGCAAAAGACTGGCAGAGATTTGAAGAAGTATCTTTAGTATTAGCTGGGTTAGCAACTCCATTAGTATTATCTGTTCATACTATTGTATCATTTGATTTTGCAACTTCAGTAATTCCTGGATGGCATACAACTATATTCCCACCCTATTTTGTAGCTGGTGCGATTTTTTCTGGATTTGCAATGGTTCAGACTTTGTTAATTGTGATGAGAAAAGTATGTGACTTGGAAGATTATATTACTGTTCAACATATCGAATTAATGAATATTGTTATTATGATTACAGGATCAATAGTTGGAGTTGCATATATTACCGAGCTTTTTATAGCGTGGTATTCAGGAGTTGAATATGAGCAATATGCGTTTTTAAATAGGGCTACCGGACCATATGCTTGGGCATATTGGGCAATGATGAGTTGTAATGTGTTTTCTCCACAATTTATGTGGTTTAAGAAATTAAGGACAAGTATAATGTTCTCATTTTTTATATCAATTGTTGTAAATATAGGAATGTGGTTTGAAAGGTTTGTTATTATTGTAACCTCTTTGCATAGAGATTATTTGCCGTCCTCTTGGACTATGTTTTCTCCAACATTTGTTGATATAAGCATTTTTATGGGAACTATAGGATTTTTCTTTGTACTGTTCTTATTATACGCTAGAACATTCCCTGTAATTGCTCAAGCAGAAGTGAAAACCATACTAAAAAGTTCAGGTGAGAAATATAAGAGAATAAGAGAATCTGGAAAATCTTTAAGCGGAACAGGTGCTGATAGTAGAACATCAACTATAAAAAAAATAGATAAATGAAGGCTTCAAAAATAGTTCGTGCTTTTTATAATGATGATGATGTCTTATTGTCTGCTGTTAAGACAATTAAAGATAATCACTATCATATAGAAGAAGTGTATACTCCTTTCCCTGTTCATGGATTGGATAAAGCATTAGGATTGGAGCCAACAAGAATAGCAATAGCATCATTTCTATATGGATGTCTTGGTTTTACTGTGGCAATATTGATGATGAATTATATAATGATAGCAGATTGGCCACAGAATATAGGTGGAAAACCAAGCTTTAGTTATATTGAAAATATGCCAGCTTTTGTTCCAATAATGTTTGAATTAACTGTGTTTTTTGCTGCACATTTAATGGTAATTACATTTTATCTTAGAAGTAGAATGTGGCCATTTAAAAAAGCAGAGAATCCTGATCCAAGAACGACAGATGACCACTTTTTGATTGAAATAAATGTTGATGAGGTCACAGGAAAATTAAAGAAAATTTTAAAGGATTCTGGAGCAATTGAGATTAATATTATTGAATCAAAGGAACATTAATTTTATATGAGATTAACAAACAAAATATTAACTATAACTATTCTATTTGTTATTTATTCATGCAAGAATAATGAGTATCCTAATTATGAATTTATGCCTAATATGTATGAGTCTGTTGGCTATGAAACTTATGCTGAGAATGGTCTTTTTGATAATAATCAATCAGCTTTAAACCCGGTGGAAGGATCAATCCCTAGAGGATATTCATTATATCAATATGAAAATTCAAACTCTGGATATGAATTAGCAAAAAGCAATTTAAAAAACCCATTGGATGAATCTGAAATAAATTTTACAAAAGCTAAAGAATTATATGATATTTATTGTGGTATTTGTCATGGGAATAACGGTGATGGACAGGGCATTTTAATGAAAAGAGAAAAAATATTAGGGATTCCAAGTTATTCAGATCCTGGCAGAGATATTACTGAAGGAAGTGTTTATCATGTGATATACTATGGAAGAAACACTATGGGGTCATATGCAAATCAATTAAATGAGATGGAGCGATGGATGGTCACCGAATATGTAATGCAATTAAAATCTAAATTAAGCAAATAGAGTATGTATATTTTATCTAATAGACTAAAGATTTTTTCATTAACTCTAATTATTTTAGGGGCCATCGGGTGGTCATATAGTTATATTGAATCTCATAAAACTCTTGATCAGGTAAAAGAAATGTTAATCCATGAATCACATCATGGATCATCTCATGGAGATCAAACCGCCCATATGGATCAGGTTAATGAGAATCATCATAATGATTCACATGAGTCTTCTCATGAAGATGAACATGCTGAACATGTTATGCATCAAATTCACAATAGGCCTTATGCTGCTTTATATGTAGCAGCATTTTTCTTTATGATGATATCGCTTGGAGTATTGGCATTTTATGCAATTCAATATGCTTCACAAGCAGGATGGTCTCCAGTATTGTTTAGAGTTATGCAGGCTATAACTTATTATTTATTGCCTGGCGCTTTGATTGTTTTAGGCATAGCTTTATTTGCTGACAAACATATATTTATATGGATGGATCCTGAGGTTGTTGCTCATGATAAAATAATTCAAGGAAAATCAAGTTGGTTAAATAAATCTGCATTTTTAATTAGAGGATTAATATTTATCGGAGGCTGGAGTTTGTATAGATATTTTTCAAGAAAATTTTCTTTAGCTCAAGACCTTGCAAAGGATAATAAGAATTTTAAAAGAAATTTTCAGATTTCAGCAGGGTTTCTTGTTTTTTATATATATACCGAATCAATGATGTCATGGGATTGGGTAATGAGTGTTGACCCTCATTGGTTTAGCACACTATTTGGCTGGTATCTTTTTGCTAGCATGGTAGTTAGTGGGATAACAACGATAGCATTAATGACAATATATCTTAAATCGAAAGGACTTCTAGAATTTGTTAATGACAGTCATTTACATGATTTAGCAAAGTATATGTTTGGTTTTAGTGTCTTTTGGGCCTACTTATGGTTTTCTCAATTTATGTTAATATGGTATGCTAATATTCCTGAAGAAGTGACGTATTTTATTACAAGAATTGAACTTTATAATATTCCATTTTTTACTATGTTTGCACTAAATTTTATTTTTCCATTTTTGGTATTAATGAATAGTGATTATAAAAGAGTTCCAGGATTTATCATTATGGCGGGAATTATAATATTGATTGGACACTATATGGATGTGTATATGATGATTATGCCAGCTACAGTTATTGATCGCTATGGATTCGGCTTAGCTGAAATAAGCTCCATATCTATATTTTTAGGATTATTTCTCTTGTTAGTTTTTTATTCATTATCCAAAGCTCCACTTTTAGCCAAAGGAAATCCTTTTATAAAAGAGAGTGAAAATTTTCATTATTAAATTATTGATTAACGAATGATTACATTATTTATCATATTAATTTTAGTTTTTATTTCGATTGCAATTTGGCAAATGATCAAAATTTTTGATTTGACTCGTGCCTTAAAAGGAGAAGAAATAGATGATTCTCAAGTTGCTAATGATAAGGACAATAGAATTAATGCTAGATTAATGCTAGGATTTCTTGGGTTCATTTATCTTATAACTATAATTTGTGTAGTAAAATATGGTCATTTCCCACTTATTACTGATGCTGCATCAGAACACGGAGTAAAAAATGACACATTAATGATTTGGACTTTAGCCTTAATTTTCTTTGTCCAAACAATTACACAGTATTTGCTCCATTATTTTGCTTATAAATATAAAGGCCAGAAAGGAAATCAAGCCTTATTCTATACTGATAATCATAAACTTGAAATGATTTGGACTATTATTCCTGCAATAGTTCTAACAGGATTTATTACTTATGGACTTATAACATGGGCAGATGTAATGAATATTTCAGAAGATGATGATCCTATGGTAGTTGAATTATATGCACAACAATTTAATTGGAAAGCAAGATATGCAGGCAAGGACAATGCATTGGGCAAATCCAATGTTAGACTTATTGATATGGATAGAGCAAATATTTTAGGCGTGGATGAGTCAGATCCAAATGCTAGTGATGATATTATTACTACTGAATTGCATTTGCCTGTAAATAAGCCGGTATTATTCAAAATGAGATCTCAGGATGTTTTGCACTCAGCATATATGCCTCATTTTAGGGCACAGATGAATTGTGTTCCTGGGATGATAACACAGTTTTTGTTAACTCCCACTATGACAACTGAAGAAATGAGGAATACTCCAAAAATGATAGATAAAGTCATTACGATAAATGAAATTAGGGACACGAAAAGTAAAGAATTAATTAGTCAAGGTGAAGAGCCTCTTGATCCATATGAATTTGATTATGTTCTTATTTGTAATAAAATTTGTGGTAAGTCTCATTATAATATGCAGATGAAAATTATTGTAGAATCACAAGAGGATTTTGATAAATGGATAAGTCAGCAGACAGTTTTTAAGAATTCATTAATTGCTCAAAATTAAAATATAAGATATGCCAGAATATATAGTATTTGATAAAGATCATCACGAACACCATCATAAAGAAACCTTTATTACAAAATATATTTTTAGTCAGGACCATAAAATGATTGCTAAGCAATATCTTTTTACTGGCGTTATTTTTATGGGGATTATTGGAATTTTGATGTCTTCATTAATGAGAATGCAAATAGCATGGCCCGAAGAACCAAATATAATCTTTGAATTTCTTTTAGGTAAGTGGGCTCCAGAAGGTGTAATGGATGCAGATATCTATTTGGCATTAGTTACCATGCATGGGACTATAATGGTCTTTTTTGTATTAACTGCAGGACTAAGTGGAACATTTAGTAATCTATTAATCCCTTTACAGCTTGGAGCTAGGGATATGGCTACAGGATTTTTAAATATGCTAGCTTACTGGTTGTTTTTTGTTTCTACTGTTCTTATGGTTGCTTCAATCTTTGTTGAGGCTGGACCTGCTGCAGCTGGATGGACTATATATCCTCCTCTTAGTGCATTGGAAATGGCACAGCCTGGATCTGGATTAGGTATGACATTATGGTTAGTTTCAATGGCGGTTTTTATTGCCTCTTCCCTTTTGGGATCTCTTAATTATATTGTTACAGTTATTAATTTAAGAACAAAGGGCATGACTTTAACTAGGATGCCATTAACAATTTGGGCATTCTTTATTACAGCAATAATCGGTGTAATTTCTTTTCCAGTTTTGTTATCAGCAGCTTTGTTACTAATTATGGATAGAAGTTTTGGGACTTCATTTTTTCTTTCAGACATATTTATTCAAGGAGAGGTACTACATTATCAAGGAGGTTCACCAATTTTGTTTGAGCATCTATTTTGGTTCCTTGGACATCCTGAAGTGTATATTGTGTTATTACCTGCTCTTGGTATTGCTTCTGAAGTTATTGCAACTAATTCAAGGAAACCAATATTTGGATATAAAGCAATGGTAATGTCAATATTGGCAATTGCATTTTTGTCTACAATTGTTTGGGGGCATCATATGTTTATTACGGGGATGAATCCATTTTTAGGTTCAGTATTTACATTTACAACATTGTTAATTGCAATTCCATCTGCAGTTAAGGCTTTCAATTATATAACAACCTTGTGGAAGGGTAATATTCAATTTAACCCAGCAATGTTATTTGCAATAGCATTTGTTTCAACATTTATTACTGGAGGTTTAACGGGTTTAATTTTAGGAGACAGTGCTTTAGATATTAATGTGCATGATACCTATTTTGTTGTGGCTCATTTCCATTTAGTAATGGGAATTTCAGCACTTTATGGAATGTTAGCTGGAATTTATCATTGGTTCCCTATGATGTTTGGAAGAATGATGAATAAGAACCTAGGATATATTCATTTTTGGGTAACGGCTATCTGTGCCTATGGAGTATTTTTCCCGATGCATTTTATTGGTATGGCAGGTTTGCCTAGAAGATATTACACTAATTCAAATTTCCCATTATTTGATGATTTGGCAGATACAAATACTATAATAACAGTCTTTGCAATTATTGGAGCATTAATTCAGATTGTATTTCTATATAATTTTATTCATAGTATTTATTATGGAAAAAAATCTATTCAAAACCCTTGGAATTCTACAACTCTAGAATGGACAGCATCTATGAAGCATATTCATGGAAATTGGAAAGGCAAAATACCAGAAGTTTATAGATGGCCTTACGACTATAGTAAGCCTGGATATAAGGAAGATTTCGTCCCACAAAATATTCCACTTAAAAAGGGAGAACAAGAGTATTAAATAGATTTTTTTCATACATTGTAGTATGAACGAAAATTTAGATCCTTCCCCTGTGAATCTCTCTCCTGAAGAGAAGGAATTTGAGAATAACCTAAGACCAAGTTCTTTTGATGAATTTAGTGGTCAGGATCAGGTAATTGACAATCTGAAAATTTTTGTTGAAGCATCAAATCAACGAGGAGATGCATTAGATCATACTTTATTTCATGGCCCCCCAGGACTTGGCAAAACGACATTAGCTCACATATTAGCTCATGAGCTTCAAGTAGGAATTAAGGTGACTTCAGGGCCTGTTCTTGATAAGCCAGCTGATTTAGCAGGCTTATTGACTAATCTTGAGGACAGAGATGTTTTATTTATTGATGAAATCCATAGATTAAGCCCTGTTGTTGAAGAATATCTTTATTCTGCAATGGAAGATTATAAGATTGATATTATGATAGAATCTGGTCCTAATGCTAGGTCAGTGGAAATTAATTTAAATCCTTTTACACTAGTTGGTGCTACTACTAGATCAGGATTATTGACTGCACCAATGAGAGCAAGATTTGGAATTAGTAATAGATTGGAATATTATTCTGCTGAATTGTTGTCAACAATTATTGAAAGAAGTTCAAAAATATTAGATGTAAAAATTTCTATGGAAGCAGCTATTGAAATTGCTGGGAGAAGTAGAGGAACTCCAAGAATTGCAAATTCTTTATTGAGAAGAGTTAGAGATTTTGCTCAAATTAAAGGAGATGGAAAAATTGATATTTCCATTACAAAAAGCAGTCTAAAATCACTTAATGTAGACATACATGGATTAGATGAAATGGATAATAAAATTTTAACAACTATTATAGAAAAATTTGGAGGTGGGCCTGTTGGAATAACAACATTAGCTACAGCAGTAAGTGAAAATTCTGAGACAATCGAAGAAGTTTATGAGCCTTTTTTAATTCAGCAAGGTTTTATAATGAGAACCCCAAGAGGTCGACAAGTAACAGAGCTTGCATATAAGCATTTAGGTAAAATACCCGAATCAGGCCAGAAAGGATTATTTTAATCCCTTAATATTTTTTCAATCCTTGAAAAATAAAACACATTATACAGAATTGATTAAAAATGAAGCCAAGCGAATAGGTTTTATGTCTTGCGGAATAAGTAAGGCAGAATTTTTACATGAAGAAGCCCCAAGGTTAGAAAAATGGCTAAAAAAAAATATGCATGGTGAAATGAAATATATGGAGAATTATTTCGATAAGCGCCTTGATCCCACTAGGCTTGTAGAAGATGCTAAAAGTGTAATATCCCTTTCATATAATTATTATCCAAAAAATTTTCAGAATAATGATTTGACAAAAGTATCTAAATATGCATATGGTAAAGATTACCATCATGTAATTAGGGATAAATTAAAATTACTGCTAGAATTTATAAAGGAAGAAATTGGTGATGTATATGGAAGAGTATTTGTTGACTCAGCTCCAATTTTAGAAAAAGCATGGGCAGAGAAAAGCGGCATAGGATGGATAGGAAAAAATTCAAACCTAATCACAAAACAGGTTGGGTCATTTTATTTTTTAGCTGAACTTATAATAGATATAGAGCTAGATTATGATTCAAAGGAATTTGATCATTGTGGAGATTGTACTGCTTGTATTGATGCATGTCCAACAGAGGCTATCGTTGAGCCATATGTTGTAGATGGAAGTAAATGCATTTCCTATTTTACAATTGAATTAAAAGATAATATACCAAATGATTACAAGGGGAAATTTGATAATTGGGTTTTTGGCTGTGATATATGTCAAGATGTTTGTCCTTGGAATAAATTTTCTAAGGCTCATAGTGAGCCATTGTTTGATCCTAAGTCTGATTTTGTAGATATGAGCAAGGATGAATGGTACGAAATTACTGAAGAAACCTTTAACAAGGTTTTTGATAATTCTGCATTAAAAAGGGCTGGATATAATGGTTTAAAAAGAAATTTAAATTTTATTAAATCCAATTAACATATAAATTTATTCTTTAATAAATCTGGAAATAATTTTAGTAAATTTGACTAATTAAATTTTTATTATGATAACTCATATCAAAGGAAGATTAGTTGAAAAATCACCTACTAGTGTTGTAATTGAGTGTAATGGAATTGGTTATATGATTAATATTTCATTAAACACATTTTCTCAGATTCCAGATAATGAAAATTTAAAATTATTTACTCACCTACAAGTTAAGGAAGATTCTCATACTCTCTATGGTTTTTTCTCTATTAAGGAAAGACAAATATTTAGATTGTTAATTTCTGTAAATGGTATAGGGCCAAGTATAGCAAGAACAATGCTTTCATCAATTTCTCCTGATCAAATCATTGATGCTATATCAAGGGAAAATGTTTCACTTATTCAATCTGTTAAAGGAATTGGATCAAAAACTGCTCAAAGAGTTATAATAGATCTTCATGATAAAATTCTAAAAGTATATGAATTAGATGAAGGATTTGCTTCTTCGAACAATACTAACAAAGAAGAAGCGTTATCTGCATTAGAAGTCTTAGGAATTAATAAAAAGTCTTCTGAAAGATTAGTGGATCAGATTGTATTGGACAACCCTGATGTTTCAGTTGAAGATATTATTAAAGAGACTTTAAAAAATTTGTAACAGATTTGAATAAAATTACTTTTAGTTTAATGAAAACAAGATTTTCAGGACTTTTGCTATTCTTTACATTGTGTAGTAGTCTTTTGTTTTCTCAAGAGGAGCCCTCTGTAGTTCAAGATTCGATAGAGAGTGAAGAAGGCGTTTCATTTGGCAAAATAAATTTACCAACTCCTAGTAGCTATATTGAAAATTATGAGTACGATCCAATTAGTGATATGTATTATTACAATCTAAGTGTCGGAGATTACAATATTAATTACCCAATTATTTTATCTCCTGATGAATATAAGAAATTGATTTTAGTAGAGGATTTAAAAGACTATTACAAGGAAAAAATTGATGCTGCAGAGGGGAAAAAGGATGGAACAGATGATGCACAAAGAAATTTAATTCCAGAAATTTATGTAAACTCAAAAATATTTGAAACTATTTTTGGCGGGAATACTATTGAAGTTGTTCCACAGGGGTCTATTGAAGTTGATTTAGGAATGCTGTATACTAAACAGGATAATCCAGCCTTTTCTCCTAGAAATAGAAGTAATCTGACATTTGATTTTGATCAGAGAATTGGACTTAGCCTTCTTGGTAAAGTTGGAACTAGAGTTCAGGTAAATGCAAATTTTGATACTCAATCTACTTTTGATTTTCAAAACTTATTAAAGTTGGAATATGAACCAACAGAGGATGATATAATACAAAAAATTGAGGTAGGAAATGTAAGTATGCCTCTTAATAGTTCTTTGATTTCTGGTGCTCAAAGTTTATTTGGCTTTAAAACCCAATTAAAATTTGGTAGAACAAGGGTAACAGCAGTTTTTTCGGAGCAAAAGTCTGAATCAAGATCTGTTGTATCTCAGGGTGGAGGAACCATACAGGAATTTGAGTTTAGAGCTTTAGACTATGACGAAAATAGACACTTCTTTTTAAGCCATTATTTTAAAAATAAGTATGATGAAGCATTACTAAATTATCCTTTTATAAACTCTAATATCCAAATTACTAGAAGTGAGGTTTGGGTAACAAACAGAAATAACCAAATAAATGACGTAAGAAATATAGTTGCATTTCAAGACTTAGGAGAATCTTCATCTATTTCTTCTAATGTAAATGTTTATGTTGGACCATCTGCATATCCTGATAATAGTAATAATGGATTTGACCCTACTTCAATTGGAAGTGCTTCCTCTCAGCTAACTCAAGCAATTAGAGATATAGCGACTTTACAGTCAGGTATTTTAGTTCCAAATGTATCTGAAGGATTTGGCTATGGTAAACTTGAAAATGCAAAAAAGTTAAGGGAGGGGATAGATTACAAAATCAATAATCAATTAGGATATATATCGTTAAATCAAAAATTAGAAAATGATGAAATATTAGCAGTTGCTTTTCAATATACAATTGGCGATCAAGTATACCAAGTTGGAGAGTTTGCTAATGATGGAGTTCAAGCAACTGAAGTATCATTTTCAGATTCAAATACTATAGTAAACTCAAATAATCTAGTACTAAAAATGTTAAAAAGTACTGTGAGCAGTGTTGAAGAACCAATGTGGGATTTAATGATGAAAAACATATATAGCACTGGTGCTTTTCAGTTAGAAAAAGAAGATTTTAGATTGAATATTTTCTATAATGAATCATCAGCTCTAAATTACATCAGCCCAGTAGATTCAACTCCTTTCCCAGATCCTCAGCCAGGCGAGCAAGCATTAAATGAAATCCCTTTACTTAATCTATTTAATTTTGATAGATTAAACTTCAACAATGATCCACAGCTTTCTGGTGATGGATTTTTTGATTTTGTTCCGGGAATAACAGTTATTCAAGAAAATGGTAATATAATTTTTACAAAAGTTGAGCCATTTGGTAGCTATTTATTTGAAAAGCTAAGATTAGTTTCTGGAGAAAATTATGAGGGAGATCAGAATAATCAAAATGATTACAATTTAAATCAAAAGAAATATGTTTATAAATCTCTATATAAGTCTACAAAAACTGTTGCGCTTCAAGATTCTGAGAAGAATAAGTTTCAAGTAACGGGGAGATATAAATCATCTTCTGGAGGAGGTATACCAATTGGCGCTTATAATGTTCCAAGAGGATCAGTTACAGTAACTGCTGGAGGTAGAGTATTGGTTGAAGGAGTAGATTATACAGTTAATTATCAACTTGGAACAGTTCAAATTTTAGATCCTGCATTGCAATCATCTAATACTCCAATAAATGTAAGTGTTGAAAATAATGCAACTTTTGGCCAACAAACTAAAAGATTTTCAGGGTTTAATATTGAACATCAGTTTAGTGAAAAATTAATTGCATCAACTACATTGTTAAATTTAAATGAACGACCTCTAACTCAAAAGGCTAATTATGGAACCGAGCCAATAAATAACACAATATTTGGTGTTGATGCTAATTTTTCTTCAGAAATTCCGTTTTTGACTAGATTGGTAAACAAGTTGCCAAATATAGAGACTGAAGCTTCATCAAATCTATCTATTAGAGGAGAATTAGCATATTTAATACCTGGCGCTCCAAAAGGAAATAATTTTAATGGAGAAGCTACATCCTATATTGATGATTTTGAAGGGTCTCAAAATGTAATAGATTTACTTTCTCCACAATCATGGTATTTATCTAGTAGGCCTAGAGACTTAGGAATGGTATATAATGAGGGTGATGAGGATAATAATGGGATTCAAAATGGTTTTGATAGAGCATTGCTAAACTGGTATACTATAGACCCTGTTTTTTATAGTAGCCAAAGGCCTAGTGAAATAAATGATGAGGATATTTCAAATTTATATACCAGAAGAATTTTCATAGATGAAATTTTCCCACAAGTAGATTTAGTGCAAGGACAGACTACAGTAATTAACTCTTTAGATTTAAATTTTTATCCTAATGTAAGAGGCCCTTATAATATGGATATTAGTACAGCGGATGGAATTATAGACACCCCAGAAGACAGTTGGGCAGGAGTAACTAGATTAATCAATACTACAGATTTTGAACAATCAAATGTAGAATATATTGAATTTTGGCTGATGGATCCATTCTTAAATGATGCTGAGAATTTTGGAGGCAAATTAACTTTTAATCTTGGAAATATTTCAGAAGATGTAATAAAAGATGGAAGGAAGCAATATGAAAATGGATTACCGGAAGATGGAGATATTAGCTTATTGCCACAAACAGTTTGGGGCTCAGTTGTGCCACAAAATCAGTCTTTAATTTACTCTTTTTCTTCATTAGGAGACGAGAGAACAAATCAAGATGTAGGATTGGATGGTTATGATGATCAGGAAGAAGCTATTAATTTTGTTGGATTTGCTGATCTTGAAGATCCGGCAATGGATAACTATAAATATTTTCTAAATCAAACAGGAAACATTTTTGAGCGATATAAAATGTATAATGGATTAGATGGAAATTCACCAGAAACTATTTCTAATACAGACAGAGGATCATCTTCTCAGCCAGATGTTGAAGACATCAATAGGGACAATACAATGAACACCATAGATAGTTATTTTGAATATGAATTAGATATTACGCCTAATAGTCTGGCAGATATTAATAATCAATTTATTAAGGACAGGAAAGAGAAGAATGTAACGCTACCTAATGGAACTTCTGAATTAGTGAAGTGGTATCAATTTAGAATTCCTGTAAATGAACCTACAAATTCAATAGGGGGTATTGCCGATTTTAGATCCATTAGATTTGTAAGAATGTATTTGAAGGAGTTTTCAAGAAATACAATCTTTAGATTTGGATCTCTTGATTTAGTTAGAAGTGATTGGAGAAAATATCTTTTATCATTAGATGAAGAATTGGATAATAATAATGATAATACAGATTTTACAACAGGAACTATTGGAATACAAGAAAATGAAGAAAGCTATGTTTCTCCTCCTGGAGTTGAACGTGAGCAATTCAATAATAACAATACAATAGTTAGACAAAATGAACAATCATTGGTCTTAAATGTTTGCGACCTTGAGCCTGAAGATTCAAGGGGAGTTTATAAAAACCTGAATGTTGATATGAGGCAATTTAAAAGAATGAGAATGTTTATGCATGCAGAAGATGGATTGTCTCCAGGACTTACCGATGGAGATGTAGTAGGTTTTGTTAGAATAGGTAATGATTTATCTGAAAATTATTATCAAATAGAAATTCCACTTAAAAAATCATCGTCTGCAACACTTAATCCTCAAGCTGTATGGCCAGTTGTTAATGAAATTAATTTACCTATAAGTGCACTAGAAACAATAAAATCACTTGCGATATTTAATGGAACTTTAGGAAGTCAAGAGCCTATTTTTTATAATGTAATTAATGATATTGTTGATGAACAGGCGGTAGATGAATTTTCAGAACATAATTTAGGACAACATAGAGTGGCTATTAAGGGGAACCCTAATTTTGGTGATATAAGGGCTCTAATGGTAGGGGTTAAAAATCCTAGACAAGATAATATGAATGTTTGCGCAGAGGTGTGGTTTAATGAATTAAGATTATCAGATATGGATAACAAAGGAGGATGGGCTGCAACATTAGCATTGGATTCAAACATAGCAGACTTTATGACAATAAGTGCAACTGCAAGACAAAGTACTAATGGTTTTGGTTCAATTGAGCAGGGGCCTAGTGAAAGAGATAAAATAGACAAAAGGCAATATGATTTGGTCTCTAACATAAATGTTGGACAGTTATTTCCAGAAAAATGGGGATTAAATATTCCATTTAATTATGGTCAGGGAGAGGAGCTTATTACTCCAGAATATGATCAGCAATACAGAGATATTAAATTAACTTCTAGATTAGATGCTGCTGAAACTCAAGAAGAGAAAAATAATATTTTACAACAATCTGAAGATTACACAAAAAGAAAGAGTATTAACTTAATTGGAGTTAGCAAACAAAAAACGGGTGATAGTAAGCCTAGATTTTATGACATAGAAAATTTCACATTTAATTATTCATACAATCAAATTGAACATAGGGATTATGAAATTGAAAGTATGTTAGATCAAAATGTAAGAGCTGGAGCTAGTTATAATTTTAATTTTAATTCTGCAAAATTAGAACCTTTTAAAAATAATGATTCATTATTTACAGGAAAATATTTTAAAATATTAAAAGATTTTAATTTAAATCTTCTTCCTTCAAACCTATCTATAAACACAGATTTCATTAGACAATTTAATAAACAAAAATTTAGAGATATTGATTTAGGCGAAGGAAATATTGAAATGCAAGAACTCTTTAGAAGAAATTATACTTTTGACTTTCAATATAGTTTCAATTATCCAATTTCTGATGGTTTAAATATTAATTATTCTGCTGCTAATAATAATATTGTTAGAAACTATTTTGTTGATGATATTATTAATGGAAGTCAGGACCCAAGCTTAGATGTTTGGAATAGATTTTTTGATATTGGAGACCCTAATAGACAAAATCAACAACTTGCAATTAATTATCAATTACCAATTGATAAGATCCCTACATTTAGTTTCATTAGAGCATTGTATTCATATACGGGAGATTTTCAATGGGAAAAAGGATCAGATCTTTTTGGCAATCTTTCTTTAAATGGTCAGACCTATGATTTAGGAAATACAATTTCAAATGCTAATACACATAATTTCAATGGAACATTTGATATGACAAAATTCTATAGATATATAGGACTAGTAAAAAACACTTCCAATTCAAGAACAAGCCCGGGATTTGGTAACTCAAATTCAACCAATAATAGAAGGAATAAAAAAACTTCTCCATTTGTTAACTCTTTAATTGAGTTGATTACCACTGTAAAGAGAATTCAATTTAATTATGCAGAGAATAATGGAACTTTTCTTCCGGGATATTTGCAAACCCCTGATTTTATAGGTTCCTTTAAACCAACATTTGGCTATGTTTTTGGTAGTCAGCGTGACATAAGATTTTTGGCTGCTAGAAATGGATGGCTTACTGTTTTCCCAGATTTTAATCAACAATATTCAGAAGTTACAAATAAGAATTTAACATTTTCTGCTAATCTAGTACCAGTTAAAGATTTGAAAATTGATTTAACTGGAGGAAGAACTTATTCAGAAAATTTGACTGAAAACTTTAACACTATTGATTTAAATAATGATGGAATAAGTGATGAATATAATTCACTAATTACAAACACCCTTGGAAATTTTAATATTTCGACTATGCTGATAAAAACTGCATTTTCAAATAGTGATGAAAATAATTCTGAAACATTTGATACTTTTAGAAATAATAGGCTAATTATAGCAAGACGTCTAGCCCTTAATGCAGGAATTGATTTTAATAACCCTAATAATTTTGAGGATGGTGATTTGTCTGGATTCCCGCTTGGATATGGTAGAACTAACCAGGCTGTATTACTACCTGCATTCCTTTCAGCATATTCTGGTTCGGATCCAAATGAGGTTAGTTTAGGAGCATTCAGAGATATCCCAATACCTAATTGGACATTAAGATATACTGGTCTTATGAGATTAAAGTGGTTTAAGAAGAATTTTAAAAGGTTTTCTATAACTCACGGATACAATTCAACCTATACAATAAATCAATTTAGATCAAATTTAGATTATATTCCTGGAAATCCTGATTTAGATTTTGCTTCGCAGAATCCTGAAGCATTAGATCAATCTAATAATTATAAAAATGAATTTCTATATAGCAATATTAATTTAATGGAACAATTTAGTCCACTATTTAAATTGGATATGGAAATGAAAAATTCATTTAAAGTTTTAGCAGAGATAAGAAAAGACAGACTTCTTTCTTTAAGTTTTGATAATAATTTATTGACTGAGATTCAAGGTAATGAATTCATTATTGGTTTAGGGTATAGAGTTAAAGATCTTCAAATAAGGTCTAGACTTGCTGGAGCTAGACAATTAATCAAAAGCGATTTAATTATGAAAGCTGATTTTTCAATTAGGAATAATAAAACAATTGTTAGATATTTGGATTTGGATAATAATCAGGTAACATCTGGTCAGACAATATTAAATTTTAAATATTCTGCGGATTATGCATTTAGTAAAAATTTAACTGGGATTTTTTATTTTGATTACTCATTCTCAGATTATGCGATTTCTACTGCTTTTCCACAAACAACTATTAGATCAGGATTTACAATGAGATATAATTTTGGAAATTAAATGAAATAAAAATGGAAATACCTTTAAATTTAAAATACACAAAAGATCATGAATGGATTTCTATAGATGGAAATATTGCAACTGTAGGAATTACAGATTTTGCTCAAAGAGAGCTAGGTGATATTGTTTATATTGAAGTAGAGACAATAGGGGAAACATTAAATGCAGATGATGTTTTTGGAACAGTGGAGGCTGTTAAAACAGTCTCAGATCTATTTCTGCCAATGACAGGTAAAATTATTGAATTCAATGAATCTTTAGATAGTTCACCAGAAGATGTAAATACTGATCCATATGGAAATGGCTGGATGGTTAAGATAGAGATTGAAAATATTGATGAGCTAGATAATTTGCTTTCAGCAGATCAATACAAAGAATTAATTGGTGAAGATTAATAAAAATTTATTTTTAGCCCTTTCTTATTCAATTATAATAGTATTTCTTTCATTAATTCAAATTGAATCACAAACTAATATCAGTAATCTAGATAAGTATATACACTCAATCATTTATTTTATTTTTTGCATTCTATGGTTACAACCTATAAAGTCAATTTTTAAGAGTAAACCTATTATAATTGTTTTTATTTTCTCAATTTTATTTGGCCTTATGATTGAATTTTTACAAGGAATACTAACAAACTATAGAAATGCAGATCATCAAGATGTTTTGTTTAATTTACTTGGATCATTAATTGCTTGCTCTTTTTTATATATTAAAAAAACATAATCTCTTGTTTTTTATTTAAATAATTGGTTATTTTACTCTCCAACAACTAAATAATGGAGGTCAAAAAAAATCCAAATGCTGATATAGGAAGAAATAGCTCATTATATTTTGCTATAGGACTAGCATTAATGGTATTCTTGTCATATGGTGCTATAAATTATAAGGTTTATGATAAATCTGCATTAGATTTAGACAAGGTTAGTATGGATGCATTGGATGAGGAAGAAGTACCAGTTACTGAACAAGTTGTTCCACCACCTCCACCGCCTCCACCTCCTCCTGCTCCTGAAGTTATTGAGATAGTTGAAGACGAAGAGGAAGTTGAAGAAACTGTTATTGAGTCAACAGAAACTGATGAAGAGGAAATAATAGAAGTTGTTGAGGTAATAGAGGAGTATGAAGACATTGATGTGCCTTTCGCTGTGATTGAAGATGTTCCAATTTTTCCTGGTTGTGAAAGAGTAAATAAGTCTGAAAGAAGAAATTGTTTTCAAGAACAAATGAATAAGCATATTAAAAGAAATTTCAGATATCCTGAAATTGCTCAAGAAATGGGAATTCAGGGTAGAGTCTATGTTAACTTCATAATTTCCAAAAATGGAAATATAACTAATATAAGAATGAGGGGTCCAGACAAAAATTTAGAAAAAGAAGCTGAGAGAATAATTGCTAAACTTCCAAGAATGACTCCAGGAAAACAAAGGGGAAGACCAGTTAGAGTTCCTTTTAGTATTCCAATTACTTTTAGATTAAGATAATTTTTGTTTTTTCTAGATTATATTTGCATTCAGTTTTAAGTAATGATGCATCAAACCCAATCAATTGGTATAAATTCTTTTCAAAACTTTCTTAATGATTTATTTGTATTAACAAAGTTTCGTTTAGCCATAAGTGTCGTCTTTTCTTCGATTGCTGGGTATTTTTTAGCTACCGATAATTTAAATTTAACAAGTTTAACTTTACTTTTTTTAGGTGGATTTTTTATGGTAGCATCATCAAATATTTTTAATCAGTGGATTGAAAAAGAGGAAGATGGGTTGATGTCAAGGACTAAAAATAGACCTTTGCCATCTGGAAGAATGAAAGAAAAAACAGCATTAATTTTTGGTTTCAGTTTTTTGTTTTTTGGAATAGGATTTTTGTATATGATTAATTTTAGAACAGTTTTTTTCTCTGTTTTATCCGTTTTTATATATACATGTATTTATACGCCACTTAAAAAAAAGACTCCTCTAGCTGTTTTTATTGGTGCATTTCCAGGAGCTATCCCCTTTATGCTTGGCTGGGTTGCTGCTACAAATAAATTTGGAATTGAACCAGGGATTTTATTTTTAATTCAATTTATATGGCAGTTCCCTCATTTTTGGGCAATTGGCTGGCTAATGCATGAGGATTATAAAAAAGCAGGATTCAAACTTTTACCATCTGGAAAAAAAGATCAAGTAACATCTTTTCAAATTGTATTTTATACTATTTGGATGATTTTATTTTCTTTAATACCTGCTACTAGTTATTCAGGAAATTTATTTCTTTCATTACCTGGTGCAATTATTATTTCTTTATTAGGGATTGTAATGCTCTATTTTTCTATTTCTTTAATGAAATTAAAAACTGATAAAGCTGCGAAGAATCTCATCTTATCTAGTATTGCATATATAAGTTTATTACAGGTAGTTTTTGTTATTGATAGATATTTATAAAATGGAAACAACAGAAAAATTAAAAACACAAAATGCTAAAGCAAAAAAAATGATGCTTTGGTTTGGAATTGGAAGTATTTGTATGACTTTTGCGGGATTATCAAGTGCTTATATTGTTAGCTCTAAAAGAGCTGATTGGCTTACTCAAATTGAACTACCATTTTCATTTACCATAAGTACCGCAATAATAATTTTGAGTAGTTTTTCTATTTATTATTCAAGAAAAATGTTACAAGAAAATAAGTTGAATCTGACAAAGTATTTTCTAATAATAACTCTTACTTTATCTTTTCTTTTTACTTATTTTCAATTTAAAGGATTTGGTGAAGTAATAGATTTAGGATATTATTTTACTGGTCCTGAAAGTTCAATAAACACATCGTATTTATATGTGCTTGTTTTACTTCATTTAGCTCATTTATTTGCCGGAATTATAGTTGTAATTGTTTTGTTAATTAATACCTCAATGGGTAAATATTCAAAAGAAAATTCATTGGGAATTGAACTTGCGGAAACTTTTTGGCACTTTCTTGATTTTTTATGGATATATTTATTTTTATTCGTTTCATTCTACAGTTAAAATTTAATAAATTTGCATTGCATTTTATAAAAAAAATATGAAAGTATCTACTGTAAATGAAAATGAAGAATTAGAACTTTGGTCAGGAGGAGATAATAAACCCTTTAAAGCAAGCTATGGAAAAATAATGATGTGGTTTTTCATTGTTTCAGATGCTTTAACTTTTACAGGCTTTTTAGTTTCATATGGTTTTTCAAGGTTCAAAAATATAAATTCATGGCCTATTGCAGATGAAGTTTTCACCCACTTTCCATTTTTGCATGGTGTTGATGCCCCAATGTATTATGTAGCATTAATGACTTTTATTTTAATATTTTCATCTGTCACTATGGTTTTAGCTGTAGATGCGGGTCATAATATGAATAAATCCAAGGTTGCATTTTATATGTTACTTACAATAATTGGAGGTGCTGTTTTTGTTGGTTCTCAAGCTTGGGAATGGAAAAATTTTATAAAAGGAGAGTATGGTGCTTTGGAAACTAGGGGTGGTCAAATACTTCAATTTGTTAATAGTGATACTGGAAAAAGAGCATCTATTCGTGATTTTTCAAAAAGTATTCCAACCGAAAGATCCACTCATGTAAAGAACAAAGGTATTTGGTTTTTTAGTGAAAGTTCTTTACCAACAGTTAGTCTTTTGGAAGTAAAAGAAGGATTTAAATCAAATTCTAATCTTTTGATAAGAACAGAGTATTTAGATGATAATGGGCAAAAAATAATATTGTCTAGGGAGGAGTCATTGAATATAATTGAACAAGCTCAGATAGTTGTTGAAGGAGCTAATTTAATTAGGAATGAATATGGAAATAGACTATTTGCGAACTTTTTTTTCTTCATTACGGGATTTCACGGTTTTCACGTTTTTTCTGGTGTTGTTATTAATATCATCATTTTTTTTAATATTCTAATAGGAACTTATGAACGAAGAGGTCATTATGAAATGGTTGAAAAAGTTGGATTATATTGGCACTTTGTAGATTTAGTATGGGTATTTGTTTTTACATTTTTTTATTTGGTATAAATTATATTTTATAATATGGGAGCTGAACATAAACTGGAAATTTTTAGAGGATTATTAA
>JAZABS010000093.1:0-9622 GCA_036136835.1 Bacteroidota bacterium
ATAAGCAAACTAAATGAAAAATCATTGGCTAATTTCAGAAATGAAAATATAGGGTTTGTTTTTCAATTTCATCAATTATTGCCAGAATTTACAGCCTTTGAAAATATATGTATTCCTGGGTATATTAAAAAAACTAATTCTTTAGAGCTAGAAAAAAGAGCTATTGAGTTGATGGAATATTTAAACCTCAGAAATAAAATTAATAACAAGCCAAATGAGCTTTCTGGTGGTGAAAAACAAAGAGTTGCTGTTGCAAGGTCATTAATAAACAATCCTAAATTAATCTTAGCAGATGAGCCTTCTGGAAACCTGGATAGCAAATCTGCAAATAACTTATACAACCTCTTTTTTGATATAAGAAAAGAATTTAATCATACATTTATTGTTGTTACTCACAATGTTGAACTTGCAAAAAAATCAGACAGAGTTCTTGAAATTGCTGATGGAATGATCAAATAACTTTGAATAAGCTAAGTAAAGAGGAAATAATATCATTTTTAAATTATAAGTCTAATCAATATAATAACATAAAATTTATTGAAACAGACCCTATACAAATCCCACATTTGTTCAATAAAAAAGAGGATGTAGAGATTTCTGGATTCTTAACCTCAACTATTTCATGGGGGAACAGAAAATCAATTATTAAAAGTGCAGAAAAACTAATTGAATTGCTTGATCATTCACCTTATGACTTCATTTTAAATCATAAAGAAAGAGATTTAGATACACTTAAGCCTTTTGTTCATAGAACTTTTAATGGAATAGATTTAATTCAATTTGTTAAAAGTTTAAAACATATCTATAGAAATTATAATGGATTAGAAGAAATATTTAGAAATAACATAAAAGATGACTCACTGCAATATGCAATACATAAGATGAAGAAAATATTCTTTGAAATCCCCCATACAAATAGAACGAAAAAGCACATTTCAGATCCAATGAGAGGATCTGCTGCAAAAAGGATTAACATGTTTCTAAGATGGATGGTAAGGGATGATACTAGCGGAGTTGACTTTGGAATATGGAAATCAATATCTCCTAAATATTTATCTTGCCCTTTAGATGTTCACACTGGAAATGTTGCAAGAAAATTAGGATTAATACAAAGAAAACAGAATGATCATAAAGCAGTAATGGAATTAGATAAAAAACTAAGAGAATTCGACCTAATTGATCCTGTCAAATATGATTTCGCATTATTCGGTTTAGGAGTTTTTGAAAAATTCTAAATAAAAAAATCAGCCAAAATTCATTAAATTAGTACAAATCCTAATATTTATTATAATGAAAAGACTTGTATTATTTTCCATATTTCTATTATGCAGCATTACTTATTCTCAAAATATTTCAATACCTGCCGACACAATAGTTGACTCATACCACCAAACAACAATTAACGGCCAATTAGTTAAGTATAAAGCAGAAGTAGGCACACAGCCTGTCTGGAATCAAAAAGGTGAACCTATAGCTACTTTATTTTATACTTATTACACAAGAGTTCCATTAAAAAATAGTAAAATTAACAGAGCTGAAAGACCAATAATTATTTCTTTTAATGGTGGCCCAGGATCTGGTTCATTATGGATGCATATTGCTTATACTGGACCTAGAGTTTTAAAAATAGATGATGAAGGTTTTCCAGTTCAGCCATATGGAATGAAAAATAATCCAAGTTCTATACTAGATGTTGCTGATATAGTATATGTTAACCCAGTCAATACAGGCTATTCAAGAATGATAGCAGATTCAAAAGGAAACTTACCTGACAAAAAATTGTTCTTTGGAATTAATGCAGATATTAAATATTTAGCCGGTTGGATCAATACATTCATTACTAGAAAAAATAGGTGGGAATCTCCAAAGTATATTATTGGTGAAAGCTATGGAGGAACAAGGGTTATGGGATTAGCACATGAATTACAAAACAGACATTGGATGTATTTAAATGGAGTAATTATGGTTTCGCCTGCTGACTATAGGGTTTATGATACTGGTGGTGCTGTATCATCAGCCATAAATTTGCCATATTATACTGCTGCTGCTTGGTATCATAAAGTTTTAGACAAATCATTACAAGAAAGAGACCTTTTAGAAATTCTTCCGGAATCTGAAGATTTTACTATTAATAAGCTTATACCTGCTATTGCTAAAGGTGGTTTTATTAGTGATTCTGAAAAAGAAAGTGTAGCAAAGAAAATGTCTTATTATTCTGGAATAAGCTATAAGGATATAATTAGGCATAATTTAGATTTACCTACAAACTTTTTTTGGAAAGAATTGCTAAGAGATGAATCTGGGCATACTATAGGTAGATTAGATTCTAGATATTTAGGTCTAGACAAGATGGAAGCTGGATCTAGACCAGATTCTAATGCTGAACTAGACTCCTGGGAACATTCTTTTACTCCAGCTATTAATTATTATTTCAAAAATGAATTGAATTTTAGCACTGATATTAAATATAACGTGTTTGGATCAGTTCATCCATGGAATAGAGAAAATGATAATACAAGAGATAATCTAAGACAAGCAATGGCTCAAAACCCATATTTAAAAGTTTTAATTCAATCAGGATACTATGATGGTGCTACAACATACTTTCAAGGAAAGTATACAATGTGGCAAATAGATCCTAGTGGAAAAATGAAAGACAGGTTTACTTTTAAAGGATATAGAAGTGGACATATGATGTATCTAAGATCTGAAGATTTAAAATCTTCAAATGATGATTTAAGGGATTTTATTAAGAATTCTCTTACTAATGGCAAATCAGCCAAATATTAGATAATGATAAGATATTTAATATTATCAATATTTTTTGTTTCATATAGCTGTGAAAACACTAAATATATTGATCATATTAGTACTAATTTTTTGGGAGAAGCTTCTGAACCAAATTTACACTTATCGAATTCAGGCAATATTTATTTAAGCTACATATCTTCAAACCCTGATAAAAAAGAAAGTAGTCTCTTATTCAGTATGTTTGACAATTTAAATTCTTCATGGAATAAACCTAATTTAATAGTTGAATCAGATAAAATGTTTGTTAATTGGGCTGATTTTCCTGAAATAACAACTGACAATTTAAATGGAATTACTGCACATTATCTAGAGATGAGTAGTGAAAAAAAATATTCTTATGATATTAAAATTGTTAATTCAACTGATCAAGGATTAAAATGGAGTAAACCTCTAAAACTTCATAGTGATGATACCAAAACTGAGCATGGATTTGTTTCAACTATAAATACCAAAAATGGATTCTTATCTACATACTTAGATGGAAGACAAAATGAATTATCAAATCACGACAAATCTATTAGACCTCAAATGACCCTTAGAGGAACATCTTACAACATTGATGGAAATATATTAGAAGATCTTTTAATTGATGAAAGAGTATGTGATTGTTGTCAAACCGATTTAGCTATTACAGAAAATGGAGAATCGATTGTTGTATATAGAGATAGATCTGAAGATGAAATAAGAGATATTTATTATTCATACAAAAAGGATAGTGTATGGAGTAACCCTTTAAATATTTATAACGATAATTGGGAGATATCTGGATGTCCTGTAAATGGGCCTGCAATTTCATCTTACAAAAATAATTCTGCTGTTGTTTGGTATACATTTTCAAAAAATAGAAATCAAATAAAAGTTGTTTTTTCAGATAATATAATCAATGGCTTTGAACAACCAATACTAGTTAAAGCAAATGATCCTATTGGAAGAGTAGATATTGAATTATTAAATCCAAATAATGCTATTATTAGTTTTATAGACATTATAGATGACAAAGCATATATAAAACTGCAGATGATTTCAAAAGATGGAAGTCAAGCTAAATTATTACTAATTGATGAATCTTCTGAAAGTAGGTCTTCTGGTTTTCCAGTAATTACCTTAAACAAAGAAAAAAGCAATACAATAATAGCTTGGACAGAAAGCAAAGAAAATTTTAAAATTAAAACAGCAATAGTTGACAATTCGTTTTTCTTTAATTAAAAGTATTCTCAAACCAAACTTTTAAAATAAAATTCATCTATAAAATAGAAATGGTTTTATTATTTTTGTCAAAATTTATTTCATTTAATTTATTCCATTATAAATGAATTCACTTATAAAATCAGCTACAATAATTGATAAAAAAAGTGATTTTCATAATTCCAAAGTTGACATTCTTATTGAAAACAATATCATAACTAATATTGGGAAAAATCTTAAAAATCCTAAGAACTATAAAGAGATATCCTTTAATAATTTACATGTTTCCAAAGGCTGGTTTGATTATAGCGTATGTTTCGGAGAACCAGGATATGAAGAGAGAGAAACTATATTAAATGGAATTACAGTCGCGGCAAAATCGGGGTTTACTTCTGTTGGGCTTCAACCCAACACATGTCCTATTATAGAAAAAAACACTGAAATAGAATATATTAACTCTATAACTAAAAATAAAATTGTAAATGTTTTCCCTATAGGAGCTTTAACTAAAAAATCTAATGGAGATGAGTTAAGTGAAATTCTTGATATGAAAGAATCTGGTGCAATTGCTTTTGGAGATTATAAAAGACCTATAACTAACCCCAACATTCTCAAACTAGCATTAGAATATACTTCTTTATCAAACTCACCTGTTTTCTCATATCCAGAAGATAAGAATATTTCTCATGAAGGAGTTATGAATGAAGGCTTAATAAGCACATCTCTTGGTCTTAGAGGAATTCCTTCAATAGCAGAGGAAATAAATATTGCTAGAGATTTATCAATATTGGAATATACTATGGGTTATTTGCATATTCCTACTATTTCATCTGCAAGATCAGTAGAACTAATTCGTGAAGCTAAATCTAAAAAATTAAATGTCTCGTGTAGTGTTGCCATACATAATCTGTTTTTTTCAGATGAAATGGTTCAAAATTTTGATACTAATTTTAAGGTAAATCCCCCTTTAAGAACATCAGAAGATATTAACGCGATAATAAATGGCTTAAAAGATGGAACTATTGATATGATAACTTCAGATCATAATCCTCTTAATATTGAACTTAAAAATCTCGAATTTGATAATGCTAATTTTGGAACAATTGGTTTAGAATCAGCCTTTGGAGCCTTAAACTCAGTATTTCCTATAAAAACAGCAATAAATCTACTTACAAAAGGAAAAAATTTATTTAATATAGTTGATGACTCTATCCAAATAGGCAATGTTGCCGACCTAACACTATTCAACCCACTCTCAGAATATATATTTAAAGAAGAGAATGTATTGTCTAAATCAAAAAATTCAATTTTTTTAGGCTCTAAATTAAAAGGAAAGGTTTATGGTGTTATCAATAATGGATTAATAGAATTAAATTAATGGATCCTAATTTTTCTTTTGAATATAAATTTAGAGATTCAGATAAACCAAATGAAATCTCACCCATAATTATTATGCTACATGGTTATGGAAGTAATGAAAATGATCTATTCTCATTTGCATCTCACATTCCTGAAAACTATAAAATAATATCATTAAGAGCTCCCTATCCTATAGCTTATGGAGGTTATTCATGGTATGATTTTGGAATGGATGATAAGATGAATTTTCAAATAAATTTAAGCCAAGCAAAAGATTCTATGTTAAAAATAAAAGATTTTGTAAACAATGAATTAGATAAAATATGCTTGTTTGATATTAATAAAATTTGTTTAATCGGATTTAGTCAAGGCACAATACTTAGTTATGCATTATCTTTAAACAACCCAAAATTGTTCAGCAAAACAATAGCATTAAGCGGAAAGATTAATTTAGATTTAATTGATAAAAAAAATAATGATTTTTCTAATCTTAACTTTTTTTGTTCACACGGCATTCAAGATCAGGTAATTCCTATTGATTTATGTAGAGAGTCTATAGATTGGCTAAAAATCAACAACATAGACCATATATACAAAGAATATGATATGGCACACAACGTTAATCAAGAAAATTTTTACGATTTACTAAACTGGATAAACACCAATGTTAAATAGTAATTTCTAGCCCATCATAAGCCAGAAAAACATTAGTTGGTAATTTTTTTTCAACATCATTATGAAAACCTAACATATGACTTATATGTGTTAAGTAGGCTTTTTTTGGGTTTACCACATCTACAAAATCTAATGCTTGTTGAAGGTTGAAATGAGAATAATGCTCTTCGATTCTAAGAGCATTTATAACAAGAACATCAAGGTTTTTTAACTTATTAGTTTCTTTGTTTTCAATAGTTTTTACATCTGTTAAATATGCAAAATTTTCAAATCTATAGCCAAAAACCTGCAAATCTTTATGAAATGCATTTATAGGTGTAATTTTTTTGTCGTTAACTCTAAAACTAGAAGAAATAATATTACCCTCAACTTTTGGTGACCCAGGATAATTATAATCATCATCAAAAATATAATAAAACCTCTTTTTTAGCTCATTTAAGACTCGTTCATGAGCATATACTGGTATCTTGCCTTGTTTAAAAAAGAAAGGCCTTATGTCATCTAGTCCAGCCACGTGATCACTATGTTCATGTGTGTAAATTATAGCATCAATTTTTTTACAATTTGCATTTAACATTTGCATTCTAAAATCTGGACCACAATCTATAAGGAAATTATAATCATCCCAATTTATCAAAACTGAAGACCTAAGTCTTTTATCCTTTGGATTATTACTTTTACAAACCGGGTGGTCACTACCAATTATTGGTATGCCTTGAGAAGTTCCCGTACCTAAAAATGTAACTTTAATCATAAATAAAATTAATCAAAAATAAACTATTTTTTTTCTTTAAAACATAAGTAATTTAATAACTTTGTTATAGGCAAAAACAACATTTAATGGATGATATAATTCATAATGGTGATCCAATGCTTGATTCAATTCCTACAATCAAGCAAAAAGCATTAAAAATTAATCTTAACGAAAATATATATGGCACTTTTGCTGAAATTGGTGCTGGGCAAGAAACTGTTAGGCAATTTTTTAGAGTTGGTGGAGCATCTGGCACTATTGCCAAATCTTTATCTGCATATGATAAAGACTTTAGTGATGCAATATATGGGATTGAAGATGATAAAAGATATGTAACTCAAGATCGCCTAAAAAAAATGCTTGTACAAGAAACTAACCTAATTGAAGAAAGAGTTGGAAGAAAAAAACATCCTAACAAGATGTTTTTTTGCTACGCAAATACTGTCGCTACAATAGACTTTGCAAAAAAATTTAAAGGACATGGATGGGTTGGAATTCGTTTTCAAATTAACCCTAATGATGACTATAATGAGATTATTCTACACGTAAGATTTAAAGAAAACATTGCACGACAGCAACAGGAAACACTTGGTGTTTTAGGAACTAATTTAATTTATGGTGCTTTTTACAAATACCATCGTCCTAAAAAAATTATAAAATACCTGTATGATAACCTAGAAAAAGATCAGCTAGAAATTGATACCATAAATTTTTCTGGACCTGCTTTTAAAAGTGTTGATAATAGATTAATGAGTTTAGAGCTAGTTAAAAATGGATTGACTGAAGCAGTAATGTTTGGTCCTGATGGTAATAACCTACTTCCTGCTGCGATTCTTTATAAAAAGAATATTTTGGCACTAAGAGGTAGATTTAGACCTGTTACTAAAGTAAATGAGGATATGTATGTTAAGTCACTAAAATTATTTGAAAAAGAGAAAAAGGTAAATAAAGATAATACCATAGTTATTTTTGAGATAACCTTAGCAGACTTAGAAAATAAAGGTGAAATTGATGAAAAAGATTTTATGGACAGAACCAAACTCTTAGGCTCTTTAGGTGAAACTGTCCTTATTTCTAATTATAAAGAATATTTTAGACTAGCTGAGTATTTTTCAATGTATACAGACAAAAAAATAGGTCTATGTATGGGGGTAAACAATCTTGTTGAAGTTTTTGATCCAAAATATTATATAAAACTAAGTGGAGGTATACTAGAGGCTTTTGGAAAATTATTCTTTAAGAAATTGAAAGTTTATCTATATCCCGTGTTATCTGAGGATGGAGATATAATAAATAGTGCAAACCTTAAAGTTCATCCAAGAATAAAAGAACTTTATAAGTTTTTTAAATTCAATGGAAAACTAATAGATGTAGAAAACTATGATTTGAAGTCCTTAAATATTCATTCACACGAAGTAGTAAAACAGATAAAAGCAAACAAAAAAGGTTGGGAAAAACTGCTCCCTAAATCTGTTGCATCAAAAATTAAAAAACAAAATCTATTTGGTTATAAAGGAAATTAGATCAGAATTTGGCTTGTATGATCTTTAGTTTTTACCTTTTCTATAATATCCGAAATAAGTCCATTTTCATCTATTATAAATGTAGTCCTTATTATACCCATATATTCCCTGCCCATAAACTTCTTTTTACCCCAAACTCCATAAGCATTAATTACATCCTTTTCAACATCACATAAAAGTTTATAAGGAAAGTTAAATTTATTTTTAAAATTGTTCTGTTTCTTCTGATCATCTGCACTAACTCCAAGAACATTGTAACCTGAGGAAATTAAACTTTGATAATTATCACTTAGATTACAGGCCTGAGCTGTACAGCCTGGTGTATTCGCCTTAGGATAAAAGAAAATTACTAGTTTTTTACCTTTGTAGTCATTTAATTTGACAACATCACCTGAGTCATCTATACATTCAAAATCAGGTGCGCTATCTCCAATTTTTAATAAACCCATATTTATTATATTTATAGTTCTTTGCTTCTAACAAATATAATCTAATGAATAGAAAAGATAAAGTAAATTTTATTATTGATACTCTTGAGTTATTATATCCAGAAGTTCCAATACCTTTAAACCATACTGATTCTTATACCTTACTAGTCGCAGTTCTCCTATCTGCACAATGTACAGATGAAAGAGTAAATAAAATAACTCCTACCCTATTTAAAAAAGCTAATAACCCATATGATATGGTTAAATTATCAGTTACAGATATTGAAAATATAATTCGACCATGCGGACTATCTCCAATGAAAAGCAAAGGTATATATGGATTGTCAAAAATTATAATTGAAAAGCATAATGGAATAGTTCCTTCTAATTTTGCTGACTTAGAAGAGCTCCCCTCTGTTGGACATAAAACAGCTAGCGTTGTAATGTCACAAGCCTTTGGTTTTCCTGCATTCCCAGTAGATACTCATATACATAGAATGATGTATCGATGGAGTCTTTCATCCGGGAAAAATGTAATTATTACTGAAAAAGATGCTAAGAGACTATTTCCAAAAGATTTATGGAATAAACTACATCTACAGATAATCTATTATGCAAGAGAGTACTCTCCTGCAAGAGGATGGAATATTGAGAAAGATATTATTACAAAAAAAATAGGTAGAAAATCCTTGATTAAATAAATTAATTCAACATAAATTCAAAACTATTTGAATTTAATTTTAAAACATTCATTGATTTAGAATAATTGATAATAAAATCAATAGTTTCTTTTTTTGGATTAAGCTGAAATTTTTTTTGACTTACAGAGTAGTTTTCTTCCATATATTAATTTTTATATAGAACGGAAAAAAAAATCAATTATTATA
>JAZABS010000094.1:0-4809 GCA_036136835.1 Bacteroidota bacterium
AACCAGAGCCAGAACCAGAACCGGAGCCAGAACCAGAACCAGAGCCAGAACCGGAGCCAGAACCGGAGCCTGAACCTGAGCCAGAGCCAGAACCGGAGCCAGAACCGGAGCCAGAACCAGAACCGGAGCCAGAACCTGAGCCAGAGCCTGAACCTGAACCAGAACCTGAGCCAGAAACAGAAGAAGATGTTAAGGAAGGATTTTTTAAGAGAATTTTCTCAAGAAAAAACAAAGAAACTCTAGATAAGGGCTTACAGAAAAGTAACACATCTTTTCTCTCCAAATTAAATAAACTTGTAACAGGAAAATCAAAAATTGATGCTGCAGTATTAGATGAACTTGAAGAAGTGTTAATTACTAGTGATGTTGGAGTTAATACTACAATTAAGATAATTGAAAGAATAGAAGAAAGGGTTGCTAAGGATAAGTATAGTACTACTAAAGAATTAAATAATATCTTAAAAGAAGAAATCGCAAAATTATTATCTGAAAATGATAATGGTGAGAGTGTTGATTTTTCTATTCCAAATACTGATGGTCCATATGTTATTATGGTTGTAGGTGTTAATGGTGTTGGTAAAACGACTACCATAGGTAAATTGGCTAATCAATTTAAAAATAAAGGATTAAATGTTGTAATTGGTGCAGCAGATACTTTTAGGGCAGCAGCTATTGATCAATTAAATATTTGGGCTGAAAAAGTTGATATTCCTATAATTAAACAAGATATGGGAAGTGATCCAGCTTCTGTTGCTTTTGATACCCTAAGCTATTCTAAATCAAACAAAGCTGATGTAGTATTGATTGATACAGCTGGAAGGTTACATAATAAGATTAATTTAATGAATGAATTAAGTAAAATAAAAAGAGTAATGCAGAAGGTTGTAGATAATGCTCCTCATGAAGTATTACTTGTTTTAGATGGTTCTACTGGTCAAAATGCTTTTCAACAAGCAAAAGAGTTTACTAAAGCAACAGAGGTTTCATCTCTCGCAATTACTAAATTAGATGGAACTGCCAAAGGCGGTGTTGTTATAGGGATTAGTGAAGAATTTAACATCCCTGTTAATTATATTGGAGTAGGTGAAGGTGTTGATGATTTACAAGTTTTCAATAAATTTGAATTTGTAGACTCATTTTTCAAATAATTTTTTTTGAGGACAAAATCTTTAGATAAGAATATCATAAATGTTATTACACTTGGATGTAGTAAGAATGTATATGATAGTGAAATTTTGATGGGCCAATTAAAGGCTAACAAAATGAAAGTAGTTCATGAAAAAAAAGGCAATATAGTTGTTATTAATACCTGTGGATTTATTAATAACGCTAAAGAAGAAAGTGTTAATACTATACTTGATTATGTAAATAGGAAAAAAAATGGAGAAATTGATAAGGTTTATGTTACTGGATGCTTGAGTGAGAGATACAAATCTGACCTATATAATGAAATTCCTGATGTTGATCAGTATTTTGGGACTACTGATATGCCTAATCTCCTTAAGGAATTAGGGGCAGATTATAAACATGAACTTGTAGGTGATAGAATAGCTACTACTCCAAAAAATTACGCTTATTTAAAAATTTCTGAAGGATGTGATAGGACCTGTAGTTTCTGTGCAATTCCTCTAATGAGAGGTAAACATAGAAGTAGAAGTATTGACGAAATATTATTAGAGGCTGAAAAGCTTGCAAATAAAGGCGTTAAAGAACTAATCTTAATTGCTCAGGATTTAACATTTTATGGATTAGATCTATATAAAAAAAGAAATTTATCTGATTTATTGAGATCTTTAGTTAAGGTCGAAGGTATTGAATGGATTAGATTGCACTATGCATTTCCTTCTGGATTTCCAATAGATATTTTGGATGTAATTAAAAAAGAAAAGAAAATATGCAACTACATAGATATTCCTCTGCAACATATATCAGACAAGATTCTAAAAAGTATGAGAAGGGGTAGCAATAAAGAAAAAATCAATGCTTTAATTTCTAAAATAAGAACAAAGGTTCCAGGAATTGCAATTAGAACTACTTTGATAGTTGGTTATCCAGGCGAAACGAATTCAGATTTTAATTTACTAAAAGATTGGATTAAGGAAATAAAATTTGATAGATTAGGATGTTTTACATATTCACATGAAGAAGACACTCATGCATATAGTTTAATTGATGATGTCCCCGAAGAAATTAAAAGAAATCGAGCAAATGAAATAATGAAAATTCAATCAGAAATTTCTTGGGAATTAAATAAAAATAAGATTGGAAAAGAATTCAATGTTATTATAGATAGAAAGTCTGGTAATTATTATTTAGGAAGAACTGAGTTTGACTCTCCAGATGTTGACAATGAAGTTCTAATTGATGCAAGAAATACTTATCTAAAAATAGGAGAGTATGTCAACGCAAAAATAATTGATGCATCAGATTTTGATTTATATGCGGAAGTAGTACAATAGTCTTCTAATCAACAAAAAATATTGAATTAGCAAAAAATAATTTTCCATTTTCCCAGAAACTTCTAAATAGTGGATTATCTGCAAAATATATTATATCACCTTTTCCAAAATTTTCATGACCAAAAATCATTGAATTATTAAGTTTTGATAGAGTGTTTTTTCCTGCAAAACCTGAAATTGGATTAGCATTTTTAATTACACCAACATTATTAGCATTTTTCATCAAATCATATGAACTAGCCCCAATTTTAAGTGAATTATAATTTTTTGGATATCCATATGCCATTGGGTGCGTATTGTCCAGTGCAACTTCAAATATAGCACCTGAGATCATATTACTTATTCTACTTCTTCTTTGATCATTATAACTAATATATCCTTCATCCCATAGATACATATTTTCTTCAGTTAGGTTCATGCTATTTGATTTAGATTTTAGCTTAAAACTCTCATTGTTGCTAAATATATCAAGAGCTTTACTAAATGCTATTATTTTACCCCCATTTCTTAACCATGATTTAATCTTACCTATGTTCTTTTCATTTTTTAAAGAAAAATAATATCCGTCAGGGATAATTAATATATCAAATTCTTCAAAGTCTATTCTACTGAATTTATCTATGTTTATATGAGTAAGAGGATAATTTATTTCTTGTTCAAAAAAGTACCATATTGCCCCATAATTTAATGAAGACACTCTGTCTCCAGATCCATCACCAGCTAAAATTGCAATATTACTATTTTTTATCAAATCTATTGAAGATGAGCCCAAGTCTGGTCCTTTTTCAGACATACCAGTATAAATTGGATTTAGTTTTCTATTATAATCATTTGCAATGTCAACAACTTTATTAAATTTAGACTCATTAGTTTGATCCCCTTTGTATATTATAAGAGACCCAGGATTATACTTAATCCCATTAGTTGTAAATTCAATTTTATTGTATCTGACTTTTATCTTATTTTTTAAAAGATTAGAAAGAAACTTTGCATCATTAAGATGATTCCATTTTAGTGCATATGCTATTGCATTTTTATCAATAGAATTAACTGAAAATTTTTCATTTTCAGTTATGCCACCAATAATTTTTTTGTTTGTCATATATGCATCTAAACCATAGGCATATGGCAAACTCCATGCAGTAATGTCATAGGTTAAAGAGTCAGAAAGTTTTGCATTTTGTTCAAAAAGAACATCAACTAATTTTCCTTTAGGCTGACTTGTAGAAATTAATAAGTCTGTTGAATTTGTTTGCAAACTTTCATTTCTATTGGATTGATAACTATAAGCATATGTTTTATTACTACCTGCATTTGAGTAATGAATTTCATGAGCATCTAATAGTTTTTTTAGTTTTTGCAATTTATCCTTATTACCTCTGAGGATATAGTTTGTATTATCTGATCTAATCTTAAAAAAATCTTTAAAATTTTTATTTAATTCTTTTGCATTAAGTGATGAAATTTCTACAGTCGAAATTCCAGATGTTGTATGATGATTAACTCTATCTACAAGACTTAAAACTTTATTTTCAGAATTTAAAATACCCAATCCAGCAACTCCACCACCAGCTTTTTCATAAGTCATTCCTATAGACCCTAAATAAGTAGGATAAGTATCTCCATAACTTGGATAAAGAAGGTCAAACATTTCTTTTGTAAAATAAAGCCATCCATTTTTGTCAAAATACTTAGCATTATTTATTCCAATTTCTTTTTGAAAGTCTCTTTGCCATTTTGTAATAACTTCGTGGAATGGTTCTGCTGCTGGAGCAAAATAATATGGCTCATTGATACCTTGCTCATGATAATCTACATGTACATGAGGCAGCCATTTATTGTATACTTTTAATCTTGCCTTTGATTCAATTTGTGTTATCCATGCCCAGTCTCTATTTAAATCATATAGATAATGATTTGCTCTTCCTCCTGGCCATGGCTCATCATGTTCTCTAGATTTGGGGTTTGTATTATAAGGGAAATTGCCTACTTGGTTATACCAGTTTGCATATCTGTCTCTTCCATCAGGATTAATGCAAGGATCAATAATAACTATTGTATTTTCAAGAAATTTTGAGTTTTTGGTTAAAAGAAGATAAAGAGTTTTCATCGAAGCTTCAGTTGATGACGATTCATTCCCATGAACATTATAGCTTAACCAGACGATTGCTATGTCTTTTTTTAAGTTATGATTTTTATTTTCTCCAAATTTTTTAACTCCAGCGTTAATTAGATTGTTTTCTCTGATTAAATCAATATTTTTAATATTTTCTTTAGAGGATATATATGTTAAATAAAGAGGTCTTCTTTCATATGTTTCTCCATATTTTTCCATTATTACATTTTCAGG
>JAZABS010000095.1:0-5390 GCA_036136835.1 Bacteroidota bacterium
AAGATGTAATTCCTTTAGTGACCTCGGCAGGATTCAAACCTGCAACCTCTTGAGCCGTAATCAAGTGCACTATTCAGTTATGCTACGAGGCCGTTTTAAATGTGCCGACAAATTTAAATAATATTTATCTAACTAATATCTTCCAATTAATATCTTTAAACTTTAATAAATATATTCCAGGATTTAATCCTTGATGGAATACAGAAGTTCTATTTTGATTGTAAAAAGTATTGATTTTTATTTGCTGACCATTAATGTTGTAAAGCTTAAAAGTCTCATTTCCATTTGTATTAATAATTTCAATTGATTGGTCAGAATAAATTGGATTTGCTACAAGTTTTAATTTAGGTAATTCTAAATCTATTGTGGATAATGAAGATTCAAAATATGCTGCACCATAATTGAAGCTTTCTACCCCAACAACACTACCAATAAAACGACCAGGCATATCATCAATATATGGATGAATACCTCCCCAAATCCTTGAAAGACTACATTGATCAGATGCATCTCGATAGGATGCCCATTGCAGTTTAATTTCTTGGCTTGGACCTTCCTCAAACACCAAAAATTCATTTTCCCTAGCTATATATTCACCCATACCTCCAGGAAAATATGGGCTGCCTGTAAAATGTGTTAGAGCTTCTGCAGCTGCCCTTGAATAGGTTGAATGACCAGAAACATATCCAGCAAAATTTGGGGTAACAAAAGTGGGTCTTTGATAAGGCCACCATTCCTCGGCAAGGATCCAACCTACTCCTGCTTGATCTACTGCAGGATTTTCAATATAATCATGTCCTCTCCAAGTATATAATTTTATCTTTCCTACATTCTCATTTGATTCTCCAGACAAAGGGTCATCTTGATCAATTATTTCAATATATCCGTCAATTAAAGGAAGACCATTTTCATTATAATTTGAAAGAGATTGATCTGTACTTTGGCCTAAATCACCCATATATCTAATTGCAGATATAGGCCTAACATAGTCATACCATCCCTTAATTCCCCAAGCTGTAATGGCAGCATCATGCATAACTCCACCCATAATGAAATATGATTTTATATCCCATTCCAAATTTGATAATTCATCTCCAATTCCCTGAAACTTTTTCTCCAATAATGGATTGTCGCTTATACTATTAAGTAATACAAACCAATGACCTGGTGGAGTCTCAGAATCTGGTCCATCCGCCCAAAATTCTGCTAACACTCTAGTGTAATCCCCTCTAGCGACAACCTGGGTGTCATAAGATTCATTTGTAACTGGATTTAAACTATATCCCATCCCACTATCACCTCCATTATAGTAATCATAAAATGTATCATATTGTGATATATTATCTGGATAAGAATCTTCAGAAACATTTCCAATGCTATTTGGAGATATATCCCACATAACGCCATCATCTTTTGACAGATGAGATCCCCAAATTGAAACCATTGAAAAAGCATTAATGTAATCAAGATTAGTTTGTTGATTATCATCTAATTCAGAAGGAGCGCCAGGATCATGATAGACATTATAAGAATTGCCATCTCTAGTATAAATTGTCATATCATCCTGGCTTAATCCAAATGGATTTACATTCCCCCATTCAGCGCCTAAGAATTCTGGTGTACTTTCATCTAATATATTTCCACTTTGATCGATAAATACATTAAGTGATAAAGGCTGCCAACGATTTGGATTAGTAATTGTGGAATTGCCACTAAATTCTGGGACTAAAGGTTCATTGACTGGAGCATAATATTGATTCTCATAATTATCATCTTCTACTGATCCATCCTCTAATCCATATGAAATATAATTTTCAGCAATAAAATTTCCTAAAGCAATTGGATCTTCATTATTATTGTCAACTTCATAATTATCTATATCAAAATTTAAAAGACTCATTAAATTATCCGTTCTAGCTTTAATTAATGGCCAACCAGGTGAATTCAAAAATCTATGTCTGATTATCCTATATGCAGCATAACTAATGGCAGCTCTATTGTTTTCGGTCTCAGATAATTCATTGCTAAAACTATCAAACGGAACGTCATATCCATGTACTGAATTTCCAATTAAATATGGATCTCCTTTACTATTAACTATTGCCCAAGCATCATACATAGCAGCACTAGTGTGAAATAAATTCCTTGCATGAACTGTTGGTCTAGCCAAATCATTTCTTATAGCTTCAAGAAGTAATTCATTCCATAATCTAGCTATAGAATAATAAGAATCATCTGCTGATGGTAATTCCATTTGTACATTATATTCCACTGTATTACTGCTACAAGTTTCATTAGAGCCTATAATATTTAAAGAGCCTTCAACATCTATTTCCCATGTTACTTGAATAGTATTAGTTCCTTGCCCCTGAACTATTGTTCCATTGACTACATCCCATAAATAATTTGAAAAACTTGTACCGCCAGAATAAGTATAAGAATAAGTTTCTAAAGGATTTACAACTTCTGGGCCACTTATTTCTCCACTTGTAAGATATTCACATGTATTATTACTTACAGTAGCTTCAGGATCATAATTACAAGAATTAACATCAGTACATCCTGGAATTTTTACTGATGTATTATTGTTAATTAATTGGATTCCTTGACCTTCAATAATTTCATACGTCTGATTAACATCTATATTAATATTTTCAAACACTTCTGTTCCAGTACTACTAGGCCAAGTAACTGAAATTGATTTTATATGACTAGCATCATTAAGGCCAAAATGGAGTGATTGTAAAGATTGATGCTGAAACCCTGATCCATTATATAATCTAGTTTGAAGATTTTCATTACTATCTTCTATTTCGACAATTGCACCTAATCCATCTCTATTTGCAATAGTTCCTTGAAGATTAACTTTTAGCCAAGATCCAGAAATATCATCAGTAAAATAAGAGTCTATAGATTTATTTTCATAAAATTCTAAACTAGAATTAATATTTGATACAACTAAATCCAAGTCACCATCATTATCATAATCAAAAGAATTAACTGATCTACTATTTGTTTCTGCAATTGGTTCATCTGAAAATTGAGCATGTTGAAATTTTCTTCCATCAGGTGCAAATACACTTTGAAAATATTCGTTTTTTTCATTATTAAAGAATCCATTTGCTATATATAAATCTTCATATCCATCATGTGTGAAATCTGTAAAAATTGCACCCCATGCCCATTGAGTGTCATAAATATTTACATCTTCAGATATGTTTGTAAACTCATTTTCTGCTGTGTAATTATTTACAAAAAAACTATTTTCCTTAATATTCGTAACTAAGAAATCAATGTCTAAATCATTATCATAATCACAAGTTGCAAGGCCCATTCCATCCCTAGGATCTAACACCTGATATGATTCTGCTTCATTAACAAATCCACTCCCCCCTTGACTAATTAATAAAGGGTTATTCTGATCAAAATCATTAGCTACATATATATCTGGATATTCATCATCATTTACATACATAAATATTGCAGAAAAACTGTTTTTATTTAACATGACTGAACTCAAATCAATTAATTCAAAAGTTTCATTTCCTAAATTTCTATATAGTTTGTTCATTGAATATGAATGATAATCTGATAAAAAAATATCCAGGTGTCCGTCAAGATCATAATCTAACCATAGAGCTCCTGCTATATAACAATCATTACATGTTACCTGGAAGCCTGCTGATTCAGTTATATTAGTAAAACTACCATCCCCGTTGTTTTTGTATAATTCACTTTGAACTGAATTACCTAAAAACAAGTCCGGATAACTATCATTATTAAAGTCTCCCCATGACGCAGAAAGTCTGTCTCCAAAATAAAATCCAGTTGGAAGAGTAATTTGATGCTCTAAATTTTGATTAATACCAGTTGCTTCAGTTACATCAATAAAATTACCATTGTTAGTGTTTTCCAATAATCTACTATCGTTATTATCATCAGAATGATAACTTACAATAAACATATCAAGATCTCCATCCTGATCGTAATCAGCAATGGCTACTCCATTATTGTTATAAAATTGATTTAAATCTGAAATCGATGAAGCATCTCTAAATTGTTGAGAATAACTGTTCAAAAACAAAAAAAATAATAGTAAAAATATTTTTATTTTCATTTTTTGATTAATCTTTAGCAAATAATTAAAGTTCTTTTGTTAATCCTTCAGAAAAACCATAAAATGCTGCTTTGGGTTTTAAATTATCATCAAATAGACAAGGCCAATCATTCATATTAAAAAATCTCCTTATCCAAGTATCTCTATCATTAAATCCCCAAAAAGTTATTCCATACTGTTGTTCCTTTGGAACAATTTCTCTGTACATCAACGCCAAATCCCTATACTTTTCTGCTTGAGCTAATTTCATTTCTTCAGTAAGCTCTTTGTATCTTTCAACACCACCTCCCTTATTATCATCATGAATATTAAAAATTATATCTGTTTCAGATAAATGAATTTGTAATCCCGTTTCAGCTGCTTTTTTTAAAGTGTGTGCGATTACTTCATTAGGGATATCCATACGGATATGCATTTGAAATCCAATACCGGAAATAGGTACTCCTCTTTTCTTAAAATCTGATACCATTTCTAATACTGAATTTAATTTTAATGTATCTCTCTCAATATTAAAGTCATTATAAAACAAAATTGCATCTGGATCAACTTCATGCGCATACCGAAAAGCTTTTTCAATGTATTCTTTTCCCATTATTTCATACCATATACTTTCCCTTCTATATTCTCCTCCAGAAGCCTCAAAAGCTTCATTTACAACATCCCATCCATCAACAATATCCTTATATCTAGACACGTATGTAGTAATATATTCTTTTAAAAATTTATCTAACCAAGCTGGATCCTTTCTTGCTTTTTTTCTTACCCAATTTGGAGTTGAAAAATGCCATATAAGATTATGTCCAAACATTCTTTGATTATTATCTCTAGCATAATTTATTATTGTATCTATTCTATCCCAATAATAATTTCCTTCTGTCTTTATAATCTCATACATTTTCATATCATTACCTGAAGTAATACTATTGAAATGACGCTTTTGTAAATTAACAAGCTGCTTATCCTTTAAAAATGGTTTTATTCTAACGGATGTTCCTATAGGAAATGGGGAAATATCTTTCAAGTTTAGGTTTTGACCATATGAATTGAAAAACAATGTTGGTATTAGAAGAATCAGTAACCTATTCATGTTGAAAGATATAATTCTAGTTTATACTTCACAAGCCATATCCATACCACAACATTGAGGAGATTTTATTTTTCCTTCGCAAATTGGGCAACTTGAAATCTGAACTGAAGTTCCATCATCTAGTGATAAATATCCGTTAACAAGAGGTTCATCGCATTTTGCACAACTTGCATTTACAGACATTCC